>JBGSWI010000070.1:0-19341 GCA_041752515.1 Leptolyngbyaceae cyanobacterium | reverse complement strand
GATGTGCGACTTTCCTGAAACAACGCAAAGACTGCCCTCACCCTAGCCCTCTCCCGATTGGAGAGGGAACCGGAAATGTCCGAAAGCCCTTCTCCTTGGGGAGAAGGGTTGGGATGAGGGCAAATTAGTTGCACATCAGGTATAGTCTTGCTTTCTTGCCTGAGTGCGTGCCCTAGTCTCTGAAACCCAACACCGTTCGGCTGAGCGCTCACGTCAAAGCCTGAAACTTAAAACCTGAAACTTAAAACCTGTTTAATTTAAAGTTTTTCGCCACTGAGGACAAAAATTGGGTCAGTCGCCGTAAAAACCTGACTCATTCCGCGCTTTTCTAATCGATTCACCGCTAACTGCACCACTTCTACATTGCGAACCTGTAGCTCGGCATAGCTTTCCGATACTTGATACAGCCCCTCCAAACTGGCGGCGATGGCAACCACTCGCCCGGTAGCGGGGAGATGCTGCCAAACTTCCATTAGAATTGCTTTGAGCGATCGCCCACCCCCAATACACACCCGCTGGGGCGCTCTAGCCAACGATCTGAGGCAATCTGGGGCAATGCCTTCAATCACCTCCACGTTGGTCACCCCAAAGCGATCGCAATTGCGCCGAATTAAGCTAGCCACTTCTTCATCTCGCTCGATCGCAATCACATGACCCTTGGAACAGAGCAATCCTGCCTCTACGGAAATAGTGCCGGTGCCTGCGCCAATATCCCACAGCACCGAATTGGACTCTAATCGCAAATAAGAGAGGAGCAAAAGCCGAATTTCGCGGGGAGTCATGGGGATTCCGGGCAGACGCTCGAACATCTCATCGGGAATTCCTGGAGTAACATAAGACCATGAGGAAGAAAGCATGGGAAAAGGGTGCAGAGAGAAAAATAGGCTACCAACTAAATTTGGCAGACCCACCTTCTTACACCTTACACTCCCCCCCTTTAAACAAGGGTGTGATGACCCATTCGGGTGAAAAATCCGGGCGATCGCCCTCTGGCTGTGAATAATAAAATACTTTCGTTAAGTTGCCTGCCAAATAATGTTTCTAGACGCTAAGCACGTGTTGGTTGTAGAAGATGATCAAGGACGTAAAGAACACATTCTTGATGCACCAATCTATTCAATTGGCAGAGATCCGAACTGCGATATTCGTCTGGTTTCTCAGTTCGTTTCACGCCGTCATGCGACGTTGGTGCAGCTTCCCGGTGATGAAGGAGAGTATCACTATCGAATTGTGGATGGCACTCCTAAGGGCAAACCGAGTTCCAATGGATTGTTAGTGAATGGGCGAAGAGTGCAAGCCTGCAACCTCAGCGATCGCGATGAGATTAGGTTTGGTCCCAAAATTCACGCCACCTATCAGCTACAGGAACAAGAGCCAGAGCAGGTACGACCCCAAAACTATGATGAAACCATGATTCCGCTGGATGACTGGGGCATTGAGGCAAAAGACTAGGCTTTAACGACTTTTAAGGTAGCCAAACTTGGATCGGCGCAGCCGCTGATCATGCCGCCCGATGCCAAAATAGTTTGCAAGTGAGCGATCGCGCTGTCCGTCACCACTTCTCCGGGAATCAGCACGGGAATGCCCGGCGGATAGGGGCATAGGAGTTCGGCGCTGATGCGGTTAATAGCCTGGGCGATCGCGACTGTTTCGGTAGCAGCCCAAAAGGCATCGCGGGGGGAAAGGGAAGGGAGGGCATAGGAAACAGGGGCAAAGAATTCTGCACTCCGCACTCCACTCGCTGCACTCCACCCGCCGCGCTGCTGTTTTGCTAGCTTTTCAAACCCACGGATTAGCTGCGCAATATCTGCCTCTGTGTTGCCCAAGCTAATGATGAAGGTGAGATGTTGCAGGGAGGGAAACTCGGCGGTTACGCTGAGTTGGGTATTCAAAATTTCGTCGGCAGCAAAGCCGTCTATGCCCAACTTTGAGACTGTGACCGTGAGGCGAGTAGAGTCAAAATCAACAAATCCGGGGGTGGTGGCGTGGTGGTGGCTCAACGCTGTGAGTGGGGCAATTTGGCTAATCCGCGATCGCGCTTCCGCCGCCAAGTGTAGGGTGTGGGTCATGAGTGCCTGTCCCTGAGTCGCCATTTGCCACCGAGCCGCATCCAGGGACGCTAACAATAAATAACTGGGACTGGTAGATTGCACCAAGGCGAGAGATTTAGAGAGGCGATCGCGATCAATCAAATCGCCCTGAACATGAACCATTGCCGCTTGGGTCAGGGCAGACAGGGTTTTGTGAGTAGACTGCACCGCCCCATCGGCACCGGATTGCAAAGCGGAAGGGGGTAAATTGGCATGAAACGCAAAGTGGGCACCGTGGGCTTCATCGACGATCAGGGGAATGCCATATTCATGGGCAATCTGGGCGATCGCGCTCACATCGCCACAGGCACCGTAATAAGTGGGCGACACCATCAGCACGGCTTTGGCATGGGGATGGCGGGTTAAGGCAAGTTTCACCGCTTCGGGGGTAATGCAGTGGGCAATATCCAGCGCCGGATCGTAGTCGGGAGTGATAAAAACAGGCACCGCTCCCGATAAAATCAGCCCAGAAATGGCAGACTGATGCACTGTGCGCGGCAAGAGGATCGAGTCTCCCGGATTGCAGGTCGCCAAAATTGCGGCAATTACGCCGCTAGTAGAACCATTTGCCAAAAACCAGGTGCGATCGGCTCCAAACGCCGCCGCCGCTAGCTCCTGTGCTGCCAAAATCACGCTTTCAGGGGCAAATAAATTGTCTAGCTCTGGCAGTTCGGGCAAATCTGCCCGAAAAACTTGTTCCCCTAGCAAATCCTTCAAAGGGGCTGCAATGCTTTGCCCGCACTTGTGCCCTGGGGTATAAAATGGGGCGTTGAGCCGCTCGGTGCAGTGGCGCAGCGCCTCGACTAACGGCATTGTTGCTTGAGAGTGAGACTGACTCATCGAGATCGCCCCTGCCTATAAGGTCTGCCGCAATTACACTATGCGCCGCTGAGTCACCAGTCAACTCCTACAAACTGATTGTTTCCTTGGACGAGTCATCCAGCGTTTCCTCTTCAGTGGAACTGTCCAGGTCTACGACTTCTTCCGCATCAGCCGGGCGCGATCGCCAGACTGGCGACAAGCAAGCTAAGCCAAACTCCCGTCAATCTGAGCAAATAGAGCATCAGAGACCCCTTTCTGTGAGCGATGGCACCTAGCTTAACGTTCGTTTAAGAGGAATAATATTCCTTTATGACAAGAGTTTGCGCTTTTTCTATTTTCCAAGATCTGTCACAAACCGATACAATTAAAGGCTGTTCTACTAGCGCGATCGCTTAGGTGAGTTATGCTTCAAGCCGGGATTGTTGGGTTACCAAACGTTGGAAAATCCACTCTATTTAATGCCCTAGTTGCCAACGCCAAGGCGCAAGCTGCCAACTTTCCATTTTGCACCATTGAACCGAACGTGGGTATCGTCGCCGTGCCTGATGAACGCCTGCCCATCTTGGCAAAAATTGTTGCCTCTGCCGAAATCGTTCCCACGCGGGTTGAGTTTGTCGATATTGCCGGACTGGTCAAAGGTGCCAGCAAGGGCGAAGGATTGGGCAATCAATTTTTGGCAAATATTCGAGAAGTAGACGCGATCGCCCATGTGGTGCGCTGCTTTGAAGACGATGACATTATCCACGTTTCTGGCTCCATCGATCCGATCCGCGATATCGAAATCATCAACCTAGAACTGATCCTGGCGGATTTGGGGCAGATTGAAAAAAGACTCGATCGCGCCAAAAAACAAGCCCGTGGCAACAAAGAACTTCAGATTGAAGTGGATGCCCTAGAAAAGTTAATGCCCGTGCTAAACGATGGCAAACCCGCTCGTCAGGTTAGCCTTACCGAAGAAGAAGCGATCGCGGTTAAAGCGTTGGGATTGTTGACTCAAAAGCCTGTGATCTACGCTGCCAACGTCTCGGAAGATGACCTGGCAACGGGCAACGCTTGGGTAGAGCAAGTAAAAGAACTCGCAGCCCAAGAAAATGCTCAGGTGGTCATCGTGTCCGCTCAGGTAGAATCGGAATTGGTGGAACTGCCGGAAGAAGAGCGCGCCGACTTTCTGGAATCCCTTGGCGTGCAGGAAGGGGGACTGAAATCCCTGATTCGTGCCACCTATGATCTGCTGGGACTCCGCACCTACTTCACCGTGGGACCTAAAGAAACCCGCGCTTGGACGATTAATGCGGGTATGGTTGCACCTCAAGCGGCTGGAGTCATCCATTCTGATTTTGAACGCTGCTTTATCCGTGCTGAAACCATCGCCTACGAGGATCTGATAGCTGCGGGTTCCAAGCCAGCCGCAAAAGAAAAAGGGCTGGTTCGCAGTGAAGGGAAAGAATACGTCGTCAAAGAAGGCGATGTCATTCTGTTTCACACCAGCGCTTAAAGGTCAGAAGGCGATCGCTCTTGGCTCTAGTCAGTCCGCAGAATCACAAATCCTGATTGAGTGAAATGATGGTCATGCGCCAGCACTTCGGGGATACCCATCTGCCGCATCATCTTGATTGCAATGCGATCGAGAAGGCTATTGACGCTTACCGAGGCGGTTTTGGTAGAAAGATAGTCCTGCAAGAAAGGATATGTGATACCGTTTTGAGTTTTGAACTGTAGAAGCTTTATTCAGCTACGGTTTTAAGTTTAGATCTGTCCCACTCTCCGTTTAGATTGGGATAAATTTGTTCAAATGTGATTGAACATCTGGAGCAGGGAAAACTACCCGGCGATCGTATTTCTAGTATTGACTAGGAGATCTTCAAGCTGCGAGTCGAAAATAGCGCTATCCAAAAAGGCAGGAAGAATCATCTCCCTGCCCTTTCTGCGTTAGCAAATTAAACTGAACTGTTACTCAACCGCTTGAGGCAAAAGTTCGCGTTGTTCGCCCATGAGAACTCTAACTTGACCTTCCTCATCTACATCCATGATGGCAGTGTGACCATCTTTGATCCGACCCGATAAGATTTCTTCCGCAAGGGAATCTTCTAGCAGGCGCATGATGGCACGACGCAATGGACGGGCACCATAGGCAGGATTGTAGCCTTCCTTGACCAAGCGATCCTTGAACTTCTCGGTGACTTCTAAGGTAATGCCTTGCTCTTGCAATCGGTTGAAGATATCTTTGAGCATGATATCGGCGATTTCCTTGATCTCCTCTTCCTTCAGTTGACGGAAGACGATGATTTCATCCAAACGGTTCAAGAATTCTGGGCGGAAGTAGTTCTTCAGTTCTTCGTTAACGAGAGAACGAATGCGGTTGTACTGAGACTCAGCCGCGTTCCCTTCGGAAGCAAACTCAAAGCCCAATCCACCGCCACCCTTTTCAATCACTTTTGACCCAATGTTAGAGGTCATGATCAGCAAGGTATTTTTGAAATCTACCGTGCGTCCCTTGGCATCGGTCAGGCGACCATCTTCCAAGATTTGCAGCAGCATATTGAAGACATCGGGGTGAGCTTTTTCAATTTCGTCGAACAGCACCACCGTGTAAGGACGACGACGCACCGCTTCCGTTAGCTGACCGCCTTCGTTATAACCAACATAGCCTGGAGGGGAACCGATCAGTTTAGAAACCGTGTGCCGCTCCATGTATTCCGACATATCCAGGCGGATCATCGCTTCTTCGGCTCCGAAGAAGTAGGTTGCCAATGCCTTCGTTAGCTCAGTTTTACCCACCCCAGTTGGACCGGAGAAAATAAAGCTAGCGATCGGTCGGTTTGGATTTTTCAAGCCGACACGGGCACGTCGAATGGCGCGCGATACTGCTTTGACCGCTTCTTCTTGACCAATCAACCGTTGGTGCAAGGTGTCTTCCATGTGCAACAGCTTTTCGGATTCCGATTCCGTTAGCTTGTTGACGGGAACACCGGTCCAAGAAGCCACAATCTGAGCGATGTCTTCTTCGCCAACCACGGGCATTTCGCCGCCTTCACCTGATGATTCGGTTTTTTTAGTCTGAGCGATCGCCCGGATTTCAGCCTTGATCTCCATTTCGCGATCGCGGAGTTGACCCGCCTTATCGAAGTTTTGAGAACGAACCGCGTCATCCTTGTCTTTCAAAACTTGTCGCAGTTCCTTGTCTAGCTCTTTAGCAGCAGGAGGCAACTGAGAGTTTAATAGGCGAACACGCGAACCTGCTTCATCCACTAAATCGATGGCTTTGTCAGGGAGGAAGCGATCGGAGATGTAGCGATCAGACAGCTTAGCGGCGGCTTCCAAAGCAAGATCAGAAATCTTAAGCTTGTGATGCTGCTCGTAACGCTCTCGCAGACCTCGGAGAATTTCAATGGTTTCATCCACCGAAGGTTCACCCACCATAACGGGTTGAAAGCGACGCTCTAGGGCTGCATCTCGCTCAATGTGTTTGCGATACTCATCTAAAGTGGTGGCACCAATACATTGCAGTTCACCCCGTGCCAATGCTGGCTTGAGGATATTCGCTGCATCGATCGCGCCTTCTGCCGCTCCCGCACCAATCAGAGTGTGAACTTCGTCAATCACCAGGATGACGTTTCCGGCAGAGCGGATTTCATCCATGATTTTCTTCAGTCGTTCTTCAAATTCACCGCGATATTTGGTGCCTGCGACTAGCAAGCCGATGTCTAAGGTAACAACGCGCTTGTCTTCAAGGATATCGGGAATGTCATCGTTGGCGATGCGCTGGGCTAATCCTTCCGCGATCGCGGTTTTACCCACGCCAGGTTCACCAATCAACACTGGGTTGTTTTTGGTGCGGCGACCCAAAATCTGAATCACCCGCTCGATTTCTTTTTGACGACCCACAACGGGATCAAGCTTTCCTTCAGCCGCCATTTGAGTCAGGTTAGAACCAAACTCATCCAGGGTTGGAGTCTTAGTGCGCCCTTGAGATCCACCAGAGGTAACCTCCGCTGTTTCTCCTAACATCCGAATCACTTGAGTGCGTACCTTTGATAGGTCAACCCCTAAGTTTTCTAGTACTCTGGCAGCAACCCCTTCTCCTTCTCGAATCAATCCTAGGAGAAGATGTTCTGTGCCAATGTAGTTATGTCCAAGTTGGCGAGCTTCTTCTAGCGATAGCTCCAAAACCCGTTTCGCTCTGGGAGTGAAAGGGATTTCTACAGCCACAAAGCCAGATCCTCGACCAATAATCTTCTCCACTTCTATCCGGGCATCTTTAAGATTGACACCCATGGATTTCAGTACTTTGGCGGCAACGCCGGTCCCTTCTCCAATCAGACCCAGGAGGATCTGCTCTGTACCCACAAAATTATGCCCCAGGCGGCGCGCTTCCTCCTGGGCAAGCATAATCACTTTGATGGCTTTTTCTGTGAAGCGTTCAAACATGGTTTAATTCCTGTGTCGCCTGCTGCATTGCCGGGTGAAGTTGATTCTAACACAGGGAAATCCTTCGTCTGCTTGTCGCGAACAGACGAAAACATACGTGATTCCCGTACCTTCACCCCAAAACGGGCACTTCAGAGCGAAACAAAAATTGAAATATTGCCACAGTTGCAAATTCTTAACCAAAAAGATAGCAAAAGTCAAGAAAGGAATAAATCTGGTGTGCAACGTGGAACGTGCGGAAAAAGAGAAAAAGTAGTAACAAGAAGGATGAAGTCTTGGCTGTATTAATGGGTTCTATTTTCTGCGGAGGCGTTCAGCAAATGTCATTTGTCTTGGTCACTCGCGGTTTGCCATTGGTCATTGAACTGCCAACCCGATCGCCCTAAGCGATCGCGGGCTGCTTGCTGCCAAGTTATCAAGGTTTGCGGAAAGTGAGGATGATGTAGCCCACCTCGCCATAGCACCAGTGCATCTTCGCCGGTTTCGGCATAATAGCGCTTACGTCGTCCTGCGGTTTGAAAGCCAAATTTTTCATAGAGCGCGATCGCCGCTTGATTAGACACTCGCACTTCTAACGTTGCCCGCTCTAAGCCGCGATCGTGAGCCGCTTTTAACAAACAGTAGAGCATTGCCTGCCCTAATCCTTGGCGTTGATAGTCCCAATCAACCGCTAATAAGGTGATATGGGCTTCTTCTAGAATCGTCCAAGAGCAGCCGATCGCCAGAAGGGCAGGGGCACGATGAGGGTCAAATGTTTCGCGCTGCAACACGAGCAAGTCGCTGTTTGGACTGTCAATTTCTCGCTGGTAGCCGTCTAGATTCCACAATCCACCCAAGCAACGGCGATCGAGATCGAGCACAGCAGTCAGATCTTTAGAGGTAAGCGCTTGAACTTGAAGACTAGGCACAAAAGTTAATCGATCGAGGATATCGTTGGCAGCCGATTGTAAACTGATAGAGTCATTGATTTTCGCTTATTTGCTATTTAGGACTCTCGATCGCGTAATGGTATCGACTCGCCCCGCCGAAACTCAATCTGGTCGCCGCTATCTGCCAGAACTTTCTAGTGCTTCGCCTTCGCCAAACCAGCAGGTGCTTCCGCTAACCGCAGGTGTCAATCAGGCAGATCATTTAGAAGTGGGAAGCTGCGATGTCATCGATTTGCTTCAAAAGTTTGGTTCTCCTCTTTACATTTTAGATGAACAAACTTTGCGGACTGCGTGTCGGCAATACCGGGATTCGTTTGCAAAATTTTATCCCGGTGAGTCGCAGGTGATCTATGCATCAAAAGCATGGAATTGTTTGGCGGTCTGCGCGATCGTGGCATCTGAAGGGCTAGGAATTGATGTGGTTTCTGGCGGCGAACTCTACACCGCTCTCCAAGCAGGCGTTGATGCCGCCCTGCTATACCTGCACGGCAACAATAAATCGCGGGACGAATTGGTGTTTGCTGCGGCATCAGGCTGCACTATTGTGATAGATAACTGGCTAGAGCTAAAAACCTTAGTGGCGATCGCCAGCCAGCACCTAACGTCTGCCACGCCGCCCATCCGAGTGATGATTCGGCTCACACCAGGGATTGAATGCCACACTCACGATTACATTCGTACCGGCAGCATTGATAGCAAATTTGGCTTCGATTTAAATCAGTTAGATCAGGTTTTCCAATTTTTGAGCCAGCATCCAGAGTTGTCTTGCGTTGGACTACACGCTCACATTGGCTCGCAGATTTTTGAACTGGAGCCGCACCATGATTTGGCGGCGGTGATGGTGCAGTGGCTCCTTAAAGCAACTCATTACGGGTTGCCCATTGAAATTCTGAATATTGGCGGTGGGTTAGGGATCTGCTATACCGAATCGGATGATCCCCCCAGCATTGAGGCGTGGGTGAAAACAGTGTCGGAGGCGATCGCCCACGCTTGTGATACTCACCAGGTGCCCTATCCGAAGCTAATTTCTGAGCCAGGGCGATCGCTCATTGGCTCTGCTTGCGTCACTGCCTACACTGTGGGGGGGCAAAAAGTAATTCCTGACGTTCGCACTTATTGGTCAGTAGATGGCGGGATGTCCGATAATCCTCGCCCCATTACCTACCAATCGGTTTATCGGGCAGTGATCGCCAATCGAATGTCTGCGCCGCTAACCGAAACTATCACAATCGCCGGAAAGCACTGCGAATCAGGCGATGTGCTAATCAAGGATGCCCAATTAGCGGCAGCAGTACCGGGAGATGCTCTCGTCATTCCGGCGACAGGAGCTTACAATTACAGTATGTCATCCAACTACAATCGCATTCCTCGTCCCGCAGCAGTCCTCGTCAACAAGGGCGAGGCAAACGTGATTTTACAGCGCGAAACCAATGATGACCTCATCCGGCAGGATCGATTGCCAGAACGGTTACGACCAGGGAGCGATCGAGTCTTAGAGTGAAATGAGCCTCACGACTTAGCACAGCATGACCTCAAACGGCGCAAGGTTCAACCAGATCAATGGGAGATTTGTGGAATCAATGGCTGACAGATCCTGGTTGGACAAAACCTTTATGCTTTTTAGCCTTCCAAAACCTGCTCACCCGACTTTTACCTGAAAACATTGTCGAAGTGGTCTGGTCGCTGGTAGATGTGGGGTTGGTCATCACCCTGACTTATATGATGCTGGTCATCATTGGAGAACGGCGAACTCTCTGGATGGTGCGAGGATTTATTGTTCTGATGCTGGCGGCTGCCATTAGCACGCGATTGGAGCTAAAGCTCCTCAGCTTCGTGTTAAATAATTTGGTGGTTGGCTCCGCCGTGGCAATGGCATTTATTCTGCAATCGGAATTTCGTCGATTTTTAGAGCAGTTGGGTCGAGGTCAGCTTTTACAACTGATTCAGCCTTATCAACGGAGCGCTTATAAGTCTACCGATACGGTAGATGAATTAGTGGACGCGGTAAAAGAACTCTCTCAAAATCGTACAGGCTCATTGATGATTATTGAAACCGCAAGCCCCATTGATGAACGCGACTTTTCGGTGCCGGGAGTGCGCCTCAATGCAGAAGTCTCCAAAGAGCTTCTACAAACCATTTTCCAAACGACTACATTGTTGCATGATGGAGCAGTACTGATTCGCGATACACGAGTGGTGGCGGCTGGCATAATTTTGCCCTTGTCTGAACAAACCGCTTCTCGTCAGTTGGGCACTCGTCATCGGGCGGCAATGGGAATCACGGAACGGGTCGAAAACTGCATCTGTGTGGTGGTATCTGAAGAGACAGGCTCTATTTCCTTAGCAGAACGGGGTATATTAAATCGTCCTTTAACGAGCAGTAAACTAAAAGAGCTTTTGGATGCACGATTATCTCAGTCTGTCGATCGCGAAGCCGTTGCCCCCAATTTACGAACCATTGGTCGCCAATTGGCTGCTAATTCGTGGTCATTGATCAAACAAGCAATTCCATGGCGCAAACATAAAAAGTAGATAAAGACTAGACAGGCGATGGATCTAAATTTCCCTAACCTGAGCTTCACTAGACTTAGGGCACAAATCGATGGAGAAACCATGACCGCACACTCAGTTGCCTTGGAAGAGTTGCCTGCTGACCTTCTACAAGATCGATTGCCAAAACACGTTGCCGTGATTATGGATGGCAATGGTCGTTGGGCGAAGCAGCGCGGAATGCCCAGGATTCGAGGGCACCAACGCGGAGCGGATGTTTTAAAAGAATTGCTCCGCTGTTGTAAAGATTGGGGTATTCAGGCGCTGACGGTCTACTCTTTTTCAACCGAAAATTGGGGACGACCCCTAGAGGAAGTTGAATTTTTGATGATGCTCTATGAACGAGTGCTGCGACGAGAACTGGAGGAACTCATTCGGGCAGATGTCAGAATTCGGTTTGCCGGAGACTTAAGCGCCTTGCCTGAGATCTTGCGGAATCGAATTGATCAAGCGGTGTTGGCGACCCAAAATAATCAGGGAATTCAGTTTACAGTTGCCAAAAACTATGGGGGGCGACAGGAGATTGTGCAAGCGTGTCGGGCGATCGCTCAAAAAGTTCAGCAAGGTTTGATTGATCTAGAAAATATTGATGAAGCCCAGTTTGAGCGCCATCTTTATACCGCTGGTATTTGTGACCCCGATCTATTGATTCGCACCAGTGGCGAAATGCGGCTCAGCAATTTCTTGCTTTGGCAAATGGCGTATAGCGAAATTTACGTTACCGATACGCTGTGGCCAGACTTCGATCGCACCCAATTTCATTACGCCCTCCGCGACTATCAACAGCGCGATCGCCGCTTTGGAAAATTGTGAGCGATTATTTTCCGATTCAGTCCAATGCCGGCGATCGCCCTGCTACTAAGGGTAAGCCGGAGAGAGGGCTGCGTCGGTTTGTCTAGCGCTAGCACCGGAATAAACCAAGCCGCGCTGCATATCTAGCGTGATGATTTCGCCTTCCCGAATGGCTAAAGTAGCATCTTTTACGCCTACAATCACCGGAATTCCGAGTCTTAAACCAATCACGGCAGCGTGGCTGGTCAAGCTGCCGTCTTCCGTGATAATTCCAGAGGCTTTCCGTACTGCCTCAATCAAATCGGCGCTAGTTCCAGATGCGACTAAAATTTCCCCAGGGTTAAAGTTACTTGCCTCAAAGCCATTGTGAACTACTCTGGCTCTGCCGCTAACCGAGCCGCCTTGCCCAATGCCAATGCCTTTGCCGCGAACCGCCGTGACGACCTCTACTTTGACCAAATCTGTGGAGCCGGAGACACCCTGAAGCGTGCCTGCCGTCATCACCACGAGGTCACCTTCGTGCAGCAGTTGATTTTCTTGGGCAACGCTAACAGCGGCTTGAAAGGTTTGTCCAGTAGAGGGAAGATCTAAGACCAGCAAAGGTTTTACGCCCCAAACGAGTTGTAGTTGCCGCGCCACATCTACGTGAGGCGTAATCGCCAAAATCGGCTTTTGGGGACGAAACTTAGATACATTCCGCGCTGTTGCGCCACTTTTGGTGAGGGTCATGATAGCTGCCGCATCCAGTTGTCCAGCAATCCGCGCCACTGCCTGACTAATCGCATTGGGGATCGATCGCCCACTGTCAGTCATCTGGCGAATCGGCGGCTCTTGCTCAATCCGTAGGGCAATCTGTGCCATGGTTTTGACGGCTTCGATTGGGTATTTACCCACCGCCGTTTCGTTGGACAGCATAATCGCATCCGTGCCATCCAAAATCGCGTTTGCCACATCCGAAACTTCAGCGCGGGTGGGGCGGGGACTGTGTACCATGCTGTCGAGCATTTGGGTGGCAGTAATTACCGGGATGCCGCGACGGTTTGCTGTGGCAATCAGACGCTTTTGCAAAATGGGCACATCTTCCGCCGGGAGTTCTACGCCGAGATCACCGCGCGCCACCATCACCCCATCGCTGATGGAGAGGATTGATTCCATTTCCTCGATCGCTTCATGTTTTTCGATCTTGACGATCACCGGCACCTGCTTACCCGCCGCATAAATTAACTCTTTAATTTCCAGCACATCTTGCGGATTGCGGACAAAGCTCAGCGCCACCCAATCAACGCCTTGGTCTAGCCCAAAGGTGAGGTCTTTGCGATCTTTGTCAGTGATTGCCTTAATGGACAAATACACACCGGGAAAGTTTACGCCTTTGTTGTTGGAAAGCACCCCGCCCACTACGACCTGGCAATGCAACTCACCCGCCGATCGCTTCACTTCTTCCACGCGCATTTCCACTCTGCCGTCATCTAGCAAAATAGTGGCACCTGCGGGCACTTCATCGGCAAGTAAGTCATAGGTAACGCAATTCATGGTTTGGTTACCCGTCATTAGGTTGCTGGTGAGAATATAGCGATCGCCCGTTTTTAGGACGATGGAACCATCTTCAAACCGCCCCAGTCGAATTTTGGGTCCTTGCAGATCCTGCAAAATTCCTACGGGCTGATTTAACTCGAAGGAGAGTTGTCGAATCAACCGAATATTCCGCTGATGGTCGTCGTGGGTGCCATGGGAAAAGTTGAGTCGAAGAGTGGTCGCGCCAGCCTCAATCAGCGATCGCAGCACATCAGGGCTACTTGTCGCGGGACCAATCGTTGCAACAATCTTTGTTCGGCGCTGGGATGCTTGCAATTGCATGGATGGCTATGAGGATAAAGATTACTTAAAACTTAAACATTTCTAGATTGAAATATTTTGCTGGAACCTTTTCTAGGCTCTCTACTCTATTCCGTACTTTTTCTGAGTCTCCGGTTTCTTTTTAGCTCAAAAAACTCTGATGAAAAAGCTTAGGCTAAAACCAAGCATCTAGAAAGGTGGGACAAGCCAAACAATGGAATTTCTGAGACTTCTCTGAGATTTCATTAAGGCATAGGGCAACAGCAAAACGGTTTGGAATCCAGAGCGTTTAAAGTCAGCAAGCGGATAATATCACGTTATTGGTATGTTATTGGGGCAATTCGACCTGCCATTCTTGCAGGGCGATCGCGATCCCATGGCGCAACTCAGGTGAAATATCCGGGTTTGCCTGTAGTATCCTTAGCTGCTCGTGGGTTTGTTGAGGCTGAATTTGCCTGAGCGCCGCGATCGCGTGTAGCCTAACGCCCGCATCTTGACTTGCCAAAAGCTGAATCACTGGCTCAACAGTGAATGGCTGCTGGAGTTGACCGAGTGCCAGCACGATCGCTTGCTGAATCGGAGGATCTTGAGCAAATTTCGTTAAAGATTGCGCCAGGATTTGAGCGGCTGAGTTTTTCAGAGTGGGATCAGTCCACCGTCCTAAAGCGATCGCAATTTCTAGATAGACCTCAGCCGCTTGAC
This sequence comes from Leptolyngbyaceae cyanobacterium, assembly GCA_041752515.1. Classification (GTDB taxonomy): domain Bacteria; phylum Cyanobacteriota; class Cyanobacteriia; order Leptolyngbyales; family Leptolyngbyaceae; genus ULC077BIN1. The sequence continues at coordinate 5,192 of JBGSWI010000070.1, read as the reverse complement.
GACTGGGATCATCTAGCCAGTTTTGCAAAACGTTGAATGCTGAGGGGCTGCCAATTCGTGCCAGCGATCGAACGATCTCAGTTTGCAGGCTAGCGGGGGTATTTGCAGAGGAGCCTGCTCGATTGAGGGCATTAACTGCGGCATCGGTGCCGATTCTTCCAAGAGCGATCGCGGCTTGTTGGCAAACGCCAATATTCAGATCCCACAGGCGATCAATCAGTAAATTCACTAGCCCTAACGCTTCAGTTAGCTCAGTACGGACTGCCAATCCGGCGATCGCGGCGCGGCGAACAGGTGCCGCCAAATCGGTTAAGGCTTGAACCAAAATGGGTAGAACTTGCGGATCATGGAAACTGCCGAGCGCTTCGATCGCCATCGCTCGAAGGGTAGGATCGTCATCTTGCACCACGGTTAGCAAAGGCGCAATGGTTGCCGAATGGCGAATTTGCGTGAGAGCTTGGACGGCGAGTAGACGGGTTTCCGATGCCCTGAGCCTATCCGTTAAAGGAGCGATCGCGCGGGTGCCAAAATTGACCAACGCTCCAGAGGCTATTTCGCGCAGGTCGTCGTCCTCGGCATTCAGCAGTTCCACCAATGCCTCAATGGCAGCGGGATGATTAGCCTCCCCCAGAATCCGCACCGCAAACCAACGAGTTTCCGGCTCCTCGTCTTCATCGTTCACTAGCGCAACCAAGGGCAAAATTGCCGCTTCGCCAAAGCCAGGAAAGACTTTGCCAATATCCCAGCACGCTTGAAAGTCGCCTGACCTGAGAACGGCGATCGCCAAGCGGATTAACACGGCGATTTCATTCACAGATAATTGCGCCCAGCGACCCGCCTGATAACTCTGCTGTAGCGCTTGAGCTACGGCTGACCAATTCCCCTCTTGAGCAGGGGCTTGTATCTGACTGACCCAACTCACCATGCTCTAACTCACCTTAACCGCGACCTGATCACTTTGCTAAAAAGCTAAAGGCGCGAAACTTGTGGGCTTGAATTTCAATTCGCCTTGCAAGGCGATCGCAGACCAAATGACACAGTTCAAAAATGAGTTCGTCTTCCACTTTGTAATAGGCGAGTGTTCCTTCGCTGCGTCGGCTCAATATGCCTGCCTGCACCATGACCTTTAAATGCTTAGAAACGTTTGCTTGACTGGTATCCATCGCTTCAACCAGATCTTGTACGCATCGTTCACCATCTCGAAGCAGATTCAATATTCTGAGACGGGTGGGTTCACCCAAGATACTGAAGTAAGCAGCCAGTTGTTCAACAACCTCTGGCGGAACCGGCTGGGAAGAGTTCATTGGCAATTATGAAACAGTGTGAGAAGCGTTGATCCCCAAATTTTAACGAGTCACTCGCAACACCGCAAGGAAAGCAGTATTCTGTAACTAAATTTACTAGAGCCTGATGGGTGTCAATTTATCCCAAAGTCTCTAATTTGTCACTGATTTTTCACGGAATTGCCATCGCGCAGCCGCCATCACGAAGTTACCCGCATTAAGGGCTGATTATATTCCACCGATTCACCGTTCTGAACCAATATTTCAATAATCTCTCCTGAAACTTCTGACTCAATTTCATTCATTAGTTTCATCGCTTCGATGATGCACACGGTTTGCCCCGACCGAATGCGATCGCCCGTTTCCACAAAGGGCAATTCATCTGGTGCGGGAGAACGATAGAACGTTCCCACCATAGGAGATAAAATTTCGAGATAGCGGCGATCGCTGTTGGGGGGCATCACGATTGGGGATTGCACCGGCGCAATGTCTGAAGATTTAGGACTTTCTCCTGACATTGCCGAGGGTGACATCGAAATCACTTCGGGCGCTCCCGTGTTAACCCCTGCCAAAATCTGTTCATTTCCGCGCACCCCCCGGCGGATAATCAACTCAAAATCGGAGCTTTTTAGCGTTAACTCTGCAATATCCGTCTGGTTGATGGCAGCTAACAGTTCACGGAGTTCATTCAAATTCAACGACACAGTGCGTGCAAACCTCTTAGATAGGGGCTAGAAATGGATAGGGCTAGAAGGGATAAAGCTAAAAATTCACCTCTCACTCACGACCCAAGTAGCTATCTGTGCGAGTGTCAATCTTAATCCGCTCCCCGGTGGTAATAAAGAGGGGAACCATAATTTGGGCACCTGTTTCTACAATGGCAGGCTTGTTTCCCCCTGTGGCGGTGTCTCCCTTGAACCCTGGATCGGTTTGGGTAACTTCTAGAACTACAGAATTGGGCAGTTCCACTTCCATAATTTTCTCACCCCAGCGGACTACGTTTACCTCCATTCCTTCTTTAAGATATTTAACGCGATCTCCAATTTGGGCAACACTTAACTGGTTTTCCTCGTAGCTTTCCATATCCATAAAGACGAAGCTATCTCCTTCTTTATAGGTGTACTGCATCGTACTTTTCTCTAAATTAGCTTGAGGAAGCGTTTCACCCGCTCGAAACGTTTTTTCAACCACACTCCCGGTCTGCACATTTTTTAGCTTAGTCCGAACAAAAGCGGCTCCCTTTCCTGGCTTCACATGGAGAAACTCCACCACCCGCCAGACACTACCGTCCAGTTCAATACTCACGCCCGGTCGAAAATCATTACTGGAAATCATTGGTCTAAAACTTTAGCAAATAATGATTGGCAATTTATTTTACCGCTCAGATGAGCGTAATCAAGCAATCAAGCGGAAGGAACCTCAGAAAAACGAATTGATCGCTGCGATCGCAAGAGACCTATCAGCACTTTCAGCGTCGCCCTATGGCAAGATAATTAAGTTGATGCGGCTAGTCTAAGCGCTCAAACATTGTGCCAATTTAGCGAGCAGTAGAGATGCAATACTCTGGAATAAATCCCCTTAAACGTTGGTTGAAAATGGGGCTGAACCTGCTCCTGCTAGTGACCCTGGCGATCGGGCTAAGCGCCGCGAAGCCGATTCAAATTAGTCGTCTACCGGCGGGTAACGCAATCACCGACGGAAACGCCCTGTTGCGCGATGCTTTGCCCATCGACAACCCTACCATTCGAGATTTGCAAGAAAGCCTAGAAGATATTAGTGGAAAACTGCGGTCACAGAGTCGTTGGGGCGCAATTACAGGCGATATTAGCCGCGCTACACGCATTGCCAGCGATAAACAGGCGGCAATTTTGGCAAGTATTCCCAGCGATCGCCAGCCCAGCGCGATCGCATTACTCGACCAAATCAAGACAGGGTTGCCCGATTTGCAAGCCGCAAACGAAGCCAAAGACCGAGTGCAGGTGATGGCTGAACGCGCCAAAGTCCTAAATTTAGTGGGGCAAATTGAAGAACTCATGGTGCAGCAGTTTCCCTATGCAGTTCCTGAAACCTATCGCAACCTGCCTCAGCTAAAAGGACGAGCGAAAGTAGAATTTACGACCAATAAGGGCAAAATTGTTTCAGTCATCGATGGCTACAGCGCCCCCGTCACTGCGGGCAACTTCATCGATCTGGTGAAGCGGGGATTTTACGACGGACTCCCCTTCACCCGTGCCGAAGAATCTTACGTGCTGCAAGTGGGCGATCCGGCTGGAGCGGAAGTCGGCTTTGTAGATCCCAAAACTCAACAATACCGAGCAATTCCACTCGAAGTGAAGGTAAAAGCTGATCCAGTTCCGGTCTACGGCATCACCTTAGAAGATGCGGGACGATTTCGCGAACAGCCTGTGTTGCCATTTTCTGCCTATGGCGCTATGGCGTTGGCACGTCCTGACACTGACCCCAATGGCGGCTCATCTCAGTTTTTCTTCTTCCTATTTGATTCGGAGTTAACTCCCGCTGGAGCAAATTTGCTAGATGGACGCTACGCCATTTTTGGCTTTGTAGTGGAAGGAAAAGACGTGCTGAATGAGCTTCGGGCAGGCGATAAGATTGAATCTGCCAGGGTGATTGAAGGCTTAGACAAGTTTCAGGAGCCTGCTGCGGCATAGTCTTAGGCTTGAACTTAGCTATTTGACGCTTAAATACCTTCTTAAAAAACTAATGCTCAGTTCCTGATATGATTTCTCTGATTGCAATTTAAAGGTCAAATTCTAGGAGAAATTTCATGTCAAAGATCATATCAGGACATATTGCTGAAGACGGAAGGATTGTGAGCGGCACTGGAGATTTCAAAGCAAGCGGCATTAGTGAAAGAGGCGAGTGTACCGTTACATTCACAGAGCCTTTTACAACCTATGTGAATGTAGTCATTACTACAAACCCTGAGTTCAGCCCTGCGCTTGCATATCTTATAGCGTCGTCAACTTCGGAATTTAAAGTTCAGCTATTAGATGTGCAAGGAGGCGGGGTGGAAGTGGGGATATCGTCCTTCCATTTCATTGCTGTTGGCGAGTAAGTTCAGTGCAAGCCTAAGAGCGCAGTCCTTATTGGCTTAGGCTGGCACCTACGATATCCATGTACACCCGATTGAGAGATCTACGTTTGGTTTCTTAGCGGGTTTCGTGTGAATACTTTTCTCATCTTGGTTGGAGCTACTTGAGTCCATAATCTACGATCAGCGTTTTGACATTGTGGTTAGAAACGAAGTCTGCTAGGGTTTCAATTTCAGTTTGGTTAAGCAATCCTAGGCAGCCGATCGTTCCTGATCCACCCGGAATCATGCGATCGGCATCGCGATGAATGCCAATGCCGCTGCGCGACGTGAAAAACTGTGGCGTAACTGGAATAAACGTCTTTCCCATGGCGAATGGTAATCCTGCCCCTCGATCGACCTGCCCGATCGCATAAAGTCCTTGGGGCAACGGCTCCCTCGACCCTGCTTTCGACGCGGCTCCTACTCGAAAAGCTTGCTTTTGAGGCTTACCAGACACGGCTTGAAACCGTTCTAACACCTGCCCATCGCGCATCAAATCCACATTGAGAATGCGTTCTCCAGTCTCGGTAAATTGAGAACTGAGGGAGACTCGCAAGGCTGCGACTTGAGGCGGCACCCAGCTTAATTGGGTGTTGGGAACATCTGCATGGACTGGCGATGCGAAGGGTAGCATTCCTCCGAAAATAGCCGCGATCGCGCATCGTTTTCGTTTCATTTTATAGAAGTGGGAGGGCTGGGGAACGCACAAAACCCATCGTGCTTTAGCCGTGGGATGTAGTTAGGGTTCCCGCGTGGCTGCTTCAGCCACAGAGTCACTATCTGGTATACTCACTTTTGTCAGGGTGAAACTCCTT
>JBGSWI010000069.1:0-3562 GCA_041752515.1 Leptolyngbyaceae cyanobacterium | reverse complement strand
CATACGACTCCTTGGGCAGAGATCATTTGCTCAAAGTGTAACTCCGTCTCTGACAAATTAAACCTAAGCACTTATACTCATTGCAAAAGTGAGATGCACTCAGGGCAGGAGTCCGGGAAATTGTAAAAACTGTGAAACAGGTTGCTCCCACAAGCGGATAACATCGAATTCATGCCGAGTACGGAGGCGATCAAAACAGGTTTTAGACACCTCATCAGAAGTCGTTCGACGTAGGTACATGACCGTTTGCTGAAGATTTCTAGCGGGAAACTTACGGTAGACCCGCACGGCATAATCCAGCATCCGAAAGGGCATCGTGGGGTCGGGCTGGGTTTGGAATTCGAGATGCAGAATGGTGGAGTCAGATTGGAGCAAGATGAGAGCATCGGCACGAATCGGCTCTAGCGATAATTCGGATGGGCTGAGTTCAGTTAAAGGAACTGCTTCGCCGAGTAGCCAGGTGGCAAAATCAGCGGCGAATTGTTCAATCAGGAATTTACAGGTGTTGTCGTACATAATCAATGCAAATAGCAAACCCGTTTGTTAGAGCCAATTGCCGATCAAGACAAAGGCTGACCAGTAGGCGGGATGGGCGGCATCCGCGATCGCACTCTTCCCATCGAAACTTCCATCCAAACTTTTGCCTTCAATAAACTCCTTTTGCACTGTCTGTAGTGCTTCCGCCTTACTCAAATTGGGTTGACGCAATTGTTGATAAAACCGAGTCGCCAGTTGTGCCGTTGCCGCATCATTGACTGACCAGAGAGAAGCCAAGGCACTGCTTGCCCCCGCCTGCACTGCCACCCCTGCTAAACCCAACGCCGAGCGATCGTTCCCTACTGCCGTTTCACACGCCGTCAGCGACAGCAACTCCAGCGGTTCCGTGTTGCGCGACACCCGCCGAATGAGTTGATCCAAATCAGTCAGCGTCAGCTTTTGACTATCCCCGGTGACGATGAACGTATCTTTGGGGTCGGTGCCAAATTTGCCGTGGGTAGCAACATGCAGAATCGGATAGACGGTCTGGCTCAGTTCTTGCCTCAGGCGATCGCGGGTAAACTCGCCATCCAGCAGTTGCTTACTCCCCGGCAAAATGGCGTTGATGCTATCCAACTCTTTGCCAACGTTAGGTAACGCTCGAAACTGGCTACCATCCTCGAAACTGACGGCTTTGGTTAACCCCAACGCCAACACCCGCAAATCCTTCGAGTTCGCTGTTTTGGGATTGGTCAAGGTGAGGCTGGGCACCGTAGCGATCGCATAGTTTTGAATCAAAAACTGCTGTCCATCGTGCAACGCCGCCATCGGCACGGTACGAAAAATGCCATCCTGCACAAACACCAGCGTTTTCACAGGAGATTGCTGGAGATCAGCTTCAAACGGGCGAATCAGCCAGTTGTAGACCTGTTGGGCTGGAGTGGGGTCGTAGCTGGTGCGAACTCGCTCTAAGCCGCGCCGCAGCTCATTCATTTGGGCAATCAAGGCGGGACGGGAGACGGGAATCCAGGTGAACCGCTGCTCACCATTGGGTAAGCTCAGAATCACCGCCGTTTTATCGTCAAAGATCACGGTGCTGAAGACCGCAGCAGCAGAACGGGCAGCCAGATCAACGCTTTCGCCACTGGCGATCGCCACCACACAGTCACTACCAAAGTAATTTTGCAATTCCGCCAGTTTCAACCCATCCACCGTTCGCAAAATTGAGCGAAAGTTTGCGGGATTGCTGTCGCGATTTACTGACTCACTGATCAGCGATTTGGTGCCAACCTGAACAGGCTGCTCTCGACTCAGCTTCAGTTCCACCAGTTCCCGATAAATTGGCTCAATCGTGTCGCGGAAGTCAAACTGAATGTCGCGATTTGTGGTCAGAATATCGCTGCGAATCGGTTCTAACGTGGCAAGCGCCCGTTCATAGGCGGCGATCGCCTCCGTGTCCTTGCCCTCGGCTTTGAGAATTCGCCCCGTCTGCCATTCCCAGAGATACAAACTATCCTTTGATGCCAGATCTTGATCGGCTGCCAGCCTTGCTTTTTGGGTCACATCCAGGGCTTTGATCCATGATCGCTGACATTCATAGATATGCCCCAATTCTCCCAAGGCAAACGATTTTGCCCGGTCGTCTTGAATCTGCTCTGCTACGGCGATCGCCTGTTGCAGTAAAGCTTCTGCTTGCGGCGATCGATCTGATGCTAAACATTGGAGCTTAGAAAAGGACGTATCGGTGCGAATCGGCTGCAACAACCGCGCTAGATCAATTGCAGCATAGACGCGATCGCGACTGGGTGGTAGCTGGATCACCAACTGGACGGCTTGCTGCCAGGTGGTTTCTGCCTGGAGAGTTGCTTGAGTGCGGTAATAAGCCGGAATGGCACTCACCTGCGATCGCAGTTGTCCAACTAGATCATTTTGAGCCTGAGACAGATTCAGACTGCGCTGAAAATATTCCAGCGCTTTGGCATCCCGCTTCAATCCCTTTTGTTTGAACTGCTCCGCATCCTGGCTGTCTCCACTTTGCGCTGCCAGTTCGACCCGTCGGTAGTTCACCATCGCCAAACTTAGATGCACGGTGCCCAGACTGTTCAACACCGAGATTTGATAAGTAGGGTTAATGGCTGCAAGCTTCAGGCTGGATTCTAACACCCGGATCGCCGGATCATACTCGCCCAGTAACCGATAGGCATCGCCCAAACTGCCTAAAGCCGCCGCTTCCATCGCTGGACTATTGAGACTGCGAACCTGTTGTAGAGCGCTCTCGGCAGCGCACTTACCGCTATCCTCGGCTCCACATAGTAGGGCGATCGCTTTGCGAGGTTGCCCAATCTGGCTATACAGTTGTGCCTGTTCGGTCAGGGCGCGACCTAGTTGGGGGATGTTCTGGGTACGTCGATGTAGGGCGATAGCCTGTTGCCAATAGGTCAGGGCGGCTTCACCTTGTCCCAAGTGCTGCGATGCCCGTGCCAAATTTTCCAGGACGATCGCGCGATTGCTTGGATTATTTGCCTGTTGATACACTGTCAAGGCGGATTGCCAGCGCTCAATGGCTCCTTTGTAGTCACCTGCCTGATAGCGTTCCACACCTAGTTTGACCTGTTGCGCCGCATCGGGAGTTTGTCCAGTAGAGGGAAAACTTAGCCCCAACCATAGACACAAGGTCAGCGAACTGAAGAACAGCAATCCAAGCCAGCAGCGAAGCTGGTAGAAAATCTGGGCGCGATCGCGTTGATAAGACATGAGCAATTCCCGCGATCCAGCGGGCAAATTGGAGGGTTGAAAGAATATTACCCGCCAACTTAGGTTTTTGCAGTTTCCTTCACACTATTTGCTAATCTTTGCCTGTAATATTTGCTCTGCTATCAGATGCAAGTCTGGAAACAGTGCCGAAAGAATGCGCTCACTACCCTTAAAAATAGCTTCCTCATACGGGTGCGACCTTTATTTGATTTAGTTATTGTGCTGTGATATTACTTGGTAGTAACAACAAGAGGGGCAAAGATGGGCGCTCAATTGCTGAGTATTGAAGGGTCTCAAGTGAAGATAGAAGTCACGATAGACCTGAGCCGTT
>JBGSWI010000068.1:0-52056 GCA_041752515.1 Leptolyngbyaceae cyanobacterium | reverse complement strand
CCTGGCGAAAAGACTTTACTATCCCATCAAACAACCCTAGCTGTTTCAACCGTTCTGACTCTCTTGGGTCATTCAGATGTCCTTACACTACTGGGTTTTTCACAGATTGAACAGCTATTGGTCATAATGAGAATTGCTGCTCAAGCGATAGATCAGTTCCCATAGTCACGATCAAAGGTTAGAATAACCAGTCTCTCATCCGTTGCACGGGTTAGAACCTCTGAATCGTCCATTCCTGGCGAGTCTTCAGTTATCGAAGCAACATCGTAGCCTGCTTGCCGTAGAAGCCTCACACTGGGTAAGGGGAAATTCTCATTTGCCAGAAACCGCATCATCCTGCCTCAGCAGACAGCAATGGTGTGTAGAACACATCCTCTTTGAGACACTCGGCGGCAAAGGCAAAAACGGCTTGAATGGCGACCGCGCTTAGCGTTGGGTAGCTTTCCAGGACTTGCTGTTCCGTCCAACCTTCGGAAAACAATCCCAAAATGAACTCTACAGACAAACGCGTTCCTTTAACAACAGGCTTTCCAAGCAGAATTTTGGGGTTTGAATGAATATAAGTTTTCCAGTCCATGCCAGTTTGCCTTTATGGGTTTTGTATCCATTATGGGCGATCGCCTCTCCCATATAGATATAGATCGCCCTTCCTCTTTCCAACCGCGAACTGACAAGTCAGCGCAAGCTATCGCCCCTTAATCTCTCAATCGCGATCGCCCTCTTTCCCTTAACTACGATCGCCCTTTCCTTTTCAGCCGCGATCGCCCCCTAATCTCTCAATCGAGATCGCCCTCCTTCTGTTTCAACCGCGATCGCGCTACAAAATTAGCAATCGCCCTCAAGAGCTATAAAGGCCAATCCAAGTGCCAATGTGGTTTGCGTAGCTCAGTATTGAAAGTACTACGTTCAACTGCGCTCCAGCTACCAGTGACAAAGTTAAAGGTGTCAATAACATATGCATTGACCTCTGAGCAGTTGCATCGACAACGTAAATCATGCAGAATACCAGCAATGCTCTCACTTGGATTAGTGATGGCGTTACTGAACCAGTTTGCTAAGTGAATCTTAGCAGGATGGGATGAACTAGCCCCTGCTGGAATAGCTCGAAACGCAATTGGAAATTCGCTCATTATTGCATTCAGTTCGCTCAGTTCAAAATCAACATCAGCTCGTGCACAGCTTGCGCCAACGGGATTAGCATGTGCAGCACTATCAAAAATGACATGTTGTATTTCGTGTGTCAGCGTCTGAAGTGTTGAAACACGCCAATTTTCACGTGATATGCCACCAATTGTTGGTGATGGTGTTGTGTTAAAAGTAAGAGCTGCTTGATTTTGGTTGCCATGAACGAAAACACAAGGTAGAACAGCACCTGTAATTGGGGGCACCATTGCACCACATGGCATAGTTAGTGCTCCTGTTCCAGGTGACATATCTTGGTCAATGAAAATGCCGTGAATTTGTGAGAGCAGTCCAGGAGATTGGGCATTGAGAAATTGTTCAAGCTGCCGAGCATGTCCTACATGCCCTGTACTTCGTTGTCGTGTAGGTGACATACTAGCTCGACGTCCACGTGGTCCAACCTCAGCAGTTGATTCAGCTGCACCAAAGTCACCCGCAGCACCAGGAATAGTACTAGGACATGCTGTGGCTGGTAGGCAAGCAAGTTGGAGAATATCGGAAACTTGAGATTTCAGATCTTGTTTTGCTTGAATGCCCGGTAAGAGGTTAGTCTGTTGAACTACATGAGTTAATTCATGGGCAGTCAAGGCATCATTTCCTGGAGCTTTGCCAGACCCAAAGTAGATGTCTTGTTGATGTGTAAAGGCTTGGGCGTTTAAGTCTTGATTCATCTGAACGGCTTCACTGTCTGTATGCACTCGTACTTGGCTGAAGTCGGCTTTGAAACGGGGTTCCATGAACGATCGCACGTCATCCGGCAACGCACTTCCCCCACCCTGACTTGCATTCAGCCGATTCTCTAAGTCTGGCTGAGCTTGAGCAGTGCCATCGGCAAATCGCTGGATTGGCTCTTCTGCTTCACAGGTCTCACATTTCGGTTGAATGGGTTCGTCTTCCTCCAAATCCGCTTGGCGCTGTACCAGTGGCGTAATGGCTTCTGCTAGGGGCTTCGTCTGGATTTCCTCTGGCTCTTCTTCCTCAGCTTGACGTTGCACAGTCGGAGGTGCGGCAGTACCCATGCCCATCACCTGTTCCGCAACTCGGTCAGCCTCTTGTTCATACACATCATTCGGTTGCCCGATCGCTAGCTTTGCCTGAATGCCCCATCGACGCGGTGGCGGTGGCGGCGGGGCATCGGGGGGATTCATCCGAAAGGGTCGATTGCCAAAGATATACGGGCTTGCCTCTGGATCGAGGGTCGCCTCTGCTTGAACGGGTGGGCTGATGGGTTTGCGCGCGATCTTAGGTTCGCCCATATAAACTTCATGAGGACGGCGCGGAAAGGGATTCGTAGAGCCACCACGCGGTTCGCCCATCCACACTTCATGGGGGCGGGGCGGAAAGGGATTGGTGGACAATGAATCGAGTTCTTGCCCGGTGTAATCCTCAAAGAGACGAGGATCGGGCGGATTGGTTTTAAGACTGCTGGCAGCAGGTTGAAAGCTGGGGGGTTCGTGGGTCTGCATGGGTGAGATACACAGAGAAATCGCCTTACCCTGATTGTGCCGGAAAAGCCGATAATTGCACCCCTAACTTTAGTCAGTAGTCAGTTTTTAACAATTTGGACGATCGCCGTTTGTTTGAATTGGGGCAGTCCCGCATCTTGCATCAAAGCCTCCCAATCTTCAGCGGCGGCGCGATCGTCTGGCTTTTGATGGCGTTGGAGGGCAACTAGAGTCACCACGTCATACCAGATGCCTTGTTCAGCCAAGGTTGAAATCCGATCATCTTTCGCCGCTGCTGGGGAGTTGACGCGCTCAACCCAACTGCCGATGCTGCTGCGGTTTGATGGCTGATTTGGATTGCAAGCCACTGCCATTTGCCAAAAATACTTCTGACCGACCTGCAATGCAGGCGCAGAGGCAGGCAGCGAAATCCCTACAATTCCTGGCTTGCCCGTCACCTTAAATTTGACGTTATACAACTCTTTGCCGCCTGCTTCATCTTGCAGCGTAAACTCAGCGGAGCCTGCCGGCAAAGACGGTAGAGAGACAAAAAAGGTGGGATGATCCGCCGCTGTTTTGTCTACCGCTGCTTTTTGGACAGGTAGGCTTTCTTGGGCTTGGGGTGGGGGCACAATTGCCGTGAGCATTTGTTGATTGCCACACTCACTGCCTCGACTAAAGCCCCCAACCCGATATAGCGAAGGACGCACCCCCGTCCGAAAGCTCAACCGTCGTCGTCCTGCTGCCATCGCGTTGATCCCGGTTGGCAAGGTGCTGGTGGGTTGAATCAGCGTGGCAAAATCGACCGTGGCGATCGCGCCCAGTAAAACCGCGATCGAGATAATCTTGATATTTTGATATAAACGCATAGGAAGAAGCCTCAAAAATACATAGCAGGACAGAATCTATTAACTTATACGTGGAAGAAAACTGGATTTATGCAGGCTCATGAACCGGAATAGTAGGTGATTGCACTCCTAAAATGGGCTATGTCAGTTCGCTCATCTGCGCGTCCTTTAGTAAACTACGTCAATCGTCTCTCAATTCCTGACTATTGATCTATTTTTGCTGTAAGTCGATGAGCCTCGTCACAACATCGTGTCAAATGCCCAACTTGGGCATGGTTAGGGCGTGCAAGTGGATTAAAGCAGCGATCGCTGCTGTTCTTTCCAAACATTCACACAGGTTGCTTGCAGTTGATAAGTATGACTCGGTTCGAGGGTCATAGGTTTGCCGTCGGGCAGAGTGACTTGCAGGGGCACCTGGGGACTCAGTTCCAGGGAAACCCAATCGCTGGCGGTCGCCTGCGCCGATAGGGGAGCCGTGGGGCTGGATGCCACTCCTCCCCGTCCGGCAATCCGAAGTTCGCTGTTGGTGGCAGATTTTGCGCCCACGGCTTCACAGGCACTACTGGTAATTTGAGTCACATCTGAGAAAATGATTAGCGGCTTAGAAAGTCCGCGTGCGCCTTCATCGGCATTGGTCGAGAAATTATCAAGCTGACCATTGGTATCAATGTCGTTGGTGCGATTACCATCTACGGCGCGACGGAAGAGAAACCCTTGTACGAGAGTGGAGCGATCGAGAAACACCCGTCCGCCGCGACCGCCACCTTCTGCTCGACCGACAATATCGCTGCCATTCGCTCCGGTTGCCCGTCTACCAAACAAAAACCGGACGTTCAGGATAGAAATGTCACCGCCATTTGCGCCATTTCGCCCCAAGGTAGAAATCTCGCTTTCATTTTCCAAGGTCAGCCTAAAACTCACGTCTAGCTTAATGCTGCCCGATTGATTGGCTGTGTTTTGACCAATTTCCGCTTTGATCGTGCCATTGTTTAAATCCAGCCGACGCGATGTGATATTGATGTTCCCCGATGTTCCTTGTAGGCTACTGGCAAGCACATCGGAGTTTTGCAGGGTAATGGTGCGCCCGATCGCGTTTAAGGTGACATTGCCAGCACTGGCATTTTCACCCGTTGCTGAAGTGCTAATTGCACTCCGCCCCGCCCCACCGATTAAATTCAGATCTGCGCTCGTCACCGTGACATTGCCAGCCACGCCGTTTACTCCATTCGCCTCAACCGCAATCCGACTGCCATTAATCAGGTCGATATTTCCACTGGCATTGACGGCAACGCTGCCTGCCCGCCCCGTTTGGGTGGAAGCAAGCACGGCTCCATTATTCATTTGCAAAGTGTCCAACCCTTGCAGGGTTATGTCACCTCCAACTCCAGAGGTCGTTGAAGCAGAAATTTGTGAGCTATTAACGGTCAACTGGCGGGTATTAAGCGAAACCGTTCCCGAATTGCCGTTTTGCCCATTTGCTTGCACTGAAAGCAGGCTGTCGTTGTTGAGATTTACTATTTCTCTCGCATCGACAAGCAGATTCCCTGCCTGTCCGGTTTGAGTGAATGCAGAAATCTGAGCATTGTTTAGCTGTAAGGTGTTTAGCCCACGCAGGTTAATGTTTGCGGGGCTGCTGGCTCCTCCCGCATCTGTTTCAGCCGAAATCCGGGCGTTCGTCAGGTTCACAGTGCTGGCAGTAATATTTACTTCCCCTGCAACTCCAGCCCCTGCGATACTGCTGACGGCAACGGATGAACCATCAGTAATGCTCAAGGTTGGGGTATTGAGCGTCACAGAACCTGCATTGCCCCCGCTAAGAGCCGTTGCTGCAATGGAACTATTGCCTGTCAAACCAACCGCTGGATTTAGTCCCTGAGTTACATCGATCTTGACATCTCCCGCCTGACCAGAGTTAGTGGAGGCAGAAATCAGGCTGTTGTTACTGGCAGTGAGGGTGTTTAAGCCCGTTAGCGTAATGTTGGATGGGGTCGTTTGTCCGCCGCGATCGGTCGATGTGGAAATTTGCGCCCCATTGTTGAGTGTCACATTGGCTGCGGCTCCGACCCCAGAAATTGCCACTGATCCCGCATTTCCGGTTCCGTCGGCTCTAGCAAAAATGCCACTAATAAACGGTTTAGTTGGATCAATGTCAGGAGAACTGACCAACACCTGAGCGTCTTGTCCATTTAATTTCAAGTTAATGAGTTGTAAGCCAGAAGCAACCGCCGTGTCACCAGCGTTGACAACCCCAACGTTGACGACATTACCTTGCCCGATCGGGCGAACTACAGGCGGGTTGGCAGTGGTGATACTAGAAAATCCAGGGATTGGGGATGGGGCGACGAAATTTCCAGTGTTTGCATTGGCTAGCGATGTAACAGGAGCGCTGTTCCCTGTCACAAAACTAGCGTCGTTAAATGGGGAAGCAAGGTTCCCTGTCGTTTCATTGGTTAAAAACGTCCAGTTAAATGACAGGGTTCCGGGCAGATCGTTTAGAATAGAAAGCTGAATGCCTGACCCGTTTGTAGGATTGGTCAAATTATTGAGGTTGGCTAACCCCAAACGGCTTGCTAGACTGGCCGCTGGTACGCCTCCGCTCGTATTCAGAAGCAGTCCATTGTCTTCGTTGACACTCCCTATCCGTTTGAGAGCAACGGTGTTTTTAAAGGCTGGATCACTTACAAAGTCCTGTTTCGAGCCTGAAATGTCAACGCTGTTGCTGACAATGCTAATATCGCCTGCGCCTGCCTGACCAGTAACAGAATTGCCGTCATCCAGAGACGATGCCACAATTTGTCCACCGCTGCTAATTCTCAAGTTGTCAGCATAAACCTGAATATTTCCACCTGTGAATGTTGAATCGGTGGATTGAGTTGAGGCATTGATCCGACCCCGTTCAGACAATTCCAGAGTTCTGACGGGGCTACCGGGTTGATTGATGCGAATATTACCTGCATCTGGGTTGCTGAGATTTGCCGCAGTATCGGAAAACGTGGAAATTTCACTGATTTGTCCAGAGGCATTAGTTCCAGACACAGCAAGGGTATTGGCAATATCAACTGAAATACTTCCCGGCGCACCTGCACCATCACTGCGGGCGCGAACCACGGAACCACCTGTAATCGCTAAGTTCTGTCCTGAGATCGTGACCGATCCACTGTCTCCACTGCCAGAAGTCCCTGAAGACACGCTACTGCTGCTTCTAATGGCAATGTCTCCATTTTGAACTTTGAGAGAAACTGCACCCGCCAGACCTTGTCCAGAAGAACTGGCTTGCACCTGGCTATTTGCGATCGTTAATGCTGCTGTTGTCGGGTTAGGGTTTGGTGCGGTGGCAGTAATGATAATTTCGCCAGCACGTCCACCCCCACTCGTACTCGCATTAACCTTTGCTCCATTTTGTAAGGCAACCGTTCGCGCTGCTACGTTAATATTCTCCCCAGTTCCATCAACTACCGTGTTAGAAATGTTGCTCCTGTCAACTTCTACTCTGCCACCTATTGCCGTCAACGATACGTTTCCGGCGGAACCTGGAGCACCATTGACGCTTCTGGCAGTGCTGCTGGTAGAAACAGTGCTACCCTCTTTCACAGAGATTAATTGAGGCGCTTCAATGGTGATATTTCCAGCCCTGCCACTACCCGTGGTTTCGGCTGCGAGCCGGCTGCTTACGCCACCGATCGACACACTGTTTTGTGCGATTACGTTAATGTCACCCGAATTTTGATAGCCTCCGATGATCGCGTTATCAGTTGTGAGGCTGCTGCTGGTGATCGTGACGGTTTGAGGAGTGGGGTCGATCGCTGGAGTTTGATCTTTTCCGGCAATGTCACTGGAACCAACCAGGATTCGCCCGGTATTGCCACTGGTAGAAATTGTGCTGCCGCTAATGTCAATGGTGTCGCTGGCGTTAATCAAAATATCGCCTGCAAATCCGGTTGCTCCGGGTAGGTTAGCAGCGCTAACGGTTGAGTTGATCAAGTTCGTAGAGCCGTTAGTTGCTTCGATCCAGAGTTGGCTGAAGCCGTTGTTGCCGCTGTTAACGCTAGTGATCTGATTATTGGTGAGATTAATATCGCCATTCGTTGCGATGAATGTTACGTCGCCGCCTCGACTGTTTGCTAATGAAGTATTGATCGTACTTGGCGTTACCAGGTTGCCGCTGGTCAGGGTGCCCGTTGATCGCACAGTCACATTGCCTCCCCCCGTGGTGAAATTGCTGCCCCCAGCAACGGTCACATTGCTGCTACCCGTGATAGCGATGTCACCTCCCTTCGTTGGGGCAATGGCGGTCGTATTCAACACATTATTGACATTGAGGTTGCCGCCTGTGGTCGTCAGCGTGATGTCACCACCAACAGTCGTCAGAGTGCTGTTGACATTGAGTCCACCCGCTGAGGTGAACGCGATCGCCCCACCCGCCGTCGTTACTGCGTTATTGACATTGAGGGGATTGAGGTTGCCCGCTGCGATCGCAGTGATATTTCCGCCATTTGTTGTCAGCGCATTGTTAGCGTTAAGGCTACCGGCTGAGGTGAGGGTGACAGTGCCCGCCGCCGCCGTTGTTGTGATCGCTCCAGCGGTTAGGCTTGCCGTATTATTGGGGGCGTTGATGTCACCCACGGCGATCTCAAAGCTTCCTGCTCCCTTAATAATCGTGTTTGCTACATTATTCATCGTAAAAATGTTGCCTGCACTTAATAGGGGAAACCCAGTTAGAGATAGGGTATTGTCGCCAACCAAATTATTAATGGTAAACTGATTATTTGCTCTAAATCCTGTGTTTGAGTATAAGGGATTAGCACTAAGGGCTTCAAAATATGTTTCCGCAATGACTAAATTATTAAAAGCATCAATGGTAAATTGTCGTGGAACTGGACTGATGGAAGGAACAACAGCTCCATTGAGAATAGTGACGTTGTTAAATTGAAAATTATTATTTACAACCAAATTATTAATGCTGGGATTGAAAATAATATTATCAGTAGGCACTCCAACAACCTGAATTCCATTGTTTCCTAGAAGCGTATTGGCATCATTTGGGGTATCGGTGTAGAGAAAAACTTGTCCGGGGTTACCACCTGCTAAGGCAGTTCCATTGATGGTGAAAGGAGGTGCTCCATCCACGTTAATTGCAGTTGCATTGGTCAGAACTGGATCAGTGAAAGTTCCACCAACGCGCACCGTTCCTCCACTCGGTTTGACTCCTGCCCCAGATACGTTAATCAAGCCCGTATTCAGGTTGATCGTGTTGCCCAAAATGTTGACTGTTCCAGCCAGAGCCGTAATTGACTCTGCTGCTCCCAAATTAGCTGTGACCGTATTCCCTTGAAGGGTGATCGAACCAAAATCGGCGGCTGTAATAGCATTTTGCAGTAGCAGCGTGCCCCCCGCCTCCACTAAAATGGTGTTTCCGGTCATAGGATCACCAGTCGTGGCGGTGACTGTGCCCAGGTTGAGGTCGTCGATATCGTTTAAGGTGACATCCCTGCCGCTATTGACTTGTACTGTGTTGAAGTTGTTGCCTACCTGGTCGAGCGTAATGTCGCCCCCCCCTGCTGCCAGTGTGGTGATGCCATCAACGATGATGTTGCCGTTACTGGTAATGTTGCCGTTGGCGGTGACGTTTAAGTTACCCGTGACGTTTGAGGTGCCGAGTTGAATGGGGCTAGCAGAGGTGAGGATTGCTTGAGCCGCCGTTAAATTATTCAGTGCAATAGCGCCTGAAGCGTTCAAAGTTCCTAGCGCCCCGTTTGCCCCGCCGCCAACCGCACCGTTAAAACTAACATTGCCTGTTCCTGCTGCAATATTCAGCGAGTTGGCTGCACTAGCTGTATTAGCAGCATTCGCTGCACTATTAACGGTGTTGTTGAACTCAACATTGCCATTGTTGCTGGTGAGAGTGGCGTTAGCTCCAAGTGTCACTGCCCCAGCATAAATCTGAGCGCCGTTTGTGGTGACGGAGGCATTAAGGTCAATCGCAGGAGCCGTGAACGTGAGGTTATTGGCGTTGACATTTCCGCCTGAATTGATTGCATCGGTGACAATGATGGATGTATCGGCTTGAAGGATGATAGCCCCCATATCAAGTGCCGCTTGTAGTGCCGCCGGGTTAATTACAAAATCTCCTGGATCAGTCGCTTGTGGAATCAGGTCAGCGCCATCGTTAGCGATTGTAATCGTGGCTGGGTCTAGTAGCAACGTGCCAGCTTTTCCTTGAGCGGCGCGGGTGTCAACCTGCCCTTGGAACGCCAGTCTTTGTTTGCCAGATACTTCAACAAAGCCACCATTGCCGCCCTGCACACCGCCTTTTGCCGAAATCGTGCCGTTAAAGCGGGTGTCGCCATCTGCCCAGACAATCACCTTGCCGCCATTGCCGTTAACTAGGGCATCGGCTTTAATCACCGCATCTTGACCGACGATCGCCGATTGGGCGTTGAGTAAACTCCCCTTACCCTGATAATCTCCCCCCACCAGCACAGTGCCTCCCCCAATCGCGCTGGAAACATCAATCTGTGAATTGTCGAGCAACGCCACTTGCTGCCCCAACACCTGCACCGTTCCTCCGGGTGCGGTGAGTGACCCAGTATTTGTAGTGTTGCCGCCTGCCAAGGTCAGGCTTTGTCCAGCTCCAACTGCCAGGGTGCCGCGATTAGTCAGCATAGCGGGGGGATTTGCCCCATATTGCAGCCCGATCGGGATGTTGACCTCGACTAGAGGAACCGCGCGATCGCCCGTGGCTGCGAATTTTTGACCATCAGCAAATTGAAGTACATTGGCGGTGGTTGCCAGGAAAGACCCAGAGACATCGAGTCGAGCATTGGGTCCAAAAATGATGCCGTTGGGGTTCATGAAAAACAGGTTGGCACCGCCACTCACGCCCAAGAGTCCATCAATGTTGGAAATACTGCCGCCCGTGACGCGACTAAAAATGTTGCGAATGCCTGCGGGATTGGCGAAGTAAACTTGGTGATTGGTGAGAATCCCAAACCGCTCGAAGCTATGGAACAATGCCGACCCACGCTGCAAGCCGCCATTGATGTCGGTGCGAATGCCGTTAATTAGGGTCGTGGAGTTGTTGCCGTTGCCCAGGGTGGCATCGGGCACAACCTGAGCCGTCGCCGGGGGGGCGAATCCTGCCAGGGTGAGGGCGGCTAATAGATAAAGCCAGCTTCGGTGGGGAGGGCGATTCCCTTTGGGAGTCCTTCGGATCACTTCGCTAGCGTGGAACGAATCGCGGTGCAACATAGAAATCTCCGGTTATAACCAATTGCCAACAAGGATGAACGGTGCCCAATAGTAGGGATGACGACGGAACTGTGGATCGGCGAGAATTGCTTTTTGTGCCTGTTGCAGCGCCACCGCTTTAGTCACCCGGCGAGTTGCCACGGCTTGATAAAACCGCTGCATCAAAATTGAGGTGGCGGCATCATTCACCTTCCACAAGCTGGCAACCGTACTTCTCGCACCGGATTTCAAGGCGATCCCGGCTAAGCCTAGGGGGGCGCGATCGTCTCCGATCGCAGTTTCACAAGCACTCAAAACCAGCAGTTCGATCGCCGATGTCCGGGCATTATCCCTGGCACCCAGCGCGGTTGCCAGTTGATCGATATCAATCACGCCATCGGACGCAAGCAAAAAGGTTTGATCGCGACTCGAACTAAACTGTCCATGAGTCGCTAAATGCACAATGGGCGCTTGAGATTTCTGGAGCAACTGCTGGAACTGGGCGCGGGTAAACTGTTGATCCATCTCAACAACAGAAGGTTTGATCTCTTTTTGCAGATCCTCTAGCTCCGGTTTAACGAAGGGCAACTCAGAAAAGGATTGGGAGCCACCATTGGGCAGGTTGACTGAGCGGGCTTCGGTCAACCCAAAGGCAATCCCAGAGAGGGCTTGCGCCTGCAAGGGTTGGGGATTGGTCAGTTTCAGCCCCGGCGTGGTGGCAAGGCTGTATTTTTCGACTAGAAACTGGTTGCCATCGGATAAGGCAGCCATCGGCACACTGCGAAGCGCTCCATCCAGCACAAACACCAGAGTTTCCACCTTTTGCTGTTGCAGCGTGGCTTCAATAGGTTGAATCAGCCAGTTATACAATTGCTCCGCAGGTTGCTTAAATCCTAGACTAATGCGATTCCGCAAGCTAGACTGCAAGGCTTTGACCGTGGTTTCCACTGTTGCCTGAGAAACAGGCTGCGTGTAGAGTTTGGTTTCCTGTCCGGCAGCGCTAACAATGATGGCAATGCGATCGGGCAATACGATCGGATAAACCACCGCCGTTTGTTGAGAGATTTTACTGGATGTCAGAACAGCGTCGATTTCAACTTTGGACTGAAGACACGCCGATCGCAGATAGTTGTTGATTTCCTCTAATTGCAACGATTCGATGATATCGCGGGCTTTTTTGAGTGTGCCGCTACTGGGCTGAGAGCCATCCTTGGGCAACAGCAGGCTGACTAATTGACGGTGAACGGGTTCCAGGGTTTCTGGCTCCACTAGCTGCGCGTCGGCATTTAGTCCTAGCAAGTCGCCCCGCAGGATTCGCATGGTTTCCACCGCTTGGGAATAGGACTGGATGGCACCTGTGCGATCGCCCTGCTGTTCTTGCAGCCGCCCAAGTTGAGCAGACCAGCGATACACGAGTTCGGGCGCGTTGACTGCTTTTGCCAACAGAATCGCCTGTTCAGTATTGGTTTGGGCGGTTGAGAATTGTCGATTTTGCTCCTGCGATCGCGCCAGATGCCCCAAGGCGTTAGACAGCAACCGAGGATCGTTGAGCGCCTTCGCTCGGTCTAAGGCAGTCGTTAGCAAGGGAGTGATGCTGGCATCAGTGGTTTTGCTGGCTTTCTGCAATCGCAGCAGACTACTGGCAAAATTCAATTGGGCTTCAATACTGGGGCGATCGGACGCTAACTGAAGCAGGGCTGGCTGGAGGCTGCTGGCAAATTGGCTGGCTTCTGAGAGGCGATCGCTCTCCAGCAACAGAGTGAGGTGGTTGAGTTGCGCCCGTAGCTGATTGGGAGATGGAATGGCGGCAACCTTTTCGTACAGGGCGATCGCCTGTTGGGTATCGCGCTGAATTTGTGCGTCTTCCTGTCCCAAAGTGCCCGTGCTGCGCGTTTCTCGAATTTTGGCAACCATCATGTTTGCGAGAGTCAGTTGGCTAGCGGCGATCGCAGCGGGATTTTTTAACCGCTCAGCGATCGTCCAACTGGTCTGCGCCACCTTCTCCGCATCGGGGCGACTGCCCACAATGGCGATCGATTCTGCTACACTCCGAAGTCCCCAGACTTTGGTGTCAGAATCTGGTTGCTGTTGCAAGCGATCGCGCATCGGGAACAGAATTTCCTGATAGGCACGGGCGTATAGCCCCAAGGCTTGCAGGGCTTGTGCTTGCCGCAGTTGACTTTGAATCTCGCCGTTGCTGCTTCCATTTTGGCGGTAGAGTTTGGCGGATTGTTGCCAGGTTTGTAATGCCGCCTGCGCGTTTCCTTGAGCCAATTGCAATCGTCCCTGCACATTCAAGATCTGGGCAAGCACGAGCGGATTTTTTGAGTTGCCAGAACTCGATCGCACACTCTTGAGGCTATCCGAGATCGCTTGATTAGCGGTTTTCCAGTTGCCTTGATCACTTTCAATCAAGGCAAGATTGCTGAGAGCGATCGCTCCTATCAGCCGATTGCCGCTTGCCTGAGATTGCTGCTGCACCTTTGACAACAAGTCTTTTGCTTCGTTGAGTTGCCCTGCTTCATAGCGCTGACGGCTTTGCTGAAGCAGAGTTTCACTGGCTCCAATGGTTTGACTGTCGCTGGGATGAGTACTCAGCGTGATCGTACTCAGCGCGATCGTGAGTCCATAAGCAATCCAGGATAATCGACAGCGACGCAGCATGGGGAACCTCTGGAAATCAAACGGAGATAAAATAAATCGGGAGTGAAATACATACCGCTTTCAATCTAACTTTGATCAATCCATCTCCAAAAGTCCAAAGTTAGACACATTTATTCACTCGTATAGAATTTATTCACTCGTATAGAATTTATTCGCTCGTATAGAACTTAAGCACACAAATGCGTAAGTTATGTTATGGAAAGCCGCTGTTAGTCAACTCTTTATTTTTAGGAAATTCCTGGGATTGCTGCTTTTGCCACTCCGCTAGAGATTTGAGGGCTTGTTGAGCGATCGCCTGGTTTGGGTTCAGACTAAGCGCCGTTTGCAATGCCTGTTGGGCCTTGTCGTATTGCCGCAGTTGGAGTAGCACCACGCCCAACCCTGCCCAACTGTCCGCGTTTGTTTTATCCCACAGGATCGCCTGTTCGTAGCTTTTTTGGGCTTCGGCGTATTGCTTCAGGGCTACCAGGGCGATCGCGTGATTTTGCCACGCCAGCCCTAGTTTGGGATTGGCGGCAATGGCTCGATTGGCAGATTCTAGGGCAGCATTGGGATCGCCCAAAAGCCACTGCACTGCACTCTGATTTGCCCAAACTGCGGCATCTTGCGGATTGCGTTTGAGCGCCTCAGCATAGGCGGTCAAGGCATTATCGAGTTGGTCGAGCGATCGCCAAATTCGTCCTTGATTTGCCCAGACTTGGGCATCCTCAGGGTTTAGCTTTAATGCTTGTTGCACGGATGCCAGCGCTTCATCGGTGCGCTTCAGATACCACAGCACCACAGCGCGAGTATTCCAAATTTCTGCCCAGTCGGGGCGCATTCCCACACCGCGATCGGCGGCTGCCAGAGCCTCTTCTAGCTTGCCCAGTTTGGTGAACGCCAAACTTTGTTGATTCCAAACTTGGGCAATGTCGGCAGGAGTCCAATTTCCGTCGGCGGCGATCGCTTTTTTACAGGCGGCGATCGCGCTATCAAATTGCTGAAGCTGGTTCAATACAATGCATTGCCCTAACAATGCCTGAGACGAATTGGGCTGTAGCTCGATCGCACGAGTGTAAGCAATCAGGGCTTCATTCGGGCGTTTCAGTTGACGCAGCGTGGTGCCCTGTTGCAACCAGGTAGGGGCTTGGGTCGGATTCAGTTGCAGTGCCCGATCCAATGACTGCACCGCCGGTTCTAATTCCTTCAAACTGCGATAGGCAACCCCCCGATTAGACCAGGCTAAAGCCGGAGTTTCGCCGCCCCAGTTGCCGTTGCCGTTGAGTGCCTGTTCGCAGGAGTCGATCGCGGCACGAAACTCTCCCACTTTTGCCAGTGCCTCACACCGATACACCAGCGTCAGTGAATCCTTCGGCAGTTTTTTCAACGCCTCATCGTAGAATTTAATCGATTCCTGATACACTTCTGGCTGGTCAATAATCAGGCTGCGGCGATGCTGAGCGACCACGGGCGATCGCTCACCCCAATTAACGTTGAGCTTTAATGCTTTTTCGCAGGCAGCGATCGCGGTTTCGGTTTCTCCCAGTTCCGCCCAAGCCAAACATTGATCCGATAGCACTTGCGAGTTCCTGGGCTGTCGCTTAATTGCCTGTTCCAACGACGCGATCGCCTCTGGGTATTGCTTTTGCCCCAGTTGGAGTGCGCCATACTGTGCCCACAGCTTGGGATCGCCCGGACGAAGCTCAATCGCCCGCTCACAGGCGGGTAAGGCTTCCACAGGTTTGCTCTTCGCCAACAACGTACAAAGCTGAGTCCAATAATTGGGGTCTTTCAAATTTTCCAGGCGATCGCGCCCCAATGCCGGACACATCGGATACGCGCTCAGGGTCAGGAGCAACAGCATTGCCTGGTATTGTCGCCATCCCTTCCCTATCCAGTTCATGCGGCTTGCTCCTTTCATCGGTTGAACTGGGGCGGTGCTTCTGAGGGAGCGAGGCGATCGTCCACTGCTGGCGCAGGCACCCCAATCGGCACCGATGGTGAGGCACCAGGCACAGGCGATCCACTCGATGCAGGTGATCCACTCGGCGGAGCTACACTGCTCGGTGGCGCGATCTTGGCAGCAGGACTTGTTCCGGTAGAACTGGGGAGAGCAGGTTTTGATCGCGTCGGGTCGTAGGTTTCCAGCGTTACCGAGCGAGTCAACATTTCGCCTGTGGGAGCTTTCACTTGCAGGGTGATCGTGGTGCTACCCTGCGGACTTAAGGGAACGCTGATCATGCCGACTAAAGGCACACTGCCAGGAGACGGCATCAGGTCTACCCGCGTGGTGCTGCCACCTTGAACGCGCCAGTTTACCCGGATGGGCAGCAGCGTTTGCATGGGCGCGATCGGAATCAGCAGTTTGGCGGGGGCTTCTCGACCATTAATTTGAAAGCTGAGGATTTGCGGCGTTTGGGGTTGAATTTTGACAATCTCGCTCACCTTTGGTTTCACTTCCGCCTTTGACTTCACTTCGGCAGCGGGTTGATCGGCAGAGAGTGCCTGCAACTCAAAGCGATATTCGCCCACAGCCGTTAACCCAGTCGGCACGTTACGGCAAATCAGGGTTTGCCCGACTTCGCAAAAAGGGCGCAATAACTTCGGCAGTTCCCCCGAATTGGAAAACTCAAACCAGCGATCGCCAATCATCTTGCCGTCTTGATCTCGTCCCACCAGATGCAGGGCAGTAATGTTGACGGGCATCGTCACTGCCCAATCAAGCCGAATCCCAGCTTGATCGATCGCCGGGATTGCTTTTTCAGCAGGGGTGGGGGTGCCGGGAGTCGCCTCGCGGTAGAGCAGGGATTTCGGTACGAGGGCGGTGACGGTGGGAAGCGGTTTGGCAGTAATTTCAACCGGGCTAGTTTTCAGCATCACGGGCGTGGCGCGTCTGCCCTTTGGCGTGAGGGTCAGTTCAAAGATGTACTGTCCAGGGAGAAACGCATCCGTCCGAATCTGGCTACAGGTTAACAGCGTCTTCTCTTGAGTGCAGAACGATTGCAGCGCTACTGGCGGTTTGCCCTCTTTGAACTCGTAGACCAGCGGACCACTCAGCAGAGTTCCTTCGGGGCTGTAGCCCGTGAGTTTGAGCGTTTGAATTTGCTCTGGATTTTCGATCTGCCAGCGAACCCGTGCCGCGTCGCCGTTGGCTTCAGCGTAGCGGCTATCTTCGGCAGCGAATTCTACCACTGTGGGCGGCGTGGGCGGTCGCAGAAAATACCACCAGATCAAAAACGCCAATGCGCCCAGGAGTCCTAAACCTGCCAATAGGGTAAGCAGCAGTTGCCACCAGGGGCGGGGCATCCAGGTGATCTGCCCTTGCAGGATTTCGGGATCGATCTCATGAGAATCGCGATCGATGAACTCGACCTGAAATGGGTAGATCTTGCCGCTACCAAACCAAGGGCGAGTCCACCAGCGTTGGGGAGCGCCTTCTAGGGGAATGTGACTGACGGTTTGAGGCGCGATGGTCACACGATCGCTCGCCAGGTTGTAGGTGCAGGCTGCGATTGGCGTTTTGGGCTGAAGCAGAAGTTGCACTTGGCGCGGAGTGTTACCCAAGTTAGCAAACTGGAGGTTGAATTGGGCAGGATGGCGATTCGTTCCACGATCCCATAGGGAATCGCGCACCTGATCTTGAATCGTCTCTATCTGGGCTTGCAGGCGATAAACCGGGTCAACCTGGAGATAGATCAGCGCCAGCAAACCCAAACGCGGATCGTTTTCGGAGGCAAGCCGGAAGGTCGGTAAGTAGCTGCCAGCCAAGGGCAGGGGGGGCGGTTGCAGCAGCACCCGAATCATGCCGCGATCGCTTGGATTTACCCCCAAGCTGTCGTTCAGCCGCACCAAGCCAAAACTGTCAGAGTCGCGGGGATACTCCACTTGAATGCCCCAGTCTTCTGGCAATCCGGTACATTCCAGGCGAAAGCGATCAACTCGTTCGGAGCGGTTCTCCACCATCAACTCCACGGTGACGGGAGCACCTAACACAATCAGCGGGCGATCCGGCGTGGTGATGGGGCTGAGGCTAAAG
Source organism: Leptolyngbyaceae cyanobacterium (assembly GCA_041752515.1). GTDB lineage: Bacteria > Cyanobacteriota > Cyanobacteriia > Leptolyngbyales > Leptolyngbyaceae > ULC077BIN1. The sequence goes on along the minus strand of JBGSWI010000068.1, from coordinate 34,675 downwards.
GTGGGGTCTTGAGTGGTTTCGCTAATTTCGGGCGCGAGGATTTGCAGACGGCAGCGAGTCGGGGGCAGATAGTAATCCGCATAGGCACCCTGGGGAATTACCACGGCTTCGTAGTCTAACCATTGGGGTAGGGCATCTCCAGGTACATCAATGCAAAAGGTGAGTTCACCGCTTTTGCCACTGGAGAGCGCCAGCCATTGCTCCGGTTGGGCACACCACTGCCGCAGCAAATCGGAGGGAGATTCCAGGCGCACCTGAACTACTGCATCCGAGTCGCCCCGATTGGCGATCGTCACTCCCAAATAGTGCTTGGTTCCAGGTGTAGTCCGATTCTGATCCCAGGCAGACACTACCACTGTCACTGGGTGAAACGTCAGGGTGCCGTCGGCGATCTGATTGACATTCATTCGCCACCTCCTAGCACCGGGCATTGATTGCTGATGCGATTTCCCGTTAAAGGAACTTGATAGAGCCGCACCTGGCGATCGGCATCCCCGCTAGTCACCCAAACGGCTTCACGGGTTTGAATCACATCCACGGCATTCAAGGGTTTTTGAGTCCGCCCCAAGACACGCCCTTCTAAAGCGCTCGATCGCCGCAGTCCTCGACCATCCAATGCCCATAACCGCACCTGTCCATCATCCCCTGCACTGGCTAAAAAGCAGCCATTGGCACTGAGCGCAATTGATCGCACCGGATTTCCCCCTTGTCCCAGCCAGGTATCGGTCGGTTTGCAGCGTCCCTGATTTTTCAAGCAGTCCTGCACATCCCAGAGGCTAACCTGTCCTTTGGTGTCGGCAACGGCTAGCAAATTAGGTTGTTGCTCGGCAGCACTCAGGCTAGAAATGTAGTCGGTGGCACCGCCAGAGGGATAGGCGATTTCCAGGAAAGCTGACTGACTTTTTGCAGGATTGGCTGGCTTGCGATCTGGTGGTAGGGCAGAACTGGACGGCGGAACAGTCGGGGGAATCGCCACCTTTAGAATCATCAGGCGATTGAATCGACCGCCGATCGCGAGATGGGTATCATCGTCGCCGATCAGCGCTATGGATTGAATCGCAAACTGGGTGTCATAGGCACGCTGCGGCTGATTTTGTTCGGGATTAAAGCGGTTGATATCCCATTGCAGCACCAAGCCACTGCCGTGAGCGCTGAATAGGATGCGGGCATCGCGGCTAAACACGAGGTCAAACACGCGATCGTCTTTATCAGGAGTTAGCCGCGATCGCTCTCCTGTAAGCAGATTTGCAAGCTGAATTTCGCCATTTTCAAACCCCATCGCAATTTGATCATTGTTGACCGGGCGATAGCGCACCACGCGCACCGCTTTGTTGAGGTCGCCGATCCGGGTTTGCGTCTGTAAGGCTTGATTGTCTACTCGCCAGCGCCGAATGGTTTGGTCATCGGAGCCGCTTAGCACCTCGGTTCCCTGCCCATTGAACCGGACTGAGTTGACTGAGGCTCGATGCCCCGGATCGCTCAACAGCACCCACGTAAGCGCTCCTAATCCCAGCGCCAGCAATGCGCCCAATAGTTGCAGCCAGAAGGGAATGATCGGGAACAGATACAGTTTGAGGATTTGGGTGTCGGGCTGGAGTGGAATGGCGGGATTCAGTGATCGCGCGGTCACCTGAAACTGACGCGATCGCGTCCAACCCAGCCAGGGCAACCGCCGATAGATCTGGAGTGGAATCGCCGTGATGCCAATCGGCAGTTCAGTGGGTAACTCACCGAACTGCACACCAGGGGGAAGCACTGCGGGACCAAAAATTGTGGGATCAACCGTGGATTCGAGGCTGGGATGGCTGTCTCGTTTTTGCCAAAACCAGCGTCGTTTTGGGGTCACTTCCTGAATCGCCGCCTGCACTCCCGGCTCTAGATTGCTCAGGTTCTCAAACTGAATGGCAAACTCCGCCATGCCCTGCGCTGGGTTAAGCCACCGTCTGAGGCGGTCGGGAATCGTTGTTTCCAAAGGGTCACAAGCAAGACTGATCGATCCAGCGGGTCGCACAGATAACTGCCCGGTGGCTGTGACGCTAGGAAACCGCCCCGTTGCTTCTAGCTGGAGTGGATAGAGTTGGCTACGCGCTTCTAGGAGTGAAGGCACTTCGCACTGAAACGTCACTTTCTGCGGCTTACCCGGCAGCAGGGATAGCCCCTGCTGAGTTCCTTCGGTCAGCCAAGCATTGGGCAATCCCTGAAGCCGCAGCACTGCCTCCAGGGGAACGCTCGTCGGGTTAGCAACCTGCGCTACGATCGCCACACGATCGCCTGGATTTGCCTCTGCAACTGGCAACAGCAACGAAATTGTCGGCGGGTTTCCCTGAAGTCCATCTGCAATCAACCGCAACGGTTGGCGATCGTACTGATTCGTCAGTTCTCGTGAGGTCACTTCCACCGTCAGGTCAATCGTGCCGCTAAACTGCTGGGCGATCGACGGCAAGTCAAAGATTTCGACCTGAAAGCGGGTGCAGTCGCCAACCGGAATTTTGGCAGACACCGAAGGCGTAAGGCGATACCAGGGTCTGCCATCAGTCATGGCTCCTGCGGCTAGCAGTTTCAGTTGAAAGGAGGCGAAGCGATCGCTGTCGTTGTAAACCGCCGCATCAAACACTGCTGCCACTTGACTGGCACTCAGCCTCACCTGGCGGGTGGAGAGTACGGTGGTAATCTGCTTTTGGGTGGCAGGATCGGGCATAAGGGATAGCGAGGGGCGAAGGGGGCTGATTGTAGTAACTCCGAACTCAAAACTCACCTGAAACTCGACGCTGAAGGCTATCAGAGCGATCAGATGGGGGAATGGCAATGGGGGTGAGGGCTTGAGTCCATTGCTGTTTTTGGGCAGCGAAGTGAAGCAGATTAATTCCCCATTCTTGGGCAGAGCGGATGTTTTCGCGGGGGATAGGAGGGATGGCGCTGTGGCTCCAGCAGCGAGTCAGGTCACCCAGCATGAGAATTAGTCCGCCCCAGTTTCTCAGAATAATCGGATGTTTTTGGCGATTAGGCAACTGGCTAAACGTAAAGGGTTGCCATTGCAATGGATGGTCATTGGATAGCGCTTCAGGATCACTTAGAGACACCCCAAGGCGGAGGGCGATCGCAGCGATCGCCTGTTCAATCGTGGCAATCTGCTCGGTAATGGCGCTCTGATTGGCGGTGATTTCCTGTTGAAGTTGAATCCCGGTTTGATTGAACAGATCGCGATCGCGTTCGGCTTCCAGCAGCCCCAATCGCAGTTCTTGTCCAATATCGAGCAAATCCAATAGATCCACTGCGTCAAAGTCTGCTACCGTCAGCACCACGCCGCCCCGTGCCAGAAACGATTGCAGCCGTTGAATTGCCGGATTCGGCAAAGCTAGCAAGACCTGGTAAGGAATATGGAGCAACTGACAGTCCAGAGTAAATTCACGCCCCAATGCTTGCGCTGAGAAGGTTTGCAGCGTCGAATCGGCGTGCAGGGTCGGATATAAACCGGGCAGCGATCGCAACAAATCGGTAAACCCATTTTGAGTCAGACTATCTGGGGATTCGTCACTGACAAGCCCCACTTTCACCCGCAACTGAGCTTGGGGCTGAGGCTGACGGCGATCGCGAAAGTCGAGTTGATTCCAACTGGGTGCAAAAACATTGGGGGGTGCCTGAAGTTGGGTCACACTTGCTTGCAAATCGATCCGGCAAAGTTCTATATCTTGAGGATCGAGGTGGAGTTTTTCCACAATCCGAAAGCTTTCAACTTGAGTCTTCGCCGTTGGATTGAGCCGCAGATCATCTGGATCGACATAGTTGACCACGAGATACACCACGAGGGCTTGTCCATCGTTAGGAGTGGAAGTGAGGCGAAACTCTTCAGGCGACTTGACGATAATCGGGTTGCCAGCAATGTCGATCGCGACTCCTGGCTGAACTTGCAACAAGCGCCCATCGGGTTGATCGGGAACGATCGCCACCCCCAACCCATAGACAATTCCAGGTTCATATAGGGCTTGGTAGTGAAAGTTTTGGCGATGACGATGATACGTATGTGCGTGTTGCCAGCACTCAGCATTGATCGGCATTCCATCCCTAATTTGCAATCGCTCAAACAATTCCAACCGAGGATAGTCACGGGATTCAGGCATGAACAAGCTCCTCAATTGGGGCGATTTCTAGGTCGTAAGTGCAGACCGCAGGCTTTTCCTGGTCAATGATGGATCGCACCAGCGCTTCATCCAAAAATTGCCCCTGGTTGGGGCGTAATGTGACGTTGAAATGGAACGGTTTCCCTCCGCCTAAAATTGCCTGTGGACCAAAATCGCTCTTGCCTAAAACTAGCCCATGTTGAATCGCAGAGGTGATCTGAATCGGCTGCTGTTGGGGCGATCTCGTTGGGTCGTGCTGGGGCAGTCCGGTATAGAGATGAAGATAAAGCTGCAAGCCCCGCTTGGTGCCGCGCCAACGATAGATTTCCATTGCCCGCCGAATCAGCGATCGCTGCTGTGCCACGCTCCAAGTGACTTCGTTTTGCCAACCCACCCATTGCGCCAAAAACGGCAGGAGCGATTCTGGAGCCGTTAAGGGATCAAGATATGCCCAAAGGCTCTGCCAGGTATTCACTGCTGGCTCAAAGGATTGCTCAAATACCTTCAGCAGTCGTCCAATAAAATCTATTTCTTGATAAACCGCTGGCAAAAATTGGGGATACAGGCTACGCGGTCGCAGAAACAAATAAAACGGTTTGTTTGCCAATAACCCAGATTGGTCATCTGGCGGGTTTGCCAGTGAGTCTGTAGCAAGCCCCTGCACCCGCAGTTCGGCTTGGTAATCCAAGTTGAGCGTTTGTTCAGGTTGGACGACTTGGCGTGCCTCAAAAAAATTAGCCTCTGGCTGAAACCGCACCACTGCTTCAGCCGCCTGATTCGGCTGAAGTTCCGAGCCTTCGGTGTAGAACCGATACCAGCTTGGAGGAATGCTGCCATTGATTTGCAGCCCATAGTGAAGTGGGCGATCGCCCTGATGCAGCAGCCGTATCAGCAACTCCCCCACTTCCCCAGGGCAAAGACAGAGGCTAGGCAGGGTCGAGGTTTCCGTATTTGCCAGTGCGCCCCAAGTTGCCAAGGAAGGCGAAGCACCTCCCACAGGTGGCGGATTTGGCACAGACATGGGCAGGATTTGTACGCTGAGAGTACGGCGATCGGTCTGGCTCATGGTTCCAATTCCTCACCCAAAAACTGGATGCGGTGCGCTGACTGACGCTGCACCTCTGCCCACGAACAAATGACACCCGTTAGCCCCGGATCAACCACCCCGCCGGTGACTAATTGGCGCTGCCAGCCCGTTTCCTGGCGCAGTTCAAACAGTTGCAGAGTTTCTAGATACTGTACTCCTAGGGTATTTTGGATCAGGCGCACCAAGTCAGACTGATACAGCGGCACCCCCATGTTCCAACCCGTGCCCTGCCGTCCGCCCGTCAGCGGATTGAGCAATTGATAGAGCGACTGGATCAACTGCCGCCGTAGCTCCAGTCGGGCGGCTCCCAGTTGAAAATCTACTTCAACCCCCAATACAGCCTGCACAGAAACGCCCACATAGTCAGGCTCCTGCAGTAAGGACTGGGTACCCAACAGACAGCGATCTCCCAGAAACAGATCGATTTCGTTGCGTAATGGCACACTCAAGCTAAACTGCTCTGGCGCAATTCCTTGTTCCAAATTGGGCAGATTCACACGCGGCACCACATAGACCGTCACCACTCCAGGCAGACCTCCAGGCTGCTGGCGGGGACAATAAACCCGCCCCACAGATCGACTGGCTTGCAGCGTCAAGGTTTCGTAGTCCTCTGGGGTGACAGCTCGATTGCGCGTCCGCAGCATTCGGGGAACCCGCAGCACCGCTTCTTCCAAACTTTCTGCATCTGCACCATCTCGCCCCGGTTCCAGATTGGTCACCTGCCGCACGTAAGGTAACGCTGTTTTGAGGACACGCAGAGCGTGGCGTGGCACATTGCCGCGTTCACCTCCGCCCGTGCGGTAAGACACGATATGCAGCAGCGCATTTTGGGATGGAACTGCACCATAGTGCCGTTCTAGTGTTTCCACTCGTTCCAGTTGAGCTTCATTAAAGGAATGCCCTTGCCACTGAACTTGCCGCCGTAACTGCACTTCTTCTTGAAGATGCTTTGCCTCTCGAATTAACGGACCAAACTGAATTCGACCCGTGCGTGAATCCACTGTGTAGTGGCGATCGGTTGCACTTGAGTTGGCAAAATTTTCGACTTCTTGCCAGCGCTGCGGCATTTCTCCGGTGGGCGTGACCTGGAGATATTCCCCGTCCTGTCGCGCTAAAATCCCTTGTGATTCTAGGAAAAAACTTTGTCCGGGTGTGCCGTCGCTCTCACCCACCAGTTCATTTACGACCCGCGAACATTCACTCGCTTGAGTGCGTCCGCCCACGGACTGAGCCACCAGCGCTGTCAATTGCGGCGATCGACTAAAGCGATCGCCCTCCAATTGCTGACATCGGCACCTGAGCCATCGCCCATAATAGCCCGAAAATGTGGTGGGCACCCAGTTTAAGGGCAAGTGGAGCAGCACCTCTGCTTCCCGCAGACCCGATGGTCCTCGGCGTTCCACATCATCAAAGCTGAAGCCCCTGGTGCCGTCATCTTCTTCTCGTAGCAGCACAGGCTGCCATTCCACGCCATTCCACGCTTCCCACTGACGCGGTGGACGGTTGGGATTGATCCCCGTGGAGCCTGCGGGTTCGCCCTCAATCGTCAGTGCAATCACGTTGCCATCTAAGGGTTCGATCGCGTCAAACACCAGATAAAAACAATCGCCTGCCTGGGGCATCATCTGAAACACCGACTGCTGCCGTCCGATCCAGCGCCCCAATTCGTCCCGTGTCCACTGATTGGTCAGTCGATTTTGCACTTGTTCCGGCAGCGCTCCCGCCCGTTCTTCCGTCAGGAAATGCCGAATCCAGGGTAGTCCAATCCGCAATTCCTGGTCGGTGCTGAAGATAACGGCAGGCTCATTTTCTGAGTGTTCGGTTGCCACCTCAATTCCGATGGGAACGACCGGCACCGATCTCAGCGCATCTTGGGCACGGGTGAGATAAAAGGTCAATACCGTATGCGCTGGGGCTGGGGGCTGGAGTTGAATCCCCAAAATCTCTAAAAACGCCACGTAATTACGGCGCGGCACCTGGTTAAACCTGAGCAACATCTGATCGGTCAACCAGGCGAATAGCTCAATGATTGTCACACCGGGATCAGAGGGATTATGGTTCGTCCACTCTGGGCAATAACGCGGTAAGCGAAGTAGACATTCGTCCACTAGGTCTTTAAAGGTGCGATCGTCTAGATCCGATTTGGGTAGCTGAGTTAGAAAATCAAAATCCACAAACTCTCCCTTCACACAAATAATGCGATCGACTACTCAGATAACTCAGCGGGGACTAGATAAAAGGGATAGACCAAACTGCGGCTGTCGTAACTCTCCTTGGGCGAATAGCGAATGGTAATATCAACCCGACCCCGGACTGGATCGGGATCAGTCAGCACTTCTTCTAAATCAATTCGCGGTTCCCACGCCTCCAGCGCTTCTTCTACATAGAGCCGCAGCAGCAGCAAAGTATTGGTATTCAACGGCGCAAACACCAACTCCGATAGTCGCGACCCAAAGTTAGGACGGTAAACCCGCTCTCCCAAGCTGGTACGCAAAATCAAATGAATGCATTCTTCCAGGTTTTGCTCCTCGGCGCTAAGTTGAAGGCTGCCTTGCACGTTGGTTTTGAGCGGAAAGCTAATCCCTTTGCCGATGTAAGATGCCATGAAGCGCTCCGGTCTTTTGCAGAAGTACCCCCAATGTATTGAACAATTGCCCCTCTGGGTATTTGACAAAAGTTAGGGATTGCAAAAATGATGTTTAGCTTTCCACGTGCCCAACAAGGTTCGCAAGTTGCTTTATGATCTGCAACACCCACTCCAAGTCGGAGTCTTGCCCCAATACAAATTGCCGCGATCGCGCATAGCGGGGAACCTCCTGAAACAACAGCTTTAGGAAAACGAAATCTGTGCCATTGGTGACTAGCCCATAAAGGGGAAACTCGGCTTGGGGAGCCGCCAGCATATAAGACAGTATTTGAGGAATACCAACCTTGGGTGAAAACTCTGCCCGTTTTGACTCAATCACTAGCACCCAAAGTTGCTCTTTCAATACCAAAATATCAATGCGACCTCGAACAATCAGGGTCTTATCGACGGCTTCAATTTCTACCGAGTCTTCTGTGCTGACATAAAACGGTGGCAAGAAAAGCCCGGATAGATCCAGTAAGGGCGCAACCACTGCTAACTTGACGGTGTTTTCTAAAACCGATCGCTGCTCCAAGTTAGCAACCACTGCCTGTACTCGCGCCAATCGCTGTTGTTCAGTTTCCGTTAACTTGGGCAAGTCGCCCTGCCATTCTGAAAAGAACGTCTCATCGTCTGTTTGCTGTAACCCAAACCGCTGCTCTAAGTCATAAAGGGTTATTTTGTCTGCTGCGATCGTTTGTGCCACTCGCCCATTCCTCTTTAATCTGTGGCTCCATTTTCACTTTAAAAAGCGCCTATCTCGCCTCGTCCTGAAACCGCGATCGAACTCCTGCCAACACCCAAAGAGATCGCCCCTTTCCGTTTCCACCCTGATCGCCTCTTCCATTTCTCTCACAGCCGTTCGCGTAGCGTCTTCAAAACAAAATAGCTCTTCTCAATTACGCCTCTAATCGCACTACAAGAGTGGCGATCTCGCCATATTTATAGCAATATTATGATAAAATGAGCGTGGATTACGACGATAAAAAACTGTGCCCGAAACAAGAGTTATTTTTTATCAAGATCAAGACGGTGAGGCTCCGGTTCTGGAATGGCTAAAGACCCTTCTGAAGCAAGATCGCAAAGGCTACGCCAATTGTGTTGCTCGAATTCAACAACTGGCAAGTACAGGTTACGAGTTGCGACGACCTGCGGCAGACTACTTACGTGACGGAATTTATGAATTACGGGCAAAGCATGTCCGGGTGCAATATCGTATTCTGTACTTCTTTTCTGGACAGAATGTAGCGATTTTGGCTCATGCCATCACGAAAGGCGAAGATCAAGTGCCTGACACAGAGATTGAGCGGGCAATTCAACGCAAGGCACAGTTTGAAGTTAATCCAGCAGTTCATACCTATGTGGAGGAAACAGAAGATGGCGAAGACGAATGATGCACTGAAGATTCTTCAACAAATGACTTCTAAAGATTTTGAAATGGAGGAAATGATCAAGGAATCCTCCTTAAATGCAGAACTTGCACAACTAATTTATCTTGCTCGGACGCAAACAGGATTAACCCAACAGCAACTTGCCGATCTCATTGGGACAAAACAGTCGGTGATTGCGCGGCTTGAAGATGCTGAGTATGAGGGGCACTCGCTTTCTATGCTGCAAAAAATTGCGCGGGCGCTCAATCAGCGATTGGAGGTTCATTTGATTCCGATCGTTTCTGAGGAAAATCACACTGAGCAGCGGAGTGCATAAATTGGGAGATTAGTGGGCGCGATCGCTCTCTTCATCCTGATCTTATTCAACAGTCATAATGCGATCGCCCCTTTTCATTTCAACCGCGAACTGACAAGTCAGCGCAAGCTGTCGCCCTCCTTCCAAAACCCAAAAAGCGATCGCCCTTATCTAGTAAAGTTAGCGATCAGACAACAAAATCAGGCGATCGTTTTAAGTAGATGAACATAATTAAACTGAAACTGATTTTAGGTTTTGAGGACTCCGCTCTCAAAACCCATACTTACCATCAGTTGAGTCCGTATGCTTAATAACGAACTTTTCCGCCAGAAATCGTTGTCGCAATTTTGTTAAAGCTACTGACTAGATTTTGGAGAGTAGGAATTTGCCATTGTTCATTGCTCCAAAATTCAGTTGACTGCTCCTGATCATCATTTCGACCCGTTAACCGAATCTTAGCCTCACCGGGTTTACCGACTGTTTGAGTTGATGTGATGGAAAAAGGCTGATTGGATTGCAAGGTTTTTTGGAAGGTCGTAAACTCTTCCATTGATAAAGTCCCAGCATAAACATCGTTTTGGGTATTTTGCTCAAACCGAACGGTAACTTGTCGATCGCCCTTCACCTCAACGGTTGTTCGACCACGAAAACTAGGGTTGCCAACCTCATAACGAATCAAACTATCTGAAGAATTCAACATAATGACTAGTTTTTTGGATGCAGTAGGAGTCACTCTAGAACTTAGCGGCAAGGAAAGATTGGTCGATCTTAAAGGCGTGGACGTTGACGCTGGCTGACAAGCATTTATCATCCAAACGACCGCAATCATACAGAGCTTAACCGTTATTAAATAGTTTTTCATCATCAAGGCGATCTAGGAGGTAATTGTAATTCTTGACCTGGAAAAATTAGATTTGGATTCTGAATCTTGTCACGGTTGAGGTTATAGATATCTTGCCACCTAGCCGCATCGTTATAAATCCGCAAGGCAATACTGGACAAGAAGTCACCCTGGCGAACAATATAAGTATTACTAAATTCGGCAGTAAAACTCATGCCTGTTGCAGAGGAAATATCAGAAGCCAGTTGATCTCCATGCCGTTGCCGGACATCCGCACTGCCAATTCCTTGAGTGTAATAATTGCCCATCAGAGAGTGATCATCGCTGACACCTGGAGAGGTAGCTGTCGCTCGGTTAGGTACCGTAGCATCAACATACTCATCTTTTAACCCTAACTGGTGCCCCATCTCATGGGCGCGAGTAATTCCATCCGACACAACAAACCAGTTGGATAGATTGTTTCGTCCCTCGCCAGCATGGAGTGCCACCGTTAGATGTTCTCCGCTATCAACGTAGTTTAACCTAACCCGCAATGAACGAGAGTCTCCAGCGGCATCAACCAAATTAAACCGACTGTCATAATATCGTGCAAACTCATTTGCGGTCACTGACTTAACCCTAGCAACCTGTTGAGCAGTAACGCCCGGATCAGGGTTGACTTTCACATTCACGGTTACAGTACATTCCCGATCGCTGATCTCCAAGGCATAAGATGATGTCCAACCATAGGGTCCATCTGAAACCTGATTGCTAACCGTCATCCCCAGAGTTGCTTCGTCTTGACGCTGAATTATATCAGTGCGCCGTTGGACATAAGTTCCAGCCCGTTTTTGGATTTTGGGATTTACTGAAGTTGCGAGTCCATAGTTCTGCTGCAACACATGGGTCAACTCATGGGCAGTCAGGGCATCGTTTCCAGGAGATTTGCCGGAGCCAAAGTAAACGTCTTGTCCATGAGTAAAGGCTTGGGCGTTCAAATCCTGGTTCATCTGAACAGATTCGCTGCCTGTATGGACTCGCACCTGGCTGAAATCTGCTCCAAAGCGGGGTTCCATGAACGATCGCACCTCTTCCGACAGTGGGCTTCCTCCATCCTGGCTACTATTCAGCCGATTTTCAAGATTGCTATCCGCTTGAAAACCTGCATCGGGCAATCTTTTTGTCTGAATCCCCTCTTCCTCTTCTGGCATTGCCTCACGCTGAATTGAGTTGCTAAGCGATTTAGCTTGCAGTTCTTCCTCTTCTTCCGGTAATGCTTCGCGTTGAATCGAGTTTTCTAGAGATTTGGTTTGTAGTTCTTCCTCTTCTTCGGGCATTGCCTCGCGCTGAACTAATGGCGTGATCGTAGCTGCCAAAGGTTTCATTTGCAGTTCCTCTTCTTCCGGCATTGCCTCACGTTGGATGGGCTGCTGGATGGCAGAGTCGGGCGTACTCATCACCTGTTCAGCGACGAGATCGGCTTCCTGCTCATAGACATCATTCGGCGCACCCACCGTCAGTTTTGCCTGAATGGAGTTAAAGACCCTAACAGGTGAGCGCGGACCGGGATCATGGGAAAACCAATCGGCGTTTTTGAAGTCGAAGCCAGTGTTTTTTGGCTGCACCGCTTGGGGTTGCTCATGGATTTCATCGCCCCACGATCGCGGCTTGATGTGGGCAACCACGCGATCAGAATGCTCGGAGTTGGTGCGGCGCTGAAGGGAAGAGCGAGTTTGCATGAGGATTCACTAAACGGGGCAGGGGTGGAGATAATGTGATCGTGGATCGCTTTGCCAATCCTAACAACTCAACTAAAGTCTCAGGTACTTCTATTGTCCAATCAAGACTGTTGAGCAACCAACACAATGATTGCTTTTGACAAGAGCGGCGATCGTATTTGATGGTTGCTGCATTAATGGTTACTTACAGGCTGTTGGCGGCTCGGTTGGGTCATTGCCAGCTTTTTTATTTATTTCTTTGCGCCTCTCGAGCAGTTCATCCTTTTTTGCACTGAATTCTTTTTGTTTATCAGTCGATAAACAATAAAAATTTCCTAACGCACCATCGATTAAAAGACGGCGTGTTGCACGAGGCATACGACCTGTTCCAGCTTTCTCTTCTGCTAATGCTTCCCAGCAATAAGCAAGAAATTCTCTTTTATGAATGTTCTTCTCCCCACCCATTCCAGCACGCTGTTGGTCAACATGTTGCAGCTCATGTCCTACCTGTAAGACGCGCCGTGCAAAATGATCCATACTGTTAATAAAGTATTCTCCGACATAAATTTTTCCCTTAATTTCATTTCCTTTACCTATTGGGGTAGCACTCAGACCTGCTTCGTTCTCCCTGTACACAATTTCTTTGACCTTAGAAGCATCCCAATATTCCCTTACTATGTCCCATACTACTTGTACTGCCCGTTTATCAATGGGCTGAGTAGTATCCTTAGCCCTCGCGATGATATCACTCGCCTTTTTGTCTAAGGTTTTTTTCGCCTTTTGGCATTGAAGTACCTCAGAAAATGAATTCCCGGCGGTTTGTTCTAATCTATTAATAGTGACTCTTTGACTGCTTTGTTTGGCTTTTGCTTTGACAATAAAATCTGATGTTGTTTTAGTATTTTTTTGGATGTTTCCCGTTTGCTGCACAACATGGGTTAATTCATGAGCAGTTAATGCATCATTGGCAGGAGCTTTCCCAGCACCAAAGTAAACGTCCTGCTTATGCGTAAATGCCTGGGCATTCAAATCTTGATTCATCTGAACAGATTCGTTGCCTGTATGGACTCGCACCTGGCTGAAATCTGCTCCAAAGCGGGGTTCCATGAACGATCTCACCTCCTCCGACAGCGGAATACCCCCACCCTGACTACTATTCAGCCGATTCTCAAGATTGCTACCCGCTTGAAAACCTGCATCGGGCGATCTTTTTGTCTGAATTTCCTGCTCTTTTTCCTCCTCCGGCATTCCCCCCTCCGGCATTCCCTCCTCCGGCATTCCCTCCCGTTGAATCGAGTTGCCGAGCGGTTTAGTTTGTAGTTCTTCCTCTTTTTCCTCCTCCAGAATTGCTTCGCGCTGGACTAATGGCGTGATCGTTGCCGCTAATGGCTTAGTTTGAAGTTCTTCCTCCAGTATTTCCTCGCGTTGGATAGGTTGCTGGTTGGCAGATCCGGGGGTACTCATCACTTGTTCGGCGACGCGATCGGCTTCCTGCTCATAGACATCATTCGGCGCACCCACCGTCAGTTTTGCCTGAATGGAGTTAAAGACCCTAACAGGTGATCGCGGTCCGGGATCGTGGGAAAACCAGTCGGCGTTTTTGAAGTCGAAGCCGCTGTTTTTTGGCTGCACCGTTTGGGGTTGCTCATGGTGTTCATCGCCCCACGGTCGCGGCTTGATGTGGGCAACTACGCGATCGCTTGACTCAGAGTTGCTGCGGCGCTGGAGGGAAGAGCGGGTTTGCATGAGGATTCACCAAACAGGGCAGGGTTGGAAAAGATGAAGGATGCTACGATCGTGTCTCGTTTTGCCAATCCTAACAACTCAACTAAAGTTAGGGGTGACTTGATTAGGGATGGATTTACGGTCCAATCAACACCGTTGGGCAGCCCATGACAATTTTATTGGGTGGACCAAATGCTTCCACGATCGTATTACCCATAAAGCAAGCTGACAAACCATTGATGAAAACTGTTTGACTACCATCAACGACAACCCCCGGTCCGTGGAGTGGTGGAGGTAGGACTGGAATTAAACATTTGTGAATATCGGCTCCGCCTGCACTTGAGGTAATCATACTGCTCATCATCGCTGCAGACGTGGCTTTCGTCGTTTTCTCCGTTGCCTTTGCGGCAGGTGCACCGGGAGTTCCGGCGGCGGTTATCGTTGCAGCTTCTGCAGTTTTAATGGTGGTGTCAGAGGTTTGTTTGGCACTCTTGACGGCAGTCGCTGCCGCCGCTGAGACTCCTCGCCATGCGGGCAATCCTCCGATAAGCACAGTGGGGCTACCCGGTGAACCAGTTAACACAGGCGGCAGAGGATGAGCAACAGGGTCAGTGATGCGGGCTGCAGGTTGTCCCATAATTTTCTCCTAATTTAATTTAATCATGGCTCCTTGGACTGTGATCATGCCGTTGGCATTGATATCGATATTGCCGATCGCTTTGATATTTAAGTTGCCAGTGGAGGAGAGCGTGATGCTGCGATCGCTATCGTTGATCACCACCTCATGACCACCTGCCGTTTTAATCGTGATGCCAGCCTGACTGCTGCCTTTCGATTCTTCAATAAATTGCAGTTGATGTCCAGTCCGAGTTTTGATCGTTCGTAATCGCACTTTGCCACCCCCAACCGCATCTCCAACCTTCTCCGGTGGGCTATCCGAGCCATTCCATAAGCCACCAATGATGAATGGACGGTGGATATCGCCATGCTCAAAGCCCACCAGTACTTCATCATCAATTTCAGGCAAACAGTCGAAGCCTCGCCCTTTCCCCGCACCGATCGCCACTACTCGCGCCCACTGACTTTCGTGGTTTTCCGTCAACGTCGGAAACTGCACCCGCACCCGCCCCAAACCGTCTGGATCTTCAATATTCGTCACCTTGCCAATCAACAAGGTTTGTCCGGGATGCAGTTGGGTGGGCGGCGACAATAGAGACAGCAAATCGCCGCCGCGCAAGCCGCGCACACTGAAAGCGGTTTTGTAAACGCGCTCACTAAAGGTGTGATGGGTTTCGGTAATGTAGTATTTGCCGCTATATTTGCCCATGCCTTTGAGCGTCACCACGCGCCCCGGACGAATGGAGGGATGCCCCTGCGCCTGAGCATCCGCATGAACAAACTCATCGCACATCTCGTTGAAAAGTGCCTGAGCAATGGTGTCGGCTTCCTTTTGGGTGGCGATCGGCTGATCCACCACAATCAACTTAGGAGAATTTGGTTTGCCCTGAAAGGCAGAACTCGTAGCTTGTCCTTTGCCATAGTTCGTTTCGGTCAAAATCTTTTCTTTGCTACGGTTGGCGACAATCGCCCGCTTTTGTTTGTAATCCCAGCCCCGCACTTCCACTTCATTCACCTGTTCGGCGCTGGTAACCCGCACCTGAAAACTGGTCAAATCCTGCTGCCAGGTCATCTCTAGAGAGCCATCTTTCTTCGGTTGGCGAAAATGCAATTTACCATTTTGCATAAAAAGCTCAAATCCGTTACGGGCTGCCCGTTCCCGCAAAAATTCTAGATTGGTTTGGTTTTCCTGAAATACATAATCGTGAATCATGCCGCTGTTGTCGAGCGTGCCTTCCGGAATGCCAACTTCCTGAATAATCTTCTTCAGAATTTCGGTATCGCTCATTTTTTGAAAGGAACGATTGTGACAGCCGCGATGCAGCCGATGAGAGCGATCGTAGCCGCGAATAATCATGGGCGCTTGAGAACCAGCAGTGAAATGGGTTTCGATCGCGGTAATCTCTCCCCACACAATCCAATCCGTTTTTTGATCTTGAAACTCAGGAGATTCAGTCGTGCTATTAGTAAACCCAATCCGAATCGACTTGCCAATCGACAACAGCTTCTCGTGTTCCCAGGTTTGTTGATCCTCTCGCTCAGGAAACGCCTCCGACTGCTGCTCTTCCCGCCCTGGAAAAGCCGGATTGTTGAAGACAATCGTAAACATACTAGGCAAGTGCAAACTTTCCTCAATCGAGATTTGCAAGATGTCGCCCATCAGTTTTTCTGAAGCAGGTTGACCCTCAATTTCTAAATGCGGTTCAGCGGTGTAAGTCGGTTGCGGTGGCATGATATCTTCTCAATAGCGCTATTCAAATTCGGTGGGTTCTTCACCCAAAAGCGTTCTGCCGCCGCCTCTCCGCTGAGATTGCCCCACGCTCGGCGGGCTTTGAGACGGCTGCGATTGCGGGTTATCAACCTGTTCTAAGGTCAAGTCGATAATTGCCCGCACGGGGGTGCCATCGGACAAAAACATCGTCAGGCGAAAATTGCAGCTTTTAATAAAACACCGCAGATAGGAATGATCACCCCAAGTAAATAAATAGATAGGGGGTCGCTTTGCTTTTGGTCTTTGAGATTGGGCAGTTCCGCCTGCTGGGGCGGTTGCAGCCTCCTTAACATAGGCAACCGCATCAGTAAATGGCTTCAGTGGCTTTAAGACATTTCGTTCTTCACCTTGCTCTTCATAGGTGTCGAGAATGATGTTGCTAATGGTGAGTTGGTAAGGATTGGGATGTTTAAAGCTGGTTTGATTTTGACCTCTCGTTGTCGTTGATCCAGGTGCTTGTTCAATGGCAACAGTGCGGCTAAATTTTAGCTCGGTAGGGTTGAACATGAACTTGATTGGGTCTGCCTTTTCTCCACTAGCGGGTCGAAGTTCTGCTTTTTTTAAGGTTCCTGAGACTGTCATTGTTTGATTCTCTCGTAATGGCTGATTAAAGTAGTCGTCCTGAACCCGATTTGCCGCTCCTCTCTCGCTCTAGGGCTAGCCGCTGCCGGATCAATTGATAGACTTCTTGGGCAAGGCGTTCGAGATGTTCGGGTGAGCCTGAATGGTTGGGCTGAGCAGGAGTCTGGCGATCGCTATTCGTCTCTGTCTCTACAGGTGCAGCAGCCTCAACAGGCGGCGCAGGGCTGGTTTGGATCATCTCACTGGATGTTGAGTGAGTTGAGGAAAGCAAGTCGGAGTAGTTGTCATCGGGGAAGGTGTTTTCAGGCTCTAGCTTGGAATAATCATCTGCCGGTGGCTGGAGAAGTTCGGCAATACTTGCCCATTCTGCCCGAACTGGTGAATCTTGAGTACGTGAATTTGAGGTGAGTGTATCTAGAGTGAATGATTCTGGTCTGGACGCGATCGCGCCCTGCATAAAGTAATCATTCGTCCCGACATCACTTTTTCGCCTGACACTAGGAGTCTCGAATGGCACCTCGAATAGCGACTCAAACGGTTGCGTTTGAATTTCTGGAATTACAGATGATCTCGTCGCTGGGGTAGGCTGCGATGGTGGTACTGGAGCGGGGTAGATTGACTGCATGGTGGCGATCGACTCCAAAATCGATAGCCGTTGGAGAACGCTGGGCAATTCCGGTAAAACACTGCTTCGATCCGCTTCGATGAAACCCTCATTTTCAGCCGTTGCCCCTGCTTCAGAAGTTACATTTTCAGCGGCAACTTTCCTCTGAATCGGTTGAGAGATCTCAGAAATGGGCTGAATGGTTGGAGTCTGAATTGCTTCAGAGCGATCGCTGACGATCAACGGTGCCTCTGCTGGCTGAATGATTAGGTCAGCATTCGGTTGAGTGACAGGATCAATTTGAGTATTAGTTTCAGGTTGCACCCGTTGCGCTAAAGCATCTAAAGTAACTGGCTGAGCCAAGTTTTTAGAGTCTAAGTCTGGTAGGTTCTGGGATGAAGGACGAGTTCGATCCGCTTCGATAAAACTCTCATCTTCAACCGTTGCCCCTGCTTCAGAACGGATCGTTTCAACCTCAGCAACTTGGCGTTGAACGGGTTGAGAGAGTTCAGAGATGGGCTGAATAGCTGGAGTCTGAGTTGCTTCTGGGCGAACGACTACATCGCACGGATCGCGATCGCTACCCGGCGAGGGTGTTGATTGCGCTTCTGATTCTGCTGGAGACGAATCAATCCATGATGAATCAATCCATTCGGTCGAAAGACTTGCTGGTGCTAAATCAGTATCAGCCTGAGTCAGTGCCTCAGTTTGAATGGCTGTAACTGGAGTCTCTACCGCGATCGATGGTGCCTCTGGTAGCGGTTGGATAGTAGGTTCAGTTGCCAGTTGAACAGAAGTCTCAACTTGAGTATTAATTTCAGGTTGAATCGATTGCGTTGGAGTGTCTGAAGGAATTGACTGAGATAAGTTTTCAGTGGCTAAGCTTTGTAAATCCTGTAGTTCTTCAACCGATCTATTAGGCTCAGAACTTAATTGTTCACGGCTGATTTCGGCTATTCTGAGTCCTTGATGAATTGGGTCAGTTGTCTTAGGTTGAATGATTTCAACATCACTGACCGGACTCTCTAGTGGATGATCTGCGATCGCTGCAACCGGTTCATCTTCACGAGCAGACATTGCTGTTTCTGAAAGGATTGGTTCTAAAGGCGATCGCTGAATCGTTTCTCCACTGGGTTCAGATGTGGAATTTATATCTACACTGGCTTCAGGTTCGCTCAATCGGGTGATGGTAGAAGACAGCTCAACTGATGAGTCCGGTGAGGTGAGTAATAAAAATTCCGGTGACTCTGGAGCCGCCAGTGCCTCCTGAGAAACGGTGTTTGATCCATCTTCATGCCTGAAATCTGAATGCCTAAAATCCGACTCGATCGGCAGCAGAGAAACAACTTTGCCTCCTCTCGCCTGTGAGATAGAGTCCGAGGATAAGGGAGCTTCATCTTCCTGATTTTCCAGCGACACTTGCTCTGATGCAGTTTGCACAACCGATTCAGCGACATCAACAACTGCCTCAATGGACTCGTCCGATGTTAAACGTGAGATCGCTTCTGGTGCATCTAACATTGGTTGGGCGATCGTTGAATCGGTTGAGGTAGGGATTGTTGGGTTTAAACCGGGTGCAACAGACAGGATGGTATCTGTTGAGGTTGGTTCTGGCTGAATTGATTTAGGCAAATCTGCATCACTACTGGTCAAATCAGTGAGAGCCGCAGTAATTGTGTTTTCTGCTGAAATTGGGGCAATCGGAGAAGCTGAATCTTCTAAATTTGTAGTCTGTTGAATGGCGGCTGGGTAAGTGGGCTGAGGTGAGATAGGAGCGATAACGTTGTCTGAAGAGGCTGGCGATCGCTGAAGGAGTGGCGCTTCTGGATATTCGTTTGCTGTTTCAGTGGGCGGGTCGTTTAAGGCGGAACTATTGGATGGCAATGGTTCGATTGAATGTTCCGCAGGCGTGTCTATAGGAGTTTCTGTAGAGAGCCTTGAAATGGATGGCGAGGGAGATTCTAATTGGTTGAGCGGTTCGCTTTGAGGAGTCTGGGCGATCGCCGCTACTTCGCTGGGGGCGGATGGGATCGCTTTTGTGGCAGGAGACGAGATCGCTGCATCTATCTCAGGGAGTGGAGATCTGGCGATTAGTGGTTCTGCGATCGCGAGATCTTCAACTGGAGATGTTTCAATGGGAGATTTTTCAATGGGAGATGTTTCAGCAATCCCTTCAAAAGGAGCCGTAGTTGGTAAATTGATCTCAGATGGGGCAGGCTTTCGTGGACGAGGTTGGGGCTGCGTCTGAACGGTTGGAACTGTAGATCGAGAAGGCGTAAAAGAATCTGGGGCATCGAAAAAGGGGGAGTCTTGAAACGGCGATTCCTCACTGGTAAAAGCCAAATTTGAGGCAGGTAAAAAGATGGATGGATCAAGTACCCTTAGCGACTGCGCTCCCAACGGTGTAAAAAACTTGAGTTGTAGCATCGATTGACCCAGCGGCACAGGCGGCAAAAGCGGCTGTTGAATGCCTAGCGGTGGTTCGGCTGGAGTGTGGGTTACTGGAGATGGGTCATCGGTCATCGTTGAGAATCCCTAATCTGAAAAATAGCCTTGATTGCCTCGATATACGCGAGTTGATTTAGTGTCACCAGTCGCGCCGCCCCCTTTCGCCTGCACCTTATCGGAGCGATGCACAACGGTTAGCCCCTCGTAGGACAAGACCAACTCTTCCAGGGCGATCGTACTGGAATCTGCCTTGAGGGCTGGTGTTTTCCAACCTACCGGAACTACTCCCACTAATCGCCAAGACTGAATGGTTTCCCCCGCCTGGTTGAACACCAGAATGTTGATGTTGCGTCGCCGCAAGTCATCTGCCGTCAAACTTTGGCTGATCCAGTTCCAAAATGCAGGATCATCGGTGATGCCGCGCTTCAGGGTCAAATCGCTGAACTTTGCGTGTTTCAAAAAAATGCGCTGCTGTTCATTCACGCCGCCTTCTTGGTACACCTCTTTTTCAATTTGCACATCCAAACCAGAACATTCACTAAAGGCAGCCGTCAACTGGCTGTCCATTTCGACGTAGAACCGATTGGTGGTGACGTAATTCAGCACATTTAGTTTAGGCATTACCTGCGTCTCCCATAGCCGTGACTCCGCTCCTGTTGGTGCATCAAATCTTGGTGCACCAATTCCACGACGCGATCGCTCAATCGCTTGACCGCCAAGGGATCTTGCAATAGCTGACCCGCAAGCTGAGATAACAGCGCCAAATCTTCGGGATGGGTCAACTGCAAAAAACGAGCAGGGGCGGCGTATCCAGCCGGACAAACCGCAACTGAAGGAATCGGGCGATTCGTGAAACGATCCCTACGGGAATCGTGGGTGGCTTCTGAACTCAGCGGAGTCAGGGGAGGGGAGTTAGTCATGGGGTTCTTTGGATGCACTACTGTTTTCGATGATTGTTCCACCCTCACGAGGTGGATGGGCGCTGCGCGTCTCCTGTGCCCGACTCAATAAGTTTTGAATCCGACTGGTCTTGCTGCTATTCCGAGGTTGGGCGGTAGCAGGCTGCCGCGCCGATTGCTCCTTTGCCACATCTGCTTTCACTTGAGCCGCAATTTGTTGATAGAGCGCCTGCATTTCCGGTGTGGCGTTTGCCATCGGCTCGGTGCCTAAGGATAATAACTCTGTGGCGGTCTGCCCTTGTCGCGCTGTCCGGGCACGCTGCACCAGGTTTTCCAGGTAATCTCCTCGGAGATCGCGGCTTCCCCCCTGTCCTTGGATCTGGTCTTTAAGTTGCTCGTAAATTGCTTGGGTATAGCCACTCCGACTCGCCAAATCAAGAACTCGCACGGCGATCGCAGTCAGAACAGCAGCCGTCAACGTCGGGACAAACGGCAACCACAA
Organism: Leptolyngbyaceae cyanobacterium; assembly: GCA_041752515.1. Classification (GTDB taxonomy): domain Bacteria; phylum Cyanobacteriota; class Cyanobacteriia; order Leptolyngbyales; family Leptolyngbyaceae; genus ULC077BIN1. The sequence continues at coordinate 13,471 of JBGSWI010000068.1, read as the reverse complement.
ACCCTTAGCCAGAAACACACTATAGCAAACGCCCCAGAGCGCTAAACCGGTGGCAACCAAGCCAATCAGAAACACGCCCACCCGTCGATTATAAAAGGCAATCAGCCCACTGCCCACCGACCAGACAAAGATCCACAGCACTTCCCCCAGGTTTGACCAACTGCGAATCAGGGGGCGATTATCCAGCACAGCGCTGAGGATTTGGCTGACTGCGTGGGCATGAACCACCACCCCCGGCATCGTGCGAGAACCGCTTCGGGTTTCACTGAAGGGCGTGTTGAGTTCATCCTTGGAGACTTCGGAGGTGTAGCCGATTAGCACCACGCGATCGCGGATCAACTGGGGATCAACGGTCTGACGCAGTACATCTAGGATAGAAATTTCTCGAAAGACGCGATCGGCTCCTCGGTAGTTCAACATCAATTGATAGTCGGGCGCATCAGCGCGAACATAGCCGCCAAACTGGGGATCAATCCGTCGCAGCACCGTTTGGCGAAACTGAATCTGATTCGCTGCGGTGGAGTCGGGCTTAATATTGTCACCTTCTAGATACATCAGCGCCAACTGAAAACTCAAAGAGGGTATTTCGTTATCGGCTCTAACATCGTTGCAATCGTGATTCGTGCGACTCCGTTTGTTCGATTGGGCTGGCGTAGAAATCAGCTTTGCGCGGCGCACGATTTTGTCAATATCCTGAGGAAAATCGGCAAAGGCTGCTCCACCGGGGGGAGTACCGGGAGCCGGAGGCGACCCCGGATGATTGGCAGTGCTGAGCAGACAGCCCGTGATGATCGTCTCGCTTTGTTTGACCACCTGAGTCAGACGATCGCGTCCCGCAGGCAACCCGTGGGGCACATCCCGCGAAACATCCAACCCGATCGCGCGAGGTTGGCTGCTATCCAACGTTTTCAACGCCTTTGCCAGACTGCCATCGTGGATCGGATATTGCTGAAGTTGCTCAATATCGTCATCGCTGATGGTCACGATTACAATGCGATCGTCGGGTGTTGCCGCTGGACGGCGACGGATAAAATCGTCATAAGCGGCTAGCTCCGATCCCTCAAATCCACCCAAAAACCGAATGCCCACGATCGGCACAGTCACCGCTAAACTGGTGAGCAAAACCGTTTTGAATAAAGATTTCAGGGAAGTTGCCATAGGTGAAACTTGCTTTTGTGAAGATTAGGGAGAAGTCGCCGCTTGAATTTCCTGAACCCAACGTCGGCGATCGCGATGCTCCAAACTCAAAATGTCCTCCAAAGTCCAATGAAAATGTAACGCGATGAAAGCTACCTCCTGGTGAAGCCGAGCCAGAGGGTAGCTTACAACTCCCCCGACAGCACCAACTCTGTTTGAAACTGATGGCTGCACTGCGGACATTGAACCGATAACTGAGCGCTGCCCGTTTGATTAATTCGGTTATACAGTTCACGCAAATAGGCTAAATCTTGAGTCAATAAATTTTCTAAATCATCGGGTGATACGTTTTCTAACGTGCCTAGTTGAATCACTACTTGAGATAGCAACACCAGCATTAAATATTCTGGGTAAGCCTGAACGTGTCTGTGTTTATGGGCAACAAGTTCATCGCGCGCGGTCGCCAATCGCATGATGCCCTGCCGATGCGCTACGCCACTGTTATCGACTAAGCCGCGAGGCAAGGTGAAACTCACTTGAGTTGAGAGAGTGTGTGAGATTGTCATACATTAACTTACCACTACAGATTCAGGCGCAGGTGAAACGGCGACCGCCCCATTCACTTCCTCTAGCTCATTGATTTGGCGGTAAAACTTTTGTAAATAGCTCAAATCGCAGGCAAAAAATCCTTCGACCACTTGAGGCGACACTTCTTCTAAGGCACCCAGTTTTGTGATCACCCGCGCCAAAATAATCACCGTGGCATAGGCAGGATTAGACTTCACACGCGGATCTCGGAGCGGCACAATTTCATCGATCGCCGTTGCCAATCGCATCACCCCCTTGCGATGCAACCCCCCAGTTTCATCCTGATACCCCTTCGGCAAAGTAAACTCAAACTCAGTTTGTATCATCTGTAATACCTCCTATCCACTTGCGCTAACCCCTTCTCAGATGATTTCCAGACGTGTTTCTGACCCGCTCCAGGCATTCATCCCTCCCAGTCTTCCCTCACTCAGGTAGGGTGCCGAAGCGGGAGGGAACGTGAATACTTTTGCGGAAATTGTCTGAGTTCATTGTTGCTCTTCATCTCCTGAGAATTTTTGCGTCCGCACTGCCGCTTGCCTGGGTTTAGCCAATGGATGAATGGCTTCTCCATTGCCTTCAGGGGTTACCCGAATCAACGACTCTACAGCCAGCTCGACCTCCTCAACCTCAAACTCATTCCCTGAGGACTTCAAGTCTGAAATTTTATAGCTGGTGGGCCAAGCACTAAAAAAGCGAAATCGGGCTTTAGCCTCACCATGCTGGTTATAAATTGTTAAATCACCGTCTCGAAGTTGTTCTCCCCAATTGCCCAATTCAACTGCCTTAAACCAGCGCCAAAGTGTATCCGAAATGCTCAACCCCCGTTTGAGGATAATATTTTCACTTTTCATATTTCCAGGTAGTTTGGTTCGCAGCACTCGTCCCTGCTTCGCATCTTTACTGCCCCATTTTTGAGGTATTACTTCGCAAATGGAGATAATTTCTTGCGATCGCTTAAATCCCTGGCAATCCATAAAGTAGCCATCAATTTCATCATGAGACCCCGATAGGGTAATCTCCAGATAAAACCGGGAACTACTCAAAAGCTCATACTTAGGTATGGTCAAATCAATCACCTCCCATTGATTGAATTAATTCCTTGAGGTTGGCAGGTCAGTAAGGTTGGGCGATCGTTCCGTCGCTACTTAACTCGATGGCAGGTTTCATACACAAACTCCACCTTCTCCGTAAATAATTCTGTAGCACCCGGTTCCATCTTAGAAGTGGCATAAGATTTTGGAAAAACTCCGGAGAAATTCCAGCGTGCCCCTTCATCCCCTTTTTGGTTATACGCGGTTAGTGAAGCTGATTTGCGGGTTCCTCCACTCGATGATCCCTTACCTGCCATCGCCCCCCCAACAGAGTGGGAGTCACGATACCAATCATGCATCTTCTGTTCATCTACGGTGGCAACAAACTCAACCGTAATGACCCCACTGGTTACACCAGTCACCGTCGCTTGCATCTGGCTTTTGCCTTGTTTTCCCACACCATACGACTTCATATCGCCCGCAGCCTCAAACTTAATCGATAAGCCACTGACTTTTTTAACAATCAAATCCTGAAGTCCGTCAATTTCTAGATAGAACTTACTAGTCGCCAAAACTTCTTTGTCTGCCATGAGATTTCTCCAGTGATCAAACCCGAATCAAAATGAAATTCATCCACTTGTGCAATGGAGGCTTGCTCTACGCCCAACCTACTGGACTCGACGAATATCCTCGCACACCATTTCAAACGTCTCAAAGGCTAAATCACCACCGTCGGCAGCAAAGTCAGAAACCTTGTAGCTCTTAATCCAGGCATTTTTGACTTCCCAACGCATAACCATCTTGTCACCCGGATCGTATGCAGTAATGGAGCCATTCTTACGATGTTCGCCCCATTTACCATCGCCGCTGGCAGCACCACCAGATGCATAGTCTTTGGGCATCGTTCCCTTAAACCAGTTGTAAAACTCCATGTCTCCTTCCCGCAGGAAAACCTCGATCGTAAAGTTGGGATTCTCTTCAAACCCAGCGGAAGTACTTTGACGGAGGGTTTTACCTTCTTTCGTTGAAGCCAGAGCTTTTTCGTAACCCTTCACCTGTCCCTGAAATTTGACTTCTTGAACACTTTTAATCAACTTGTCTGTCATGCCGTCAAATTCAACATAGAAACGGCTTGTAGCAATGGGTTGAGCCATAATCAATTCCTTTGAATGAGTCGGAGGAGTTGCAAAAAGTTAGATGGTAGGTAGACGGGAGATGGGTGGGTGAATATGTTTTCACTCATTGACTCACCTACTCACCCATGCCCTTACTCGCTCATCTAACTCAGAAGTGTTTACTGATTTGGTGCCCATTGGCTAATTCGGAAGATGACAAACTCTGCGGGACGGACAGGAGATACGCCCACTTCGACATACAGACGACCTAACATCATGGTGTCGGGAGTGTTCAATTCTCCATCGCACTTCACATAAAATGCTTCTGAGGGAGTTGCCCCAAACAGTGCGCCATCTCGCCATAGCCGCGTTAAAAATCCTTCGACGGTGCGAGTTACCCGCGCCCACAGGTCTTCATCGTTGGGTTCAAATACAACCCATTGAGTCCCCAGTTCGATCGATTTCTCGATGTAGCTGATCAGGCGACGAACGCTGATATAGCGCCATTGGATGTTGTCTGGCTCGACTAGGGTACGTGCGCCCCAGACTTTGTAGCCGCGATTGTAGTTGGCAAAGTTGCGGATACAGTTGATTCCTAATGGATTGAGCAGTTCTTGCTCCCGCATATTGGGTTCGTAGGCAAGCCCTAAGACACCGCGTGGAGTTTCGTTGGCAGGGGCTTTAAACACGCCGCGTGACTCATCGGTGCGGCGCCAAATGCCCATCATATGACCACACGGCGGCACCATGATCGGACGGTTGTTTTTGCGGGGATTGGCAACCTTAATCCAGGGATAGTAAAGTGCACCAAACATCGATCGCCGATTGAAACTGCTCAACCACTGGGCGACATCTTGAGGTTTCTGTTCTTCAGGCTTGACTGGCTCATTTCCCCGCCGTAGCTTTACCGGGGGCGGATCGATCACCACCATGCGATAGGCGGGTCCGGGAAAAGAGTTTTCGCAGGAACTCAGCATCCCTTCAATCACGGCATGGATTTGATCGAGATCTAGCAGTTCAGATTGATACGCCCGCATCAGGTCGGGGCAAGCAATCATGGCGACTTCATCAATTTCAAATAAGCCTTGGATGCCCTGGCGATCGTCCCGAACTCCGTGAATGTCTCTCGATAAGCGCTCTAAGGGAGCAATGTAGGGTGGGGGGGCGACTTCGTAGCGACCATTGGCAGGACGGCGAGTGAGGGGGTGCCCCTGATCGCCCGAAATATCGGTTACGGTCAGAAGCTCGTAGTCTGCCAGAGCAGTAACCACGTAATCTCCCAAGGCAGGATCGATTTGAGGATTAATACTCAGGTGCGGAAATACTTGGGGTTCATCGTCGCCGCTTTTGACAATTAGCTTAAAAAATTCCCCCGTATTAAAGGGTTGTTCTACATCGGGATCATCATTTTCTAGGGGCTTGGGTTCACTTTCGGCGATCGTCACGGTGACGCGATCGATGCTTCCAGGGAGTGCGGGGCGATCGCCCTCTTGGGTGGGTATTTGCAGATTCAAGCTGAGGGAGGGCTTTTTGGCAGAAGTCAGCAGGCGAGTGGCGGTTTCCTCCGCTTCTGGAGCGGGAGTTCCGGGCAATTTCGTGCCAATGCTCACGACCCAACATCGACCGCCGCCATTTTGAAACCAACCCTGAACTGCAAACGGCAGATACGCATCAAAATCGGTGAAGCCATCGGAACCGGGTCTGGCAAAGTTTTCTAAATACTGACCCCAGTTTGTGATCAGCAGAGGCTTGAACAGATCGGCATCGCCTCGGACATCCTCTGTGAAGCCGACGAAACCCGCCACACTCATGCTAATGCCCTCGATCGGGCGACTGCCGCGATCGACCTCTTCGACGTATACCCCTGGAGCAAAGTAATCCAATGCCATAATTGACTCTCCGTGAAAGGATTAGGTTGTTTGATCGTTCAAGATGCTGATAAAAAGGCGTACTGGGTTGATTTGCCACAGCCAAGGGTGAGCAGAAGAGATCTAATGTTTTGAGAAGCCGATTGAATTTTGAGCAAGCGCTCTCGCTGGAGTTGATGAGGCGCTGACAATAAACGGTCAAAAACTGGGTTGTTTGACTCCACCCATACTTTAGGAAAGGGAAGCTATCTACGGAACCCGACTTTAGTTAGGAATTGATCAAAATAAGCTGCTTTGAGAACTTACAGCGGTCTTCACTAGCTAGACCACAAATCCCTGTAGGGAGGCGATCTCGAACTGCCCCTACCCGTAGACCCTCCGACAATTGCTGCAAATGGATTGATTTAGAGGTGAAGATTAGAACTGTACTGAGTTCAAGTTAAGAAATATAAAATTTAATAGGTGGTTCTGCGGAAATAGTGAGGATAAGTTTGAAACGCATGACTGTGTACGTATAAGCTTTAGGAAAAAATTACATCTCACCGTTGTCTAGACTTGGCTTTATCTTTCGGCAGAGTTCTGTTTAACGGAGATCGCAAGTGCCTATTCAAACTTTGGAGTTTCTCAGTCCGCTTTCTTTAGAACGTGACTTTGATACCACGGATCTTCAGTCTTCTTTAAAGCAGTTCGTTGATCAATTTTTGTTGAGTGGCTGCGGACTTTTTCACTTTTGTTCTGAGCGATCGCAACTCTTCCAACTTGATTACTGGGCTGATCCAAACGAGTCGATTTTGGCTGAGCTAAAGTCAATCACCAACTGGCAGCAGTCTACCCATGCAGCCTTTGAAGTTTTGCAGATTAAAGCAGAGACACTGCCCTACCTGGTTTATCGTTGTTTGCTGCGGGTTGATCAAAAGTCCTGCGATTATTTGGTGTGCTGGCACCATAAGCCCTTGTCTGAGCATCAGAAATATGGGCTGAGTCTTTATGCGAAAAGTTTAGATGCAAAAAGTTTAAAATTGCCGCCAGCGCGATCGCCTGAGTTAACGATTAAATCAGATGAATCAGCCACTCCAAGTTTAGAGAAAGCGTTGCAATGTGCGCGTCATCAACTGCGAACCCCCTTGGCGCTGATTTTGTTGTATGTCAATCTGTTAAAAACAACCTGTCTCGATGCGCGATCGCAAGAGTGGTTAGAAAACCTCAGCACCACTGCCGAAGCGATGAACATTAGTTTGGAACATCTAACTGCGATTCATGGCAAAACCGCGCAATCCTTGAGCTATTGCAACTTAGCAGATTTGATCGGGCAATGCTGCCAAGAGATGGAACCCTGGATTGCCGAGAAGCGCTTAAAACTGGTTTGCAATTCGCCTGCTTTGTGGCTATGGGTCGATCAATGGAAAATTAAGCAGGTCTTTCAAAATTTGTTGAGCAACGCGATCGCGTTTAGCCCTGAAGCCGGACAAATCTGCTGGGAATGGCAAATATGTCAGACCGAAGTGTTGATCAAAATCAGCGATCAAGGATCGGGACTGTCTCCAGAGGATTTGCGGTTGATTGGTACACCGTATTATTCACGCCGCCTTGGAGGAACGGGGTTAGGGCTAGCGATCGCCAAGCAGGTGATTTCGGCGCATCACGGCAGTTTGTCGGCGGTCAACTTGCCCACGGGCGGCGCACAGTTTTGTGTGCTGCTGCCTAAAACTCTCTAACGATTCGACCCTATTCTTTCTGTATTCACCATGTATTCCCCCTCCCTTACGCCCCCGCCCACTCAGCCGATTTCCACCCTCTTGGTCGATGACTGCTGTGCCTTTCGGCAAGGATTAAAGAATTTACTCGACTTCCATAGTTCAACGGGTCTGATGCAATTTCAAATTGTCGGACAGGCGACTTGCTATCAACAGGCGATCGAGTTGGCAATTCAACAGTCCCCTACGTTGATTTTGCTGGATATGGAGTTGGCGCAGGGCAGCGGTATTGATGTTTTAAAGCAGTTGAGGACGACTTTATCGCAGGATGCGATATCGCAGACCCAAGGGAGCCATGTTTTGGTGTTATCTGGACATGAAGAAGCAGAATGGGTGTTTAAAGCAATGCAGGCAGGCGCGCAAGGATATGTGCTGAAACATCAGCTTTCAACCCAATTGCTGGAAGCGATTCAAGTGGTGCTGCAAAATCAGATTTATTTAGCTCCAGCAGTGGCTACCCAATTCTTTCACCTGTTTCACTTTTCGGCTGGGCGATCGCTGCCAAAAAATCAAACCATTCATTTAACAGAACGAGAGCGGGAGGTCTTGTATTGGTTGGTGCAAGGAGCGTCTAACGAGGTGATTTCTCAACAGCTTCGTATTACCATTGGCACCGTAAAAGCCTACTTAACCATCATTTTTGAGAAATTAAAGGTGACTAGCCGCACTCAAGCCGCCTTGCAAGCCCTGAAGCTTGGACTAGTTGCCACTTAAATGTTATGTGAATCACTTATCACGCCCCTCCTATGAGCAACTATCTCGCGGTCGCCATGATTACTGCAACCCTCCAGCGCACACTTCAGGGAGTGGTGCAAGGGGATATTGAAGGGGCACGAGTCACGACGGTGCGTCCGTCTGATATTGGCAATGGCACCCCCGAAACTGGGGTGAATCTGTTTTTATATCAGGTGATTACCAATCCTGCCCTGAACAACATTGATGCTACACCCTCGAGATCGCGGGGAAACCCTACCAAGCGCCAAGCTGCCCTCGATTTGTACTATATGTTCAGCTTTTATGGCAATGAGGTAGAACTGGAACCTCAACGACTGCTGGGCAGCGTGGTGCGATCTCTGAACGATAAGCGCGTGATTAGCCAGGAAATGATTCGAGAATCGTGTCGCGATGCCACACTAGCGTTTTTGCAAGAATCGGATCTGGCAGATCAAGTCCAGCAGATTAGCATCGTTCCTCTGAATTTGAATTTAGAAGACCTCTCGAAAGCGTGGTCAGTGTTTTTCCAAACGCCCTACTTGCTGTCACTTGGCTATAAAGTGCTGGTCGTCATGTTAGAAGGCGATGAATCTCCGACGCGAGGATTGCCCATTCGAGATCGCCGCACCAATGGACTTTCCCCCTATTTCAGCCAGCCTCAGATCGAGCAGGTAATGGCTCAGGGCGGCGTGGCTGAACCTATCGTGTCGGACAGTATGCTGGTGCTAATCGGCAAACAACTCAAAGGGGATTGGGCAACTCAAGTGCGACTGTGTGGCGTAGAAGTGTCACCGACTGAAGTCAGCAATAGCCAAATTTTGCTGTCCTTGTCTGAAGTTCCTGCCGCTGTTTTGAGAGCCGGAGTACAGAGTTTACAAGTCATCCATCCGCGCCAAGGTAGCGATCGCGAGGCTCGCAGGCAGGGCAAAGAATCGAACGCATTTCCCTTTATGCTGCGTCCTCGGCTGTTGGATGTGGCGCTGGTAAACACTATTGGAGAAGAAGAGGAACTGCGATCAGGTCAAGTGCAACTGCAACTCAATTTAACCATCGGCGTGAAACAACGGGTTGTGATGGTGCTGAACGAATGGCAGAGCGATCGCCCTGCTGATTACATCCCCGCTGCTTATCTATTTGATGCGTCCAGTCGGAGTCAGGAGAACAGCACCATTACCATTGCCTTTCAAGACGTTCGGGCGGGAGAATATCTCGTGCGGCTCATGGTAGATGGGGCAGAGAGCCAATTACAAGTGGATGATCAGCTTGAGAGTCCGACCTATGATTGGTACATTGCCCCCAAAGTAGTGATTCGTTGATTTCCCAATGGTTTACTGGAGCAAGTGCATGGGTCGTGTAGGGATGGGGCGGGGTGACTCCCAGTGGGCAGCGCTCAACTATGAATATTTAATGGTTGCGATCGAGCAGGTGGTTGCGTCTCTGCAATCGCAGCACGTCGCTGACCCAAAACCGCTGAATCCACCTGCGGCGATCGAGCAACTCTGTCACTTGTTTGAGCTATCTCAGTTTGAGCGGGCGATCGTGCTTTTGGTGGCAGGCATGGAGTTACATAGCGGACTGGCAGCTTTACTCCCCGCGATCGCGGGTGAGCCATCGGCTCGTCCCACCTTCAGTTTGGCTACTCACTATTTGCCTCAAATGCACTGGAGCGCTTTTACCCCTGAGTCTCCGCTGCGTCGCTGGCTGTTGATTGAACTGGGTGTAGCCTCCACGGTAATCCATAGTCCTTTACGAATTAATGAGCGGATTTTGCACTTTCTCATGGGCAATGCTCAGCTAGATGCTCAACTTGTGGGCATGGTGACGCGGCTACCGACTGATCAGCCCCTCGATTTGCCCCCGTCGCAACAGCACCTTATTACAGAAATAGCGACACTGCTTGAACGAGCCGCCACTCCCTCTCTGGTGCAAATCTGCGGCTATGACAGCGCCACAAAACAGGCGATCGCCAGTGCTGTCTGTGCCAAGCTGGGCATCGGGTTGCTGAGTTTAACTGGCAACATCTTGCCCACTGATTTTAATCAACTCAACCTGCTTCAAACTCTGTGGGAACGCGAGGCAATGTTGGAACACAGTCTGCTGCTACTCGATTGTGATGACGTTGCAGACGTGCAGGAGGGCAGCACGACTGCACCATCGCCGATTAATGCGATCGCCTATGTTCTGGAGCGTTGTCATGAGTCGATGCTAGTGTTTAGCCGCGATCGGCGGTCGGTACGCAAACGGTCAGTTTTCAGTTTTGAGGTGACTGCACTGACCGCCTTTGAGCAACGGCAGTTGTGGCGGCACCAGTTGGCAGAAGAATCAGCACAGGGGGCGATCAACCCTGTCATTGAAAAGCTGGTCAGTCACTTTAACCTCTCGCCTTTATCCATTCAAACCATTTGCGCTCAAAGCCGCTCTAGTAGTTCTAGTAGTGCAGATTTGTTAAAGCGCCTTTGGAGTGCTTGCCTGAGCCACTCCCGCCCCCGGATAGAAGAACTGGCACAGCCCATTCGCACTCAGTCCAGTTGGCATGACCTCGTGTTGCCTGACAAAGAGGAGCAAACACTGCGAACCGTTATTGCTCAAGTGCGGCAACGCGCAAAAGTCTACGAAGAATGGGGATTCGCTAAAACCGGAGAGCGGGGATTAGGCATTAGCGCCCTGTTTTGTGGAGCCAGTGGAACTGGGAAAACACTAGCGGCTGAAGTGTTGTCGAATGAATTGCAGTTGGATCTTTATCGCGTTGACCTGAGTTCGGTTGTTAGTAAATACATTGGTGAAACCGAAAAAAATCTGCGGCGAATTTTTGATGCGGCTGAAATCGGCGGGGCGATCTTACTATTTGATGAAGCCGATGCTCTTTTTGGCAAGCGGAGTGAGGTCAAAGATTCTCACGATCGCTACGCCAACATGGAAGTCGCCTACTTACTGCAACGGATGGAATCCTATCGTGGGTTAGCCATCCTCACGACCAACTTAAAAAACTCGTTAGATCAAGCATTTCTACGACGCTTGCGATTTGTGGTTCAGTTTCCGTTTCCCGATGCGGCTCAACGGGTAGAAATCTGGCAGCGCGTATTTCCCCAGTCTACGCCCACAGCCGGATTATCCTTTCAAAAGCTAGCTAAGCTGACTATTCCGGGTGGCAACATCCGCAACATCGCCTTAAACGCAGCTTTTTTGGCGGCGGAAGCAAACTTGCCTGTGCAAATGTCGCACATCCTCCAAGCGGCTCAAAGTGAGTACATTAAGCTAGAGCGCCCTCTGACAGAAGCTGAAACTAAAGCATGGAGTTAAGTTCATAACCCTAGGGAATACAAGGTACGGCGACGGGTCACCCCGCGCACTCTGAGAAGTATCACATCAATCAGAAGTAATCATAGAAGAGATCCCTTTCCTGGATGCTCTACGTTCATATGCTGCTGGCGAGACGGTAAACACATTCAGAAGCAATATAAATTGGCTTTTGCAACTGTCGATAAAGACACTTCATAAGGCACCATTTTCCGGCATTGCTTAATATCCCTCATTAATCACTCTGAGCAGAGATTATCTATTATAGGGTGTAAGTTGATCTCAATTCAATTGCTATGCCAGCGTCTAGAGAAGCCCGACCGACGATTTGCTTTGTGGATGAATACTGCCAATTATATGAGGACTTATTCCCAGAAGTGCGCAGCTTTGAAGCCTTTAAGCTATTGCATCTGGGGATGGTCAGCGAGATTAAACGCAAATCTTTGCCAGCGATTGCCAAAGCAGTTGGACTCAGTAACCAACAAAACTTACATCACTTTCTTACCGAGTCTCCGTGGGAAGTGCAACAGTTACGCCAGAAACGATTGGAGTTGACCCTCAAGGTACTCAACGGTCGGTCATTGATATTACTGATTGATGAAACCGGAGATTGTAAGAAGGGAAAAAGCACTGATTACGTCAAACGGCAATACATTGGCAACGTCGGTAAGAAGGAAAATGGCATCGTTGCGGTCACAGCCTATGGATTAGTCGATGGCATGATTGTGCCGTTGAGTTTTGAGGTCTATAAACCACGAGAACGACTCAAAGAGAGAGAAGCGTATCAAAGTAAACCGCCAATTGCCGCAAGGATGATTCGAGCATTGCAAGCGATGGGATTTAAGTTTGAACTGGTGCTTGCCGATAGCTTGTACGGCGAAAGCAAGGTGAACTTTGTGGATGTGCTCGATGAGTTGAAACTGCCGTATATTCTGGCGATTCGCAGCAACCATGCCCTGTGGCTACCGCAAGACCAGGAGGTGTACCAGGAGCCTTGGCAGACGTTCGAGCGCACCTTTAGTAATGGCACCAGTGAAGTGCGCTACATGGCAGAGGTGATTTACGGCAAGCGTCACCGCAAGCAATATTGGCTTCTGACCACTGCCCCTGACACGTTACCGGACAACTCAACGTCCTATGTCATGGTCTGTGCCCCGGCAATCAAACTCAAAGATATTGGTGACAGTTATGGCTTTAGAACCTGGATTGAGTATGGTCTCAAGCAAGCTAAAGATGCCTTAGGCTGGGCAGATTTTCGCATGACCCGCTATGACCAAATTGAGAAGTGGTGGGAGTTGGTCATGAGTACGTTTCTGATGGTCAGTTTGTTTGCCGACCCATTCAACGACTCCTGTCCACTGGCCCATCAGCGGTTTTCGCAACACCCTTGGTGGAATAACCAGAGCGGTTGGAAGAACTTACTCAACAACTTGCGTTTAGTTATTCAACCTTTAGTTTGCTTCAATTGGCTTAAACACTGGTTGACGGTTTTTCCCATTGCTTCCCTTCAGTTAGGGTTTGAGCAACTGACGCAGAAGATGAATCAGTTTATCTGTCCACGGGTGCATCAGCTAAACCTCCAACTTATCTTTTCATCTGCTTAGAGTGATTAATGAGGGATATAGCGGTTCTCACTTGAGTGAGGTATATTAACAACAATGGGTAAACCAATGACGAATATCTTTAAGCGACACTTGAGCAAACGCCTGAGTCATCGCTTCGTCTAACGCTTGTTTAGTTCGTGGAGCGATCACCCGCAGGATTGCTTTGACTTTTGACCAAAACTGTTCAATGGGATTAAAGTCGGGTGAATAAGAGGGTGAATAGCTGGCTGACTGACACATTTCCTCAAAGGAGGGGTCAAATCCACGTACTCTGGGGATTACCACATCACCAGACATCCCTATGGAAGAAACCCCTCGCTTATATGATGCGCTGCGGCAGTTACTCGGTCAACAGTGCCGCTG
>JBGSWI010000067.1:0-10339 GCA_041752515.1 Leptolyngbyaceae cyanobacterium | reverse complement strand
GCGATGTTTGCGGAAGATCGAAAACTATTACCCGATGATCTGTTTATTGGCATCGTGCGCGAATGTTTGGAGCGATCGCGCCAGGGCAAACCTTCCAACACCTACGATCTGTTGGGCACCCTGTTTCAGGAGATGAACCGACCCGGAATCACGCCAGCGGGACGCTATCGGGGCGTGGACTATTTTAACGGTGGCTTGTTTAAAGAGGTGCAGCCGCTGGAACTCACCCAAAAAGAACTAGAACTGCTGGAAGCCGCTGCATCCCAGGATTGGAAAGCGGTGCGCCCGTCGATTTTTGGCAACATTTTTGAGTCGGCGATCGGCAAAAGCAACAGCAAAGAACGCCACGCCCACGGCATCCATTTCACCTCGGAGGAAGACATTCTCAAGATCGTCCGCCCCACGATCACACGCTATTGGGAAGCCAAGATCGAGCAGGCGACAACCTTAGCAGAACTCTACTCACTACGGATGGAATTGCAAGACTACAGAGTACTTGATCCTGCCTGTGGGTCGGGCAACTTCCTTTACATGGCGTATCTCGAACTCAAACGGCTGGAGCGCGTACTGCAAGACAAGATTGATGCCGATCCAAAGTCGAAGAGTGGGCAGGGACAACTGAGCATTGGCTTTGTTACGCCGCAGCAATTTTACGGCATGGACACCAATGCGTTTGCGGTGGAGTTGGCGCGAGTGACGCTGATGATTGCCCGAAAAGTGGCGATCGACCTCTGCGATATTCACGATCAGCCTGCTCTACCGTTGGATACGCTCGACGAAAATATTGTCTGCAAAGATGCGCTGTTTACCGAGTGGGTGAAGGCAGACGCGATTATCGGCAATCCCCCGTTTTTGGGTGGAAAGCACATGCGAATGAATCTCAGTGATGAATATATCGATCGCGTCTTTTCCCGTTTCCCAGATGTCAAAGATTCGGTTGATTTTTGTGCCTACTGGTTCCGGTTAGCCCATGACCAGATTGACGAAAACGGTCGAGTCGGATTAGTCGGCACGAATTCCATTAGTCAAGGGAAAAGCCGAATTGCCGCATTAGATTATGTGGTGCAGAACGGCGGCGTGATTCATGATGCGGTTTCTACTCAAGTGTGGTCGGGTGAGGCGAATGTGCATGTGAGTATTGTGAATTGGGTTAAAGAACCCTCACCCCTAGCTCCGGAACCCTCACCCCTAGCCCCTCTCCCTGATGGAGAGGGGAACAAAAAAGAAGAGGAGGACAAGACAATCCGGCTCCCTTCTCCCCTAGGGAGAAGGGTTGGGGATGAGGGTCTATCTAAGCTCTCTTCTCCCCTAGGGAGAAGGGCTGGGGATGAGGGTCTATCTAAGCTCCCTTCTCCCCTAGGGAGAAGGGTTGGGGATGAGGGCGATTGGGATGACGACATTTCCAAGGTGGCAGGACGCACAAGACAAATTCCGCGAGCACTTTTAGAACGAGCGCAAGAGTTACGGCAGAAGCAAACGCCAGCAGAACAGATTCTATGGGAGTGTTTGCGCGATCGCCATTTTTTAGATGCCAAATTCCGTAGACAGCACAACCTCAGTCAATACATCGCGGACTTTTACTGCCATAAGGCTCGTTTGGTCATTGAGTTAGATGGTGGTATTCATGAGTCACGCCAGGTTGAAGATGCCGATCGCGACCAGTGGATGCAAGCAAATGGCTTCACCGTCCTGCGGTTTCGGAATGATGAAGTGATAGATGATATTGCTCAGGTTTTGGGAGCGATCGCGGTAGTCTTGGAACCCTCACCCCTAGCCCCTCTCCCTGATGGAGAGGGGAACAAGAAAGAAGAGGGGAACAAGACAATCCGGCGCCCTTCTCCCCTAGGGAGAAGGGCTGGGGATGAGGGTCTATCTAGGCTCCCTTCTCCCCTAGGGAGAAGGGTTGGGGATGAGGGCAAATCCACAAACACACCACAAACCATGCTTTGCTACCTCGATAATCAACCTGTGGCGTTTATCAATTCATCCTTGAAATCAACCGTTGATGTTTCCCAAGCCACTCGCCTCAAAGCCAATCTCAACAAATGTTTTCAGGGTGTCATTCCAGTTGGCAAAGGCTTTGTCGTTACAGAGGAACAGGTCAATGATTGGATCAAAGCTGATTCCAAAAATCAAGAAGTACTCAAGCTTTTCTCAATGGGCGCAAACTTGGCACAGGAAGTAAATGGAAAGCCGGAGCGATGGATTATTGACTTTAGTAATATGTCAGTTGAGGATGCTGGTGACTATAAATTGCTATTTGAACACGTAAAACTCAACGTCAAGCCTGAGCGTGAGCAGAACCGCGAAGCCGTGATGCGTGAAAAATGGTGGAGATTTAAACGTACCAATGAAGCTATGAGAAAAGCGTTAGCCTCGCTTGATTACTGTTTTGCCATTCCCAGAGTTTCAAAATGGGCAATCTTTATTCCTTTTCCATTTAATTGGTTAGCGGGCGATAAATCCGTTGTTGTCGCTTCCGATGATTTCTACGTTTTCGGCATTCTCACATCCAACGTTCATCGCACTTGGATGCACGCCCAAAAATCTACCTTGAAAGCTGATATCGCCTACACACACAACACCTGTTTTGAAACCTTCCCCTTTCCTCAAACTCCAGATCCCAACCTGATCACCGCCATCCGCGCCACCGCCCAAGAACTGCACGACTACCGATCGCAGCAAATGGAACGCAAACAGTGGGGCATCACCAAGCTCTACAACGAATACTTCCACGAACCCAGCAGCCAACTCTTCAAACTTCACGCCAAATTGGATGCTCTCGTGCTGCAAGCGTATGGCTTCAACCCCAACGATGACCTGCTCGAAAAACTGCTAGCGTTAAACTTAGAATTGGCAGAGAAAGAGAAAAATGGGGACGCGATCGTTGGGGCTTGGGCACCACAATAATCGATCCACTGCAGTGTCTAAAGATATTACTGCGTATGAACGAAATCATCTTTCTGATTGAAGAAGACCCCGAAGGCGGCTATGTTGCCCGCGCGATCGGCGAATCGATTTTCACTCAAGCCGATACCATAGAGTCTCTACGTGACTTCATCCGCGATGCTGTTAAATGCCATTTTGAAGACCGCGATCGCTCCACCATCATTCGTCTCCACTGGGTCACAGAAGCGGTTATCGCCCTTAAAGCCTGGATCGAACAAATTTATCTAGGCGCTCCATGCCTTTTTTGATGGTGTCAGTGTCGGTGGCATAGGAAATGCGGACATAGCCATCGCTGCCAAAGGCAATTCCAGGAACCAAAACGGCTTGTTGTTCTTCTAGCAACATTTCACAAAATTCGATCGACTTCATGCCCGTGCGTTTGATGTTGGGTAATAAGTAGAATGCGCCGTTGGGTTCTGCACAGGTGATACCGGGCATCTCGTTGAGGTAGCCCAACATTAGCTGACGGCGTTGAGAAAATGCTTTCAGCATCTCTTGAATGAAGTCTTGGGAGCCTTCGAGGGCAGCGATCGCCCCATACTGGGCAAACGTACACACATTAGAAGTGCTGTGCCCTTGAATGAGGCTGCAAGCCCGAATCAGTTCAACCGGAGCCGCCAAAAAACCAATTCGCCAGCCCGTCATAGCGTAGGCTTTAGCAAATCCGCTGCTGACAATCGTGCGTTCAAATGCCTCTGGGCTGGCGGCTCCAATGCTGAGGTGTTCGGCTCCATCGTAAAGCAGCTTTTCGTAAATCTCATCGGAAACAACGTGAATCTGATTTTCGATCACCACTTTTGCCAGGGCGCGAATTTCATCCGGCGAGTAAACCATGCCCGTGGGATTGGAAGGCGAATTCAAGACAAACAAGCGCGTATTGGGGGTAATTGCCTTCTGTAGCTGCTCTGGCGTGATTTTGAAGCTCGTGGTTTCATCGGTTTGCACGATCACAGAAGTGCCGCCCGCCAGGGTCACCATTTCGGGATAGCTCACCCAATAGGGCGCAGGAATAATCACTTCATCCCCTGGCTGAATTGTTGCCATCATCAGGTTATAAAGGGAATGCTTGCCGCCATTGGTCACGATGATGTTTTCAGCGCCATAGCATAGCCCATTCTCGGTTTGTAGCTTTTGGGCGATCGCCTGCCGCAATTTCATCTCACCTGCCACGGCTCCATAGCGCGTCTTGCCTGCTTCTAAAGCGTCTGTTGCGGCTTGGCGAATGTGGGCAGGAGTGGAGAAATTTGGTTCTCCCACGCTGAAATTACAGACATCAGCACCCTCGGCTTGCATTGCTTTTGCCTTCGAGTCGATCGCCAAGGTGAGTGAGGGGTTCACCTGCCCAACTCGCGCCGCCAGTCTCATTTGCATCCCGGTTACCATTGCTGCTTAGATTTAATTTAGGATACCTCAGCTATCTTTGACTAATCATGGTTTTTTATATTTTGTCAACGAATCAAGACGATGCCTTTAAATTACACTGCTGCCCTCATGGCGATCGCCGCTCCCAATTTTGATCGCCTGGTTGACTTTTACCAAGCGCTTTTAGCGCAAGCTCCCACCGCCTACACGTCCAATGTCTATGCAGAATTTCAACTGCCAGGGGTAAAACTCGGCATCTATCGCCCCACGTTGCATAACGAAGTAAAAATGGCGAAAGACGAATTCAGTACTTCCATCAGCCTTTGTTTAGAAGTGGTGAGTTTAGAAGCGGCGATCGCCCACCTGAGTGACTTGGGCTATCCCCCCCCCGGCACCATTCTCACCGCCTCTCACGGCAGAGAAATCTATGCCTACGACCCGGATGGAAATCGGCTGATTCTGCATCAAGGGTTGGGGTAAAAGCGATAGCCTTTGCCATAGACTGTGTTAATCAATGGCGATTCATGATCATGCTCAATTTTGCGTCGTAGCAAACGGATTTGGGCAGCCAGCGTGTTGCTTGAGGGTTTTTCGTCTCCCCAAACGTGCTGATAGATTTGTTCGTGGGTGAGCAGTTGGTTCGGAGATCGCATCAGATAGGCAAGCAGTTGAGCCTCCTTTTCAGAAAGCTCAATTTCGCGGCTACCCCGATAGGCAAGTTGGTTTTCAGGATCAAGCTCCAAGTCGCCTACCTGTAGCCGCCGGGTAGAAAGCTCCAAAACCGTAGTGGGTCGCCGCAATAGGGCACGCACCCTCGCTAGCAATTCTCGTAGCTCAAAGGGCTTGATCAGATAATCATCGGCTCCTGCATCTAAACCCTGAACCCGATCATCAATCGTGTCTTTGGCAGTCAAAAACAATACGGGAGTCATATTACCCTGCGATCGCAGAGTTTGGCATAATTCTAGACCTGTTTTTTGGGGCAGCATCCAATCCAAAATTAGCAGGTCGTATTGATTTTCTTGGGCAAGTTGATTGCCGCGATCGCCCTCATAAGCAACCTCCACCTCATATCCTTCCCGCATCAACAAACGGCTCAAAGGGTCAGCCATTTCTACTTCATCATCAACCAAAAGAATACGCATAGAAGAAGGCAGCAAGGTCAGGGGCAGCGTGCAAAATCCGAAGTAGAGAATGTCGATCGCGCTATAGAATATAGCGTAACGCGATGAGCGACTTTCCCGAAACCATGCAAAGACAGCCCTCACCCTAGCCCTCTCCCAATGGGAGAGGGAAGCGGAAACTTCTGAAAGCCCCTCTCCATCGGGAGAGGGGTTTGGGGTGAGGGCAATTAGTAGCACATTGGGTAGCGTACAGTCATTGGCTATTCGCCACCGCATTTATTAATCGTCATTCGACACTTCTCACTTGCCATTCGACATTTACCACTTGCCATTTCACTATGATCACTGTTGCTTTGCCCAAGGGCGCACTTTTAGATGACAGCATCCGCTTATTTCAGGCTGTTGGCTTAGACTTCAGCGCTTTTTTAGATAAATCCAATCGCCAACTCCAAATCTCAGACCCCACGGAAACTGCCAAAGCGCTGTTGGTTAGGGCGCAGGATGTGCCTGTGTATGTGGAGTATGGGCAAGCTCATTTAGGCGTTGTTGGTTACGATGTGCTGCGAGAGAAAACGCCGCAAGTAGCGCAGCTAGTAGATTTGGGCTTTGGCGGATGTCGAATGTCTGTTGCGGTGAAAGAGTCTAGTCCCTACCGATCTTCTTTGGAATTGCCGCTCTATGGGCGGGTCGCCTCCAAGTATGTGCAGTGTGCGCGGGAATATTTTGATGCGCTCGATTTGCCTATAGAAATTGTGCCGCTGTATGGCTCCGTGGAATTGGGACCGATTACTGGCATGGCAGAAGCGATCGTCGATTTGGTGTCTACTGGGCGCACGTTGAAGGAAAATGGGTTAGTTGAAATCGATGTGCTGTATCACAGTACGGCGCGGTTAATTGCCCATCCGCTGAGCTATCGGTTGAATGCCGATGGAATTCAGGCGGTGATTGAACAGGTGAGATTGATCGCATTAGCGAAAGTTTGAACCCCGAAACCTAATTTCTAGCGGCTAAAGGGATGACACTGATGCCAATGGTGGGCAATATCAATTCGGCGACACAGCCAAACGCGATCGCGCTGTTGCACATAATCTAAAAACCGCGCCAAAGCGGCAGATCGCCCAGGTCTGCCCACAATGCGGCAATGCAGCCCCACACTCATCATTTTGGGTGCGGTTTCCCCTTCCTCATACAGCACATCGAAAGCATCTCGCAGATAAGTAAAAAACTGATCACCGGAGTTGAAGCCTTGGGCGGAGGCAAACCGCATATCGTTGTTATCTAAGGTGTAAGGAATCACCAAATGAGGTTTGTCATAATCAGTTGTCCAGTAGGGCAAATCATCCGCATAGCTGTCAGCATCATATAAAAAGCCGCCCTCTTCTCCAACAAGCTTGCGGCTAAAGGGGCTAGTGCGTCCGGTATACCAGCCTAATGGACGAGCGCCCGTGACTTGGGTATGCAGCGCGATCGCCTGCTGAAGATGCTCCCGTTCTGCTGCTTCTCCAAAATATTTGTAGTCGATCCAGCGATAGCCATGACTGGCAATCTCCCAGTTTGCCTCCTTCATCGCTGCTACCGCTTCAGGATTTCGTGCCAACGCCATCGCCACCCCAAAAACCGTCACCGGAATTTGGCGCTGCGTAAACAGTCGATGCAAGCGCCAAAACCCCGCTCGACTGCCATACTCATAGCACGACTCCATATTCATATGCCGTAGCCCCATCAAGGGCACCGCACCCACAATTTCAGATAAGAATGTTTCCGAAGCCTGGTCGCCATGCAAAATACAGGTTTCGCCACCCTCTTCGTAGTTGATCACAAACTGCACCGCAATTTGCGCTTGGTTTGCCCACTGAGGATGAATCGGATTGCCGCCGTAGCCCACCATATCTCTGGGATAGTCTTTAGACATTGCCGCCGATTCCTTCAACAAAACGATCTGCTTACCTGAGATTTATACCCATGAGATTTATACCAAGCCCACCGATTTATTCCTCGTAGCGCGTCGTGCAGGGGTGCTGAAGCGATCGCCAGACGAAGAGCAAGGAGGATTAGGGCGATTTTTTTTGCGTAGGAAATTTTACCGTCACGACAGATCCAAGCTTGCCCAGCGCTTTTGCTTCCCCCTGGTTAAAGGATGCAACCACTGCACCCGCATTGCCCGCCACAATTAGAATGCTTTTCTTTGCTTTCCAGGTGCGCTGTGCACCTTTTTCTAAAGAGCCTTCATATTCAACCTTGCCATCAACCGAAACTTCGAGCCAGGAGCGATCGGTTAAATTGAGGTCTACTTGTATGGGCGATTCTGCTGTTAGCGTTGCGTCTTGAGCCGCAGGTGTGGCGGATATAGTAGCGTCAGGTGAGGGAGACTTTGGGGGCAGAGGTGAGCCTGATGGCTGGGTCGGCAGGGTTGTTGTGGCTGATTGGGTTGCAGCCCGTGGTTGTGGCTGGCTTAATAGGCTGAAGGCAAATGCGCCTACGGCAAGGGCAGCGATGCCGGCTCCTAGCCAAGGTAAAAAAGATGAGCCGGAGTGAGCCGATCGCTCTGGTCGGGGGGTGCGATCGCTGGGTCGTTCGGCGGGGACTTCGGGCTGGGGTTCTGGGAGCGATAGGACAGGGTGTGGAACCGATGCCGCAATTTCAGGTTGCATCTCAGGCACAGTATGAGCCAAGGAGGCAGGTTCCACATCAAAGGCATCGGCAATCATCATGCCATCTAAGCCTAAAACATCGGCATACCGACGAATGAACCCTTTGATATAAACCGGTTCTGGCAGAATGTCTAGCTGCGCTGATTCTAATGCCTGCAAAATACGCTGCGGAATGTAGGTTTGTTTAGCAATCTTTTCAAGGGAAATCCCTTGATGTTGACGTTGCTGATATAGATACTCAGCAATTTCCTTCAACTGCTCAACCTGAGTGGAATCCAAACCTTTCATAAATCTTTTGCGCTCCTGAGAAATCTGCGACAGCCCTGCTTGCGGCATTAAAACTATAAACGCTAGTAAACCGTAAGATAGCGCAATCTACGAAAGGAATTTCACAAAGCCCTTCTTACCTTCATCGACTTTTTCAGTGTCTCACTCCACTGCCCGGAACTCAAGCATTCCTATGGTCTACCTTTGTTTGCAGTAAAACCCAATATCTAAAAGGATGGGATGTTTTCCTTATTAGAAGGTTTCTAGCAGCGAACTATCCTAGCAAACCTTAATTTTATACGCTTAACTAAAATATAGGCGCTTCTTAAACAAAGAGCAGAGCTTCCTTAACTTGAGAATGAGATCCTTTATTTCGAGTAGAGAATTTAACTTCAAGAAGTCAGAGAACAGTGCTTACTTCTGTAGTGCAGAAATTTCACGCGGCTTTTTGAGAAGCTTCTCAGCCATTCTTTCAGCTTCAAGATTCATTCTTCAATTTTTAAGGCTCAAACCCATTAGTTAAGGACATAGGCTATGGATGACACAAATCAAGGCGCTCTTTTAGAGCCGTTTCAATCTTTTGACTATGATTATTTAGATTTAGGAGATAGTCTGCCAGCTACGCAGTTTTCCGAAGTTCGCATTCACGACATCCAAGGAACAGGATTGCGATCGCTTCTAGATGGTCAAACAGTCAATAACGTCCCTGGAATCGTAACGGCGGTAGACAGCAACGGCTTCTACTTACAAGATCCAAATCCTGATAACAATGCGGCAACTTCTGAAGGGATCTTTGTCTTCACAGGTTCCAGACCTACAGTGCGTGTTGGGGACTCTATCGAAATCAGTGGAATAGTTTCGGAGTTTCGACCCGGCGGTGATTTCAACAACCTGACTACCACACAGATTGGTGGTAGCCCTACTGTTAATATTCTATCGAGGGGCAATGCGCTACCCGAAACACGAATCGGGGCAGGCGATCGCACCCCTCCCACCGAGGTGATCTTTCCAAGCGGTGTGTTTTTCTATGAAAGTCTCGAAGGAATGCGGGTAACGGCGCAAGATGTTGTGGCAGTCAGCCCAACCAACATTCGGGCGAATAGCTCAGAACTTTGGGCGGTATTGGATCAAGGCGCGGGTGCAACGGGGATTAATAGTCGCGGTGGCATTACGATTTCTCCGAATGATTTCAACCCAGAGCGGATTCAAATCGACGATCGCTTATTCACTAGCTTTAGCAACCCACCCGTCAATGTGGGCGATTTATTGGGCGACGTGACCGGAGTAGTCAGTTACGGCTTTGGCAACTATCAATTCCTCGTCACCGAACCCTATTTCCGCACTGCTGGCGGATTGCAACCAGAGGTTACGCATCTGACAGGGACTAGCGATCGCCTAACGATCTCCAGCTACAACGTCGAGAACCTCAATCCATTTGCAGGAGTGCGATTTGAAGGACTTGCCTCCCACATCATCGACAATCTGAAATCGCCTGACATTATTGCCCTTCAGGAAATTCAGGACAACAATGGTGCGATCAACGACGGCACCGTAGATGCTAGCCTCAGCTATCAACTTCTGATCGATGCAATTTCTGCCGCTGGTGGTCCAACCTATCAGTTCTTTGATATCGCACCCGAAAATAATCAAGATGGCGGTCAACCCGGCAGCAACATCCGACCCGGCTATTTCTTTAACCCCAATCGAGTCGGCTTGGTGCCAGATTCAGTCCGACGAATCGTAGACACCGATTTGAGTGACGGCGATGCATTTGAGGCAAGCCGCAAGCCGCTCGTTGCCACGTTTACGTTTAACGGGCAAGCAGTGACAACGATTAATAATCACTTGACTTCTAGAGGTGGTAGCACCCCATTGTTTGGCGATCCAAATCAGCTACCTACCATTCGAGGCGAACAGCAACGAGAGGATCAAGCTCGGATCATCAACAGCGAAGTGGACAAAATTCTGGCAACGAATCCTAACGCC
>JBGSWI010000066.1:0-6800 GCA_041752515.1 Leptolyngbyaceae cyanobacterium | reverse complement strand
GAAGAAGCATAAACACTCTCTCTGAATGGGAATGCTTAAGGCATAGTGCCCAATCAAAAAATCAAACAACCGTGAAAGCCCTGACATCACTATCTCTTGTTGCCATTGTTGGAATAACAGCGATCGCCGCCCAAGCTTGCCAACATCAATCACAGTCAAAAATTGGCACCGTGACCAGAGTTGCTGATGGCGACACAATCACGGTTGATATAGATGGCGAAAAGCTCAAAGTGCGGCTTTGTGGGATTGATGCCCCAGAAAAGGCGCAGCCACTAGGGAGAGAAAGCGGTGATTACCTTAAAAAAATGGCACTAAACAAACAGGTTGCAATTACGCCAGTTGAAAAGGATAGATATGGGCGCACAGTGGGCGAAGTGTTTGTTATAGAAAAGCCTGAACAGTTTGCCAATGAGGCGTTAGTGTTGGCAGGTTTGGCATACCACTACCCGCAATATTCCCAAGGTTGCCCCAACCGGGAAAGCATTATTGAAGCTGAAAAAATTGCTCAAGCAAAGCGCAGTGGTGTATGGGCGACGGCGACCAGCATAAAACCTTGGGATTATCGCAAGGCTAATAGATAGATTCACGGTTGGTTCGTTGGCAGATTGGGTAATAGGGATGAGAAGTTGAACTCACCTCCCCCATGCTGAAAACAACCATTACCGCTCTCATATTGGCGATAGCAACCATTTCACCCGCATTCCCCATTACCCCAGAACAAGCCCTAGGTAATTATGAACAGGCGCTAGAAAACGACCTACTCTCTAGTCCCGCAGCTTCCCCAAAAATGCCACCGGCTGTCGAGCCAACCACTATCACAACGGAGTATATCCAGCCTGCAAAAGGTATTCTCACCAGCGGCTATGGGTGGCGATGGGGCAGAATGCACAAGGGAATTGATATCGCTGCTCCTATTGGAACTCCCATCGTTGCAGCGGCAAACGGGACAGTGATCAGCGCTGGATGGAATAGCGGCGGGTATGGGTTGTTGGTTGAAGTTCGCCATGCTGACGGCACGATTACGCGATACGCTCACAATTCTCAAATTCTCGTTACTGTGGGTCAGTCGGTTACTCAAAGTCAGCCGATCGCGTTGATGGGCAGCACAGGTTATTCAACCGGATCGCACTGTCACTTTGAAATACACTTAGCTGGAAAGGGCACCGTTAACCCCCTCTCTTTAATAAGCCCCACTAATACACCCGCTCTTTCTAGTCGGTAAGAAGTGTTTATAAATTTCGGTCCAGGGCGATACATTTTCATCACAAACACCCCCTTCCCTAGTCCAAGTTCAGAGATTTGGACTAGGGACTTTTTTTATAAGCCCGTAACAGTCGGTATTTGAGATGGTTTGACTCATTGCCGAAGACGCAATTAGTCACGTTTCTAGGCGTGTTTTGGGCGTTTTCAGCCCCATAGGGCAAACTTATGATGGTGTCACCAGTGATCCACCGTTATCTGTCTCCACCTGTCACCAAGTTTGGTTTAATCTGTCACCAACTTTTTAAGGCGAGTGTCACCACACTTTTGTTAATCTGTCACCAGGGTGTCACTCATAGCTGAGCCAACCACTTCATGGTGAGCGCAGTCGAACGATAGATAGTCGGCTTAGCCGAAGGATGAATGGTGAGCGTAGTCGAACCAACAGGATGAAGCGAGGATGAGCATGACCCAGGAAGAGTTGAGATCGCTGATCGACCACGCAGCAAGCAGAGGCTGGATAGGACTTGACCTCTCCGGCGAGGGGTTGACCAAACTCCCCCCCGAAATCGGCAAGCTGACCAAGCTTGAATTCTTAACTTTGGGCAGGGTGGAAGAGTGGGAATGGGACGATGACAAATTGATCCCAACGCTGGTGACCAATCAACTCACCACGCTGCCCCCCGAACTCGCTACCCTGAAAAATTTGAAAACCCTGGATCTCAGCGGCAACCCGTTGGCAGTCTTTCCAAACTGTGTGTTTCAGCTTGAAACTTTAGAGTCGTTCACCGCAGTTAGTATTGGTTTATCTAAAATTCCAGAGTGGATTGGCAACTTGACCAATCTGACAGAGCTTGACCTCGGGGACAACCAAATCAGCGTCATTCCAGAGGGGATTGGTAACTTGACCAATCTGACAGAGCTTTCCCTCTATGGCAATCAAATCAGCGTCATTCCAGAAGGGATTGGTAACTTGACCAATCTGACAGAGCTTTCCCTCTATGGCAATCAAATCAGCGTCATTCCAGAAGGGATTGGCAACTTGACCAATCTGACAGAGCTTGCCCTCTCTAACAACCAAATCAGCGTCATTCCAGAGGGCATCGGCAACTTGACCAATCTGACGACGCTTGACCTCTTTAGTAACCAAATCAGCGTCATTCCAGAGGGGATTGGCAACTTAACCAATCTGACGACGCTTTACCTCTTTAGCAACCAAATCAGTGTGATTCCAGAGGGGATTGGCAACTTGACCAATCTGACGGTGCTTTCCCTCGCTAACAACCAAATCAGCGTCATTCCAGAGGGGATTGGCAACCTAAAACAGTTAGAAAAACTTAACCTTAAAAACAATAAAATCAAGGAATTTCCCGACTGTCTGGAAGCGTTACCTAAACTCAATACCCTTGATCTGCGCTGCAACCCGCTGCCGATTCCACCAGAAGTTTTGGGTCCACCAGATTGGGGTAAAGATCCCGGCTTGATTAAAACTATTTTCAACTATGTCCGCCAGCTTCCCAAAACTCCCCCCGCTCCATAACGCCCTTACACCTCTGCCAAACCATGCCAAATCCAAGAATTTCATTTAGGGTGAGTCCTCAAATTTTGGAGCAGCTACCCTCAAATCCAGACGAGCGATCGCAACTGTTGAAGCGATTGCTGGACGAGCATTTTAACCCCAAGAAGCCAGAGTGTGAGTTAGCGGAACTGAAGCTGCGAGTTGAGGCGTTGGAGCGCAGATTCGGGGATGGGGTAGGGGTGCGATCGTAAAGGTATCTAACGGTTGCGGTCAGCGGTTGCAGTAACCTTCAACTTAGTACCAGTAGCTTTCAAACGTCCGTTGCATTTGAATTGTTAGACAGCACTAACCAATCAACTGTCTACAGTCAAATGTTGATTACTAAATAAGATCATGCTCATCTAATTTTTGTCCCCATTTCCTAATTGATTCAGTGCGATAAGAATTTCTCAACCAAACTCTGCGTCTATACTCTACTAAGAAATATGAAAGCAAAAGGATATCAAGAACTAGTAAAGCCATCATTCCAGGCTCAAACCTTGAAGATACAAAGGTTAGCAAAATCGCGGCAAAAGAGGGAACTAAAGTTACCAAAATCATTGGAAAGTGCCAAACTCCAAAGATATTTTTGAAACGAGGCGTTCTAGAACTTATTTGCCAACCCAAAACAAGTGGATAAACTTTGTTGAGGCGAGGTTCAATACAGGCTCCTATATAGTCTCCGATATCGTAAATGATTGTGTTGTGATAAACGACAAGAAGACCAAACAAGCATGTAACCATCGGAACAAGCAACAAAAGCCAATTACTTTGTCTTTCCAGGGCAAGACCAAGCAGAATCGCTGAGGATGTTGTACTTGACGTAAGCAAAGTAATTCGATGATTCATTCGGGCTAACATCTGATCCTGAAGAGCTTTATACTCAGCCAAGATAACTGTTATCTCTTCTTTATCTTTAGAGCCTTGGGGTTCAGAAGTCATGTTTACACTTCACCATGAGAAGCCAAAAATCAAGAAGACAGAAGATACATTTTACGATGTGATTGCTGTCTAACGGAAACGGTCAGCGGCGGTGAGAAAAATAGGCCACAACGGTAGGGATCTTCGTGCCGTCCGCTGCACCAACGGGTTAGGCAAGCCCGCTTGGACTGGTCAGAATATGGGGAAGTTATCTCTCATAATTTAAACCTTCACTCTACTAGTGGTTTTCCTGTACAAAGACATCTATGTCTATTAGGCTCTATAGAAATCATTGCTCATGAATTTTTACGGACAAAGGCACACCATCTGATCTTAATAGGTAAAGCACTTTAAGTTTAGAGAGCTTGTAGCTAAGTACAATTCTGCATACGCTATTTATATCGATAGGTAATCTTCCAACTAAATTCTCAATTGCTTCTGGGAGACTATTAAATGACTGATCAATATCGTCGGCCGATGGATTAGTAATTACAACATTTAGTTCTATATCTCTGCCTGAATCTGACTTAATAAAATACTGTAGTTGAAGTAATTCTTCTTGGGTATCACTCTTAGAGTCCCTAGAAAAATATTTCTTTAATGAATGTTTGAGTATGTCGTAGATGTCCGAGCCAATATTTTTGAAGAAGCCGCCTGCAATGCTAGAAATAGCAAAAACACCGAAAGCAATAAGTACAACGTTTTGCGGCTCAGCGGAGTATTTTCTACTTTCCCACGAATTAGTGGCTATTGGGTCAAGCTCATTACGAAGATTTTCAAGTTCATCACTATGCAATCTACCATCGTAGGATGCCTCAAAAGTTTCTATCTCTTTAGCATAAATCCTGATTGCTTTTTCTGTGCTTATTTTTAAAGACTCTACAGACTCATCAAAAACCTCAGCTTCACCCTGTAAAAGATAGTTGCCATCCTCAAGTTCAAATATTTCACCAGATACGATTCTTCCAATTGGAGGATTCCGAATATCATGTTCAATAGTCAATGGAAGATATGCCTCATCTAACTGACTCTTCATATCAAAAAGTGCTTCAGGTGAGATTAGCTCTCGATCAATTACACCTGTTTGCATTAATGGAACTCTCAGTCTTTTCATTTTGAAATCTTCCAATGGTTTTAAAGATGAGCCTAACTATTAGTAGACGGAACTTTTCTGCCTAAGATCCCAAAACGGGTGATTAGCCAGATGATTTCCGCATAAAACCCTAAATTGGAGAGATAGGCAGAATCATTCTGGATAACATGCCATTTGGGGTGAATAGATGGAATTAATCTGTCTATTAGAAACTCGGTAAGCGATCGCACCCTCCTAACTCACTTTTCCTTTCCCACCCGCCACGCACTCTCAGCCCCATTCCTGCCCACCCTGGTAAACACAAACCCATAGCGCGGCAAAACTCAGAGCCGTGTAACGACTTCAGCCCCAGCAACGGCGCAAGTTGACTAGTAGACAATAACCACCCTTTCTCAGCCACCCGCTCCAACAATTCCAGGTTTGCC
Organism: Leptolyngbyaceae cyanobacterium; assembly: GCA_041752515.1. Taxonomy (GTDB): domain Bacteria; phylum Cyanobacteriota; class Cyanobacteriia; order Leptolyngbyales; family Leptolyngbyaceae; genus ULC077BIN1. Next base: position 1,603 of record JBGSWI010000066.1, on the reverse strand, counting down.
AGTGGGTCAGGTTGACTAGGCTGGAGAGAAGCCAGCGCACCCAACAGCACGCCCACCATTTTACTCTCATCACCCCTAGTAATGTCCTGCGTCCTATGAGACGGTTTCCAGGTGTCCTGTGAGACACGCAGCAGATCCGTATGCCCATTACTCGGAAAACTGGCGATCTCATTCCCCGCTTTAATATGGCTATCCAGCGCATCCATCACCTGCACCTGATCCGCACTGAAAATTGACTTTGCCCCCCGCTTCTCCGGCTCCAGCGGGTAGCCTTTCTCCTTCAGCCCATTGATCCGGTTATAGACATTCGATCGCGCCACTCCATACCGCGCTTCCAAGTCCTTAATCGTCAGTGAATCCAGTTCTACAGCCATCCGTCCTGTGTCCTGTAGGAATCATTGGACACACGCTATCACACCTCTTTTGCAACCGCTAGAACTAGACTCTTGACCCTTCAGAAAAACCTGCCCTAAACCCCTCTCCCAGCCAGCAGCAAAGCTCTTTAATCGACTGCGTAAAGTTGCGGCGGAATCGAAACAGACATCATTCGCTGCACCCGCAGATCCACAATCCCCAACTCCCGCAGCCGCCCCACCGCCCGATAAAAAGTAGACTGATTTATCCCCAGCCGGGTAGTCAAAGTCGTATAAGTCACATCCTCAAAACTTCCCTCAGCCATCAACTGCCGCAACATCAGCAACAAACGCATCTCCGACGCTTTCAAATCCCCATCCAGCAGCAACTCATGGAACTGCTGAATATCGGGATGAGCAAACGGATCAGCAGGTTGAACACCATAACCACCCGTTTTACGAATGGAAGGCAGCACCTCTTCAAACACCCAGCGCTGGAACGGTATAGCAAGGGAACTGTCCGAACGACAAATCAGATGATAGAGACCAGGTTCATAGAGAGTTACCATGTCTTGCTCACCACCAAGGGTCATAAGTAATTTATGACCCTTCCACTCCGCCGGAACCTTATCGAGATAATTACGCCGATTTCGTTTGTCAGCCTTTGAGTAAAGAATATCCACCACATCCGCAGCAACCCATTCAGGTTGATCAGCCGTACCAACAAAACGAAGATCGTGATTCTCAAATTGAAACAGGGCGATCGCGCTACTCATAGCTGCTTCCCTCAGAATCGATAGCCTCAACGTAATCAATGAGATCCTCAGGTGTGCATTGAAGCGCTCTACAAAGCTTTGCTATCCGTTCTAACCAGACAAGAGAATTCCGCCCCTGCTCCCAATTTGAAATAGTGCTTTCAGTCACACCAACCTCATCAGCTAACTGACGTTGGGTAAGTTCCGCACGCCTCCGAAGTTCGCCAATTTTGCTCACTGGTACTTTTCCCATAAAGGATTAATACCAATATATTGCCCTAAAAGTCTTAAGGTTAAAACATTGACAGCCTTAAAGTTTTAAGGGTAGTGTCAAAGGCAAGGAAATTTCAGAACTTCTAGAACTTCCCCCAACTCAAAACTCAAAACTATTCATCACCATCATGCTCATCCAAACCCAAACCCTCAAAACCACCCTCGAAACCCTCATCGAGCAACACGGCTTAGCCGAAGTCCTCGATCGCCTCGCCGACATCA
>JBGSWI010000065.1:0-16834 GCA_041752515.1 Leptolyngbyaceae cyanobacterium | reverse complement strand
CCTACCTGTGAGTCAGACGACATCATGAAAAATGGCACAACCCGACGTGGCAAACAGAATTACAAATGCCGGGATTGTGGTCGTCAGTTCGTCGAAAATCCCCAGTGGCGACCGAAAAACAAAGACACCTGTGCTTTGATTAATCGCTTGTTGCTCGAACGGATTCCCCTAGCAGGCATTGCGCGAGTGCTACAACTGTCGGAAAGTGGGTTGCAACACTACGTCAATCAAGCCTATGCCCAAGTGCCTCAAACCGCAGAGGTGATGCCCAAAACAACGGCTCGATTAGCCGTTGAGATGGATGAGTTGTGGTCATTTGTGGATGATGAAGGTAACAAACAATGGGTCTGGTTGGCACTGGATCGAGCGACTCGTGAAATCATCGGCTGTCATGGGGGAGACCGTTCGCAACACTCCGCACAAGCCTTGTGGAACTCTTTGCCGCGCCGATATCGACAATATGCTTGCATCTACACTGACCATTGGGACGCTTACGCGTGTGTGTTACCCAGCAAGCGCCATTTTTCAGTGGATAAGGATTCTGGTTTAACCAGCCATATTGAACGGTTGAATAACACGTTGCGGCAACGCATCTCACGCCTAGTCAGACAAAGCTTATCGTTCTCGAAGAAGCTAGACAATCACATTGCAGCCATCTGGAATTTCATCCATCACTACAACCAGAAGATTCGAGAGAGACTACAACAAGAGCAAATGCTGTCTTTTTCTCCATCCTTTACTTAAAGGCACTACCTGACACTCTTCTGGGATTGGGTGGTAAGTTTCAGTTTAGTGGGCGATCGCGGGCGCTGTTTCTGGGATGCCCCAAGGGCTTTTGTCAACTCGCGCAGTTCAACTGTCAATCATGCACGGCTTGAATAGAAAGCTGATTCACTACTCTTTTGAATTTTGATACCCATTTAAACGGAGGGTGCGACAGATCTGAGATTGAAACCATAGCCGAGTAAAGCTTCTACAACTCAAAAGTCAAAATATCTCCTGCGGAGACGCTACGCGAACAAAACTCAAAACGATATGAGTATGAGATGCTGTAACCCGAAACTTGAACCCTGCACTGCCAAAACTGAATGGCTAGCCTGCAAAGATCAGTTCAAGCCTGTCAACTTTTTGTGCAGATGGCTGTGTAGGATAGAATATTGAGCGATCGCGCCCTTTCATCGTTGCACCAGGTATCTCACGCATGACGGCAGTTACTCCGAACCCCAAATCCGCTCCAGCCTTTTGTGAGGGGATTCAATATTTTGCGGATTCCTATCCTGAATTCGATCGCTACGGCATCATGCCCGCGATTCTAGACGGCAAAACTGCCATCCCTGCGCCGAATGATCCCTGTGCCGTTTATCAAACTTTGCTCTATGCCGATGCGTTACGATATCTGACGCTGCAAGTGACTGCTAGCAAAGCATCGGGGCATCCCGGCGGGTTTGCCAGCCAAGCAGAAGCTTATGCGGCATTGGTGATGCTGGGGCACAAAAACTTTGTTACAGAAGTCGGGCATCACGCCCCCGGTTTTTACAGCGCCATGTTTTTGGATCGCTCCCTGGAAGATATGGGGATTGAAACGGTGCAGCAACTGCGCGATCGCTACCGAGAGCGTCATGGATTGCTGGGGCACTTATCGGGGCAAATTCCGGGCTTGCTGGCTCCAGCGGGTCCGTTGGGTCAGGGGCAGCATTTTGCGATGGCGGGTGCATTGCTTCATCCTGGCAAACTGTTTCCGTTTACCGTGGGAGATGGCGGCTTGGGCGAACCCTACATCGTCAGTTCGATGGCGCATTTCCATACGGCGTTTCCCCATGCGACCAATTTTCTACCGGTGCTGGTGTGGAATGGTTTTTCCCAAGAGCATCACAGCATGGTGTCTACGCTGTCGAGCGATCGCATGACGGCATACTGGCGCGGCAATGGGTTTGAGCAAGTCGTGCTGGTGGATGCTAAAGAGTTTGATGACCAAGACCAACCCGGTGACTTTGTAGACAGCACAATCTTTTCCTTCAAACAGCGATTGGCGTTCACTCAAGCGGTTCTGGAGGGCATGGCAAAAGCGGCAGAGTCTGCGCTAAACGGTACGCTCACGGTTTTTATTATTAAGCAATTGAAGGGAGCCGGAGTTCATGCGCGGGGTGCCAAATCTCACAACCTTTACGCCCACCACACCTTAGAAAATCCTGACATTGTCAGTGCGCTACAAACTCGTGCGTTGACCGCCGAAGCCTGGGATTTGGTGCGAACTAACTGCGCGAGAGCCGGGGGCGGACCGGCTAGCAAAACTGTGGTGACTGAATTTGTGCGATCGCTGCCCGACCTGGGAACACTTCCCCTAGAAGAATTTGCCGTGGGTGGCGACCCCAAGATTTCCACCACCGCCATGGGCAAGCTGGTAGGCTATGTGGGGCAAACCGATCCGAGCTATCTGGTGACCAACGCCGATGGCAATGAGGCTTCTGGCATTGCCAATATTAATCAGGCGCTCAAAATCATTCACCCCACGGCAGACCCGCTGTATAACCAAAACCCAGTTGGGCAAGTGTATGAGCCGCTGAGCGAAGATGCCTGTGCCGGATTGGCAGCCGGATTAGCCTTGTTGGGTTGCCGGACGCTTTGGTGTTCCTACGAATCCTTTGCGGTCAACGGCTTACCCATCTGGCAAACGGTGATTCAGGCAATGGCAGAACTGCGCCGCCCCACCCCGTCTACCATTACCCTGTTTACCGCAGGCGCACTGGAGCAAGGACGCAACGGCTGGACGCATCAACGTCCCGAAATCGAAGCCTACTTCGCCGCCATGATGCGAAATGGCAATGTGTTTCCCGTGTTTCCGCCCGATGCCAATAGCGTTCAGGTTTGCTATGACTGGGGCTTGACGACGCAGAACAAAGGGATTGTGATCACCGCGAGTAAATCGCCGTTGCCGATTCGCACCACGTTTGAGCAAACGCGACAGGCGCTTAAAGCAGGCGCGATCGCCCTCCACGAAAGCCAAGGTCGCAAAACTATCGTGTTTGTCGTGATTGGCGACATGATTTTGAATCCGGTGTTTGAAGCCGCCAAACAGCTAGAGGCACAGGGCTTTGGTGTGCGGATTGTGGCGATCGTCAGTCCGCGTCGGCTCTATCGCCCCGCTGATGTAGCCTGGGAACTGTGCTCTGAGCCGGATGATGACTTTTTGGATGATATTGGGTTCGATCGCTTATTTGGCGGCGATGCCCTCATCGGCGTGACCGGCGGGGCAAGCGCCATGCTAGAACCTGTGATGCTGCGTAGCACCGCGAAACGCGACACCTTTGCCTGGAAACGCGGCGAAACCACCGCCAGCGCCACCGAACTAATGGCACTCAACGGCATCACTCCAGAAGCGCTAGCCAAACGAGCAGTTGAATTAAGTTAAGCAGGAGCCGAGAATTAGGGGTCAAATGTTAGAAATTAGAGGTCAGGTATCCGATCCTCACTAGGGCGAACGCACACTTATCTTAACAACGGGTTGATGGAGAGCACCGAAGACTGAGCTTAGTCTTCTTAGATAGTCCTGCAAGAATCAGTTAAAGAATGACGATATGCTAGCTCCGACAACTCGCACTCTGCTCCAATTGCTTCAGGCACTTTTGGGTGCGTTTATGGTCAGCGATCGCGGGTTGAAAGTCTGGCTTTAAGGCGATCGCGTTTTCAAACGACCGGATAGCTTCAGCATACCGTTTCAACTCCACCAACGCCCGCCCGCGCCAATACCAGGGAATAGGGCGTTTAGGCTTGAGTCGGATTGCCTGCTCAAATGCTGTTATTGCTTCTTGGTATCGTTGCGATCGCGTGAGGCTAGCGCCTAGACAACACCATACTTCAACCTGTTTAGGGTTAAGCTGAAGCGCTTTATTGTAGGAATTCACGGCTTTGTCATGGCGACCCAGAAAAGTCAACACATTCGCCTGACACCGCCATAATTCTGAGTCATTTGAACATTGCTGCAACGCTTGATTAAACGCAATAAGGGCTTCCCCATAGCGCTGTAGCTTTTCTAAAGTGCGCCCTCTGTCAAACAAGGTTTGATAGGTTTCCGGTGCTGCCGTACTCATAGGTTCAGGACAAGCAGGCTCAGAGCAAGCAGGCTCAGAGCAAACAGGCTCAGACGCAAGTGCTGAACCTGTGAGGCTGGCAACCCAGAAATTAATGCGGGTTTCTTCTTCAACTAGGCTGATTAAATGGGTGTCTGATGAGTCTGTACCACGATTGATGATGGAAGTTTCTTCGGAAAAGACACTAGATTCACCCGTATTCCAAGCCGCCGCATAGGGTTGAGATTGCTGCGCAGTTTTAACAGCCGCTTGTTCTACTCCAAGGTGTGGGGAGGATGTTGGGCAACCTTTTTCAGTTGCTCTCGAAAAAATGGTTACATCTTCATCTGTCGTTGGCGCAATCACGCTTTGGTGAAGCTGTTTGAGAATGCGGGTGCGTGCATCTACTGATGCTTTAAAGTCGGGCTTAAGCTGTAAAACTCGGTCATAGCTGGCGATCGCCGCTTCCGATTGCCCCAGGTTTTCTAGCAGTTTACCGCGATCGTGCCATGCCCAATAGTTAGTTGGCTGTAGCTGGATCACCTGTTGAAACGCCATCAATGCTTCATGCGGTTTTTGCACCGTGGCTAACAGCGTCGCCTGCTTAAACCAGGCTAAGTGATCATCAGGCTGGATTTCGACCACACGCCGATACGCCGCGATCGCCTGATCCCACTCTTGCAAATTTTCCATTGCCATTCCTCGCATAAACCAGGCAAGACCATCATTGGGGTTGTCTTGAATGGCGCGATCGCACGACGCGATCGCTTCATCATAATGCTGCAAATGGTAAAGCGTATCCACCTGCTTTAATTGGCTCAAAAGCTGCTTTCGGCTGGCAATTGCCACCTGAAAATCGGGCTTAAGGTTAACTGCACGGTTATAGGATGCAAGCGCCTCGTCAAACCGATTGAGGGCTTCCAACATTTTGCCGCGATCGTGCCACGCCCAGTAGTTATCCGGTTTTAGCTGCACCACTTGGTCGTAAGCTTGAAGCGCTTCTGGCGATCGCTGAAGCCGTTCAAAGGCATTGCCGCGCTTATACCACGCCAAGTAATCATCGGGTTGAAGCTGAAGAACACGTTCATAGGAATCCGCCGCCTCTTCGTAGCACTCCAGATTTTCTAAAGCAATTCCTCGTTTAAACCATGCGATGTAATCACTAGAATTTGCCTGAATCACCCGGTCATAGGCAACAACGGCTTCCCGATAGCGCTGCTGATGAAATAGCTCGTCTCCCCGTTCTAACCAAACGAGGTGCCCTTCTAAGGTGACAATGGTTTGCTCTGTTAATAAGTCGGCAACCGAAGTCACTCCCATCAAACCGTTCAAATCTGCCAGTGCTTCTGCGGCGGAGGGGTAGCGATCGCGAAAATCATAGCGCACCATCGTATCCAAAATGGCGGCAAGCTCTGGGCTGATATGGGCGCGATCGCGCCACAGAATTTCGCTTGTTTTCAAATCTTTAGGCAATTTTTGGAGATACGTGCCGGTCAGGCATTGAATTGCCAGAATGCCCACCGCGTAAATATCGCTACTCAAGCAAGGCATTCCCGCCAATTGCTCATTCGGCATATAGCCAGAGGAGCCGATCGCCAAACTATCGATTGAATGCCGACTTTCACCCTCCGCCCAACCAATTTGCTTGACGGCACCAAAATCGATTAGAACCAAACAATGATCGTGCGATCGCCGGATTAAATTGGAAGGTTTAATGTCTCGGTGCACCACCTGCTGCTGGTGAACAAACTCTAGTACCGTCAACACATCTTGCAAAAGATGCAGCACTTCCGCCTCAGCAAACTGAGTCCGCTGTCGTAGTTCTTGATTGAAAACGACCCCTTCAATAAATTCCTGCACCAAAAAAAACTTTTGCTCTTCTTCAAAGTGAGCAAATAACCTAGGAATCTGACTGTGGTTCCCTAGGGCATAAAGCACCTGAGCTTCGGTATCAAATAGGCGTTTTGCAGCTTGAAACGTTTCTGCATCCACCTTTTTGGGTTTTAGCTGTTTCACAACACAGGTAGGCTGACCGGGCAAATGTAGATCATCAGCTAGATAGGTTTGCCCAAAACCACCCCCTCCCAAATGCTGTTTGATTTCGTAACGGCTTCCAAGAATTTTGCCCAGCATAACTTGCCAATCTTCCAGAATTTACAAGCTTACGAGCGACAGCCAGAAAATGTCCGAAGCTTCCAGCCTATCTATAAGGATCGCAACAAAACGGATGCAATGGTTCCGAGGAATTACCCAGAAAGGCTCAAAATCTTCGTAGATTTGCATGAAGAAACTGTAAAGATTCCTGTTTAGGATGAGGTTTGCCTGAATAAAGTCATGAAAGTAAACCATGGATTGGCAGGACAAAGAGCGATCGCACCATACAAGCCAACAAAATAGTGTTTAAGTAAACGCTCCGGTCAAAATCTTTACAAACCTCTCATCTTTATCAAGTCTTTATTTAAGTTAAAAAACATACTTGCTATTCTTAACCAATGATGTTTCATTCAGTTCCAACGCAATGCCGCTGAACACATCGCATCCCTACCGACACTTTTTACGTAGTGTATTCTTGATGTTTCATTTTTTTGTATTGCCCGGAGCGTAAGCGTTTGATATTTTAGGTTGGATTCACAAATGATCCAAAGACGCTTTATTGAAATGTTTTTAGAGTGCGAGCAACGGTTGCAAACCATCTTTGAAGGGAACAACACCTAGCGGTTGTCTAAGTAATTAAACAGGATTGTCTTTAGATTATGTGTATAAATTGTACTTATGGCACTCTTGGGTCTTCATTGAACCTCTCATCTTTGGAGGATCTTACTTTTCAATCTGCGTCACCTTCCAATATCGGCATTAACTCATCCTTGGCAGATTCCCTGTCAGCAAATTTCTTCCGAACCTTTAGCTCTCTAATTGACACGGATAGCAGTGATCGGGATGCTGGAAACAGCCCTGCGGCGGCGCTGTTTGAGCCAACCTTGACTCACTGGATGAGGTTGGGAAAAAGTGCGATCGCGTTTGCGCCTCAATTAGCTACTGAAGCCAGTATTGCTACCGAAGTCAGTATTCAACAAAACAGCGGTCAAGGGCGATTAACTCGCCCCGTTTTGACGATAGAACCAGTCGATAGTGATCAGTCAACTGAGCCAAGTACTCAGCAAGGGCGCGATCCTGAACGGTTGATTCGACCCATCTTGCCCGTAGAGCCAGTCAATAGCTATCCAGAAATTGCTGTGCCCGTTATTGCCCCTATTCCGATTAGTTTGGTCACCATCGACACTCTATTGTTTAGTGGAAAAGAAGGGGATACCGGCACCTTTCAAGTGAAGCTCAATTTGGATAAAGCGCCCACCTCAAATATCACGCTGGCATTTACACCCGGTAGCTTTTTAGTCGTAGATGCAGATGGCAATCGGCAAAACGGCACTCAAAATTTTGTGACCTTTACGCCCCAAACTTGGAATCAAATCCAAACCGTTTGGTTCATTGCTGAAGTGGATGGAGTTGCAACCGATCGCTTGATTGGCAACACCATTGACTATCAGCTAAGCGGTGGTGTGTCAGCAAGCGGAACCTATGATTTAGGCTCCATTACGAATACCTATGCTCCTGATACCTCACGGTTTAATATTGATCTTGACTTTCGTAACGATACTTCTGGCTTTTGGACGCTTGAACGACGAGCGATCGCCCAAAAAGCCTCCACTGACTGGTCAAATCGCATTGCGAACGAATGGACTGGCTTGCAATTAAATGGGACAATCAACAAGCTACAGGCTGGTTCTAGCGCCAGTACAGCGTTTCAAACTCGGCGCTATGTAGATGACGTGGTTGTGTTTGTGAATACCATCAACTCTAATGGAACCGCAGGAGGCTATGGCGGCATTGAATATGATTATGGTGGATGGATTACGTCCGCCGATCTTATGCCCCGCGTTGGACAAATTGCGATCGATGAAGCAGTCAGCAATACCTACCTTTACAATGCAGTGTCGCATGAACTGGGGCACACTCTAGGGCTGTTAGGCTTGAATTGGGAAGGGTATCTAAAACAAGACTTTACAACACCTCAAACCGCAGTTTTTAAGGGAGAGTACTCCACGGCACTTAATGGCGGACAGTATATTCCTTTACAGTCTCAAGATGGGGCAAATCCAGTTACCCAAGAATATGACTATTGGCACCCGGCTGCCAAAATTTCATCCATCATGTCCTATCAATGGCTTTACTATTTGCCAGGTCCGACTGAAATGGATTTTGCAATGCTGGCAGACAGTGGCTACCGGGTTTATGGTATCAACACACCTTTCCCTCCTGTGGTGCCTGTAGTCGTTGTGCCTCCAGTGGCTCAGCCGACAACTTCAACTAATAGTCCCACTGTTCTAACAGTTGCAAATATGACAGTTGCAAAAGGTGAGCCTCTTTCCGTTCAAGAAGAGCAAACGACTCAGCCAGCTAGCATAGTTCTTCAAGGCGCACCAGAACTAACTCAAAAGCCAACTTCTGTGCTGCAAACGGTTTGAACCATTAGGCGACTGCGAATTGATAAGAATTTATAAAGAATGAAAATTCAGGACGATTGGCGATCGATCGCCTTTTCGCTGAGCCGTTCGGCGGTTCGCAGGATTTTTCCGGCTAGCATGGCGGCTCCAAAGCCATTATCAATGTTGACGACACCGACTCCCGCAGCGCAGGAGTTGAGCATGGCAAGCAAGGCGGCTAGCCCATTGAAACTCGCTCCGTAGCCAATGCTGGTGGGTACGGCAATTACGGGGCAGTCGGCTAAGCCTGCAACCACGCTGGGCAAGGCTCCTTCCATGCCTGCCACGACGATTAGCACATCGGCATCGACGATCGCATCTCTCTGGTTCAGCAATCGATGGATTCCGGCAACGCCCACATCCCACAGACGTTTTACCTGAAAGCCACAGAGTTCTGCGGTAACCGCCGCTTCTTCGGCGACGGGTAGGTCGGAAGTGCCTGCCGAGAGAATGCTAATTAAACCAGGATGCATCGGCTGAAGATCACGCGAGTGGGTTTCGGTGTCCCGCACCATACAAATTCGCGCCATTGGGTAGTAGTGCAGTTCTGGAATGTGCGATCGCAGTTGTTCATAGACTTTCGGTTCGATCCGGGTTGCCATCACCACGGGCGTTTTTTGCCGCATTACCTCCATAATTTGGGCGATTTGCTCCGGCGTTTTGCCTAAGCCCCAAATCACTTCAGGAAAGCCAGTCCGCAGGGTACGGTGATGATCCACATGGGCAAAGTCACCCACTGGCTCGTAGTTAAAATACTTGAGCTTGTCGAGGGCGCTATCGGGGGAAACTTCCCCTTGAGCCACAGCATTGAGTAGATGGCGAATCGCTTCGGGTTGAGTCACGGGAAAGGAAAATAAAAATGGATTAACGATGCAATTTCTACTGTAGGGCGATCGCTCCGGTTTGTAATACCCATTTGGAATTGAAACGTGACAGATAATCTGCTGGAAGCGGCAATGTTTCTGGGTCTTGCCACTCAAAACTCAAAATTCAAAATTCAAAATTCAAAATATCTCCTGCGGAGACGCTACGCGAACAAAACTCAAAATTCAAAACTCAAAATATCTCCTAGGTCAATGCTACGCGTTGGCAAAGCCAGTCCGAAGGACTTACAAAACTCAAAATATCTCCTGCGGAGACGCTACGCGAACAAAACTCAAAACGGTATAACAACCGTTCACTTGCCTGTTGCAGCTTTAAAGCGCAAACTTTGAAGCTGTGGATCACTCGTCATTTGCAATTCCTGAATATTCCACAAGCCCCAACTGGGTAAGCCAGAATATTGCAAACCCTGAACAGTGTTGCGGGCTGCCATTAGCGCGCGATCGTTAACCAGAAAAATCACGGGCAGATTCTCCTGCACGACGCGCTGATAATCGGCATACACCTGTTTACGTTTTGCTTCGTCCAGTTCCCGCGCTCCGGCAATCATCAGGCGATCGATGTCCTGTTCAAACTCGTAGGGCTGCCAGCCTTGAATCGGCGGCTGACCGGGCTGTTGCTTCAAGTTAAAGGAATGGGACGCCCCGCTGCTGAGCCAAAGATTTGCCGCTGAGTGAGGTTCAATGCCTCCCGTAAAGCCGATCATGTGGGCATCCCATTCGCGGGAGCTAGAAGTTTTTTCCACCAACACGTTGAAATTGAGCGGTGTGAAATCGACCTGAATGCCAATTTTGCCGAGGTCTTCTTTCACCTGAGCGCCGATCGCCTCCCGAACCTTATTGCCAGAATTAGTTAGCAAGGTAAAGCGAACCGGATGACCTTCCGCATCCACAAGCTGAGTTTGCTTATATCGAAATCCGGCTCCTAGCAGCAGTTGTTTTGCTTGGTCGAGATTGTAGTCGTAAGTTTTTAAGCCTTGTTCTGGTTTGAGAAAATAGGGACTTTGTACCGAGATGGGCGAGTTCAACACAATGCCCAAGCCGCGAAAGATGTTGGTGTTGATTTTTTGGCGATCGATTGCGTGGGCGATCGCCTGCCGAAACGCCAAATTGCCAAACCAGCGCTGTTTGATCGGGTCTACGAATGGCTTGCCGTCTGGGTTCGTCGCCTTATTCAGGTTAAAGGTGAGATACAGCACCCCCGACCAGGGACCGCCATTGTAAACCCGAAAATTCCCGCGCGCTTCTTCTCGTTTCAGTAAAGAATAATACTCTGGGCGCAACGGACGAGCATCGCCCATGACATCCAGTTCGCCCGACCGAAACCGCAGAAGTTGCGTATCTGTGTTCTCAATGAACTGCCAAATGATCCGCTCCACGTAGGGCAAGGGATTTCCCTCAGAATCTCTCCGCCAGTAGTAAGGATTACGCCGAAACACGAGCCGTTGTCCTGCTACATAGCTTTCCATCTGATACGGTCCATTTACCACCACCGTTTGAGGATCGGTATTGGTGCCCCAAGTAGATAAAAACGTTAGGTTGCCATCTGCTCCCTTTGTCGTCAGGGTTTCCGCCAAAATGTGCTTCGGCTGAATGGCAATGCCATCGGGACCTGCGGTTGCGCGAAGAAAGGGCGCAAAGGGTTCTGGCAGGGTGAATTCAACAGTCAAATCATCTAGCTTGCGGGGCTGGGGAAAAGCTTTAGCTTCGCCAATTTGAATGCTCTCTTTGGCATCCGTAGGGATGGCGGGGTTGGCAACAATATCCCGATAGGTGAAAACGACATCATCGGCAGTCAGCGGGTGCCCATCCGACCATTTCAACCCAGGACGCAGTTTAAACACCACTTTTTTGTTGTCTTTCGACACTTCCCAAGATTCTGCTAAGGCAGGTTCAATTTCCCCGGTTACGCCGTTTTCAGTGGTCAGGCATTCGTAGGCAAACAGGAAAATGTTGGGAAAGGTGTTTTTGTTGGCAAAGTTAAACGTGTTGGGATCGCTGAGGGTGCTGAGAATCAGTTGCGACTGTTGCGCTGCCTGAGTTTTGTAAAGCGCGGGCTGGCAACTGGTGAGCGGCACCAGCAACACGATCGCCCAGAAAAAGAGGAGCGATCGCCCCCCAAAAACGTGACCCATCCAGCGCAACATTGGGCTTACACCCAAATTACACCTGCCTCGAAACCCTACTGCCCCTATCCACTGCCATTTTTTCAAAGATCTGTTCCTTTCACCCACTATTGAACCCTAGCTCTTACCCCCCGACTCTTTAAGGCGACGGTGTGGGAGTGGGGGGCACAATTTCACCGGGAGCGATCGGCGTGATCAGCGCACCGGGTAGTTGCCCAGGAGTAGGGCTTGCCCCAGGAGTAGGGCTTGCCCCAGGAGCCGGACTGGTTCCATACGGATCGAAGGGATTAAATGGGGCGATGGGTGGACTAGCCGCAGGGGATTGAGTGCCTGGAATGGAACCCGGCGAAGCCGCAGGCACAGGGGTGGTTGCCAAAGTGGCGCGATCGCCCCCGACCGATCGCATGAGATCTAGCACCTGAATCACATCATTGTAAAAGGCAGTAGGAGAGGCATTCAGGACTAGCATTCCAGATGGATTTTGCTGGACATAGAGCGCCAATACTTGACTCAGTTGAGCGCGATCAACGGGTTGCTGATCGGCATAGAGTTGACCTGTAGGCGCGATCGTCACCGTGAGCATTTCTCGATTGCTGGAAAGCGGCGCACCCGTACTCGCTTGCGGCAAACTGGTGTTAATGCCCTGCTGACGGGTGAACTGGAGTGCCGCCAGAATAAAAAACGTCAGAATGCAAAAAATTACATCAATCAGCGGGGTGATCTGGATTTGCACATCTTCAGAGGGCGCATCGGTATGAATTTTCATGGATCAAAAGGGGGCTAGAGACTAGGATTTGAGCGGAATGGAAGGATCGCTGGGCGGCAGAAGATCGGCTGGCTGAGTTGCCTCTGTTTTAACAAATTCTTCCTCGTCTGGCTCGGTTAGAACTTTGCCATCGGTTTGTGCCCAGCGCTGACGGTAGAGCAATTCCAACTCATTTCCCGACTTGCGAAACACCTTAGTTTGATTAAATAAGAACGCCTGAAACGTGCGATAAAACACCAGGGCACCGATGGCAACCACCAGCCCAACCGCCGTGCTAATCAACGCTTCCCCGATGCCCGTTGTGACTCCAGCCGCAGACCCACCGCTGATATCTCCAATCCGAATGTTTCTGAGGGAGATGATTAAACCAATTACCGTTCCCAACAAGCCGAGCAATGGAGCTAAGGCGATTACCGCTTCCAAAATTTTGTCTCCCCGCCGCATTCCTGCCAGTTCGTCATCTGCGGAGGCTTCGAGGGCTAGACGCACCAGTTCGGGATCGGGGTTTTTGAGTTGCAGTGGGCTGAAAAGAAAGCGCCCAATCGGCTGATCGTATGCCTGTCGGGCAATTTGGGTAGCAGTCACCCAGTCATTTCGCCGAATCGGATCGAGGACGCGGTTAACGGTTTCTCGCTCTTTGGTCAACACGCCAAACCAAAACCACGATCGCTCAAAAATGGCTGTGAGCGCCAAGATGGAGAGCAATAGCAGCGGCACCATGGTGGGTCCACCTTTTTGAAATAGCTCTGCAATATTCACCGCCGATCTCCTCCATTACTGCGCTGGAACAACCAAATTCAAAGCATTCTAATTCTAGAGACTCTGTAGCGCTTTCATGACAGTTTGCTGAAATTTCTCTTGAAGTGCGAGAGAAAGGTTTTGGGTTTCAGGGTTCAGATTCATAGGTCTGACTCCTTTCCTCCAGGATTTGAACCCCGACTGCTGGCACCGGCTGGGGGATGCCGACCTGAATGTTGTTTTTAGCGAGGGCGCGACGGATGCGACGGCGAAATTCTCGCCCAATGTTCCACTGTTCCGAGGGTTTGGTTTTAATCCAGGTGCGAATGGTCATCTCGGTATGGGAAAGATTTTCTACCCCAAGCACGGTGGGCATTTCTAAAATGAGATCGCGCCATTCTGGTTCGGCGTAGAGTGCTTGAGCAACTTCATCTACCACTGCGATCGCTTTGTCCACGTCGGTTTCGTAGCTGATTTGGAGATCAAAGTTCACCCGTGACCAGGTGCGAGTTAAATTTTCGACTTTAATAATTGAACTATTGGGAATGGTAATCAGTCGCCCCTCCACATCGCGAATTTGAGTAATGCGTAGGTTCATGTCTTCCACTAAGCCCGTTGTGCCGCTAATGGCAACCGTATCGCCCAAGCCATACTGGTCTTCCCATAAAATCAGGCAGCCGTTGATTAAATCTTTAATCAAATTTTGGAACGCGAGAGAAACGCCAAAGGCGACGAGCGCGCCGCCGGTTAGCACGGAGCTAATGGGAATGCCAAAGACTTGAAGGGCGAGTGCGCCGCCCATTGTCCACACGGCAAAGGTTTTTAAGCCGTGTAAGGCGGTGATTGCCGTCGAGATTCGCAGAGATTTGCGCTGAAGATCATCAAACTCGAAAATCTGAAACGCCCTTAACTGATCGGTTTCCCAGGCTAGGGCAAAGCGATCGATGAGAATTTCGCCAATCCAATTTGCCAGCACCATCAAAAACCAAACCAGCAATAATAGCACCGGGATGCCCAGCAGAGAGGCACCAAGGCGATTAGTTTGAGGAAAATAGCTGAGAATTGCCGCTAAACCCAAGAGGCATACTGCGACTTGCCCCCAGCCCAACAGCCAGCGAAAGATATTTAACAAATGGCGACGGGAGAAAACTAAGGGCGATCGCCCTGCTTCTAATTGTTTTTTGGGTTGAACGGCAGCATTGTTATGAGACTCAGCGATAGCGGATTGCTCCATTTTGGCAAGAGTTTCTTGCTGCTCCGTCACTTGCTGCGCTTTCAGTCGTTTGTCTTGTCGTTCGAGCGATCGCTGCAACAACCACAGCAGCAAGCTAGCGCAGAGGGCAAGGAGTCCGGTGGAGACGGCAGCCTCTATGCGTTTTTCAGCTTTTTCGGGGAGGCGATCCTGTAATTCGGCATCCAATTCGGTGCTTAAAGTGGTGCGCCATTGTTTCGCTAAATCATCCACCGACAGTCCGTAGTATTCCGCATCTAGGTTCGTGACTGTCAGCAAAGATAGGCGCTGAGTCCGATAGTTATCTGTTGCCACAATCACCGTTTCTCCTCGCACTTTGACCAGAAACACTTGCAGCGTCTTGGGATCAAACCGGGTGGAATAGCCTCGCTTTTGCTGAATACCTTGAGGCTGATCTTGAACGATGACTCGTTTAAGATTAGCGGCTACTTGGTTTGCCCGCACCTCAACCGGGATTTGTTGACCTGAATTTTTGCGATCGAACACCGTAGGCGAAGCGACTTTAAACAATTCTTGCTCATCTAAAACAACGGGGGCAACCTCAATCGCCCCATACCGTTGCACTCCGGGTGGGGGTTTGTTGGCGGTATCTAGGGTTGCGGGAAAAGAGGGCAGTGGCAACTGCGCAACCCGAATATTCGCGGATATCTCTGCCGAAATGGCGCGATCGCCCAACGGATTGCCCATTGGCAAGAGCGTCACGCTACCCGTCAAGAGCGCTAGTAATAAGCGCTTTAGCCAGGTTGGTAGGGGCGATCGCGGTAATTTGATCCATTGAACCCTCATCATTCGTTCCTTCGATTTGTCATCCATCTACTATCCTCCACGAGCAGCGATTCAGCATCCCTACCGCGATAAAGTGCGCCCATGGAATGATCAGGCTGAATGGGAATGACCAAATCTGCCGTTCGCAAGACTGGTGGCATGAAGAGTGCTGGATGCAGCGATCGCCAAAAATAATCCACAAATCTATCGATCTCTGCGTCACTCATGCCCGGTTTGCCCGTTGATTTCATTTGTTGTTCGGCTTGCTTGCGCCATTGTTTGCTGAGCCGATAATCGGGCAAATGCAGCACCCAAAGGCTATCTAGCCGTTGCCATAGTGGCAGATAGTCGTGCAGGCAAGCATTCATATCGCGGGCAAAGAGACGGTCTGCTTCGGTGAAGATCGGCGGCGGCGGCTGATCAAATGCCGCTGGATCGATGGGCTGCACGCCAACAAACCATCCTTCAAACAAGATTACGTCCATATTTTGCACTTGTTCAGGAATCGTGCGATCGCCCGCACCGTGATGCAAAGACTTATCGAATCGAGGGATAAAAATTGTTTGGCTAGACGGTTGACGGAGGCGATCGAGGGTTTCGATGCCCAACGTCACATCATGAGTTCCGGGTGAACCGCGCCAGATCAGCCGGGGGTCTTGAGTTTGCAGAGCTTGGCGATCGCTGAATGTTTTGTATAAATCATCTAGCGACCAATTGAGCGCATTTAATCTCAAATGCCGTAAAAGCACCGTCAACAATTGACCCAGAGTTGTTTTCCCCGTCCCCTGTCCGCCCAAAATGCCTTGAACAAACGGTCGCCCTACCTGTTGATGGCGATCGCTGAGGCGTTGGGCGAGCGGCAACCACACCTGCCACAGCGTCGTCAGCCAGTCAGCCGGATTGCCCAGAGTTTCGCTACAAAAATCACAAAAATCTGGATAGACCCGTTGAAATAGTGCTGCCCGTTGCTGAATGGCGCTTTCGATGGTCACCGCTGACCCATCCAATGCGGCGGCTCGTCGCGGGTCGGATAGCGCGTTTTGCTCTAGCGATCGCCAGTCGGCATCGGCTAAAGGGCGATCAGCCGCTAACTTATTAAGAATGAGTTCAAGCATGAGTCACGGATTCACGTTGTATGGTCTATGGCGCTTCTACAAAATAAACAATAAACTTCGACTGCTTAGATTAATTGTGGCAATGCAACCTAAAGCTTTCAGGAGAAGCGATGTTAGGAATAGTATTTTTGTACGATAAAATTCATGCTAAATTTCGCGAAAAACTGGTACTCTATCTTTCTGAGTTGTTATAGAGAAATGCGATCGTGCAAAGCCTATTTGAGTTCAACAGTTCAACCAAACTCAGATATGAACCTGCTGAAAGCTGCTGAGGCAATTAATAGCCGAGGTGATAAACCCAAGTTGGATTTAATTGGCTAATAACTTCAAGAAATGGGCTATTCTCTGACATTCTGGAGCTTGATAAAGACTACATTGACGAAATTTATACGCTGACTTCTGATCAAAAATATTCTCTATTAGCAATGCTACACCTGAGTATCCTGGCTGACTGACACATTTCCTCAAAGGAGGGGTCAAATCCACGTACTCTGGGGATTACCACATCACCAGACATCCCTATGGAAGAAACCCCTCGCTTATATGATGCGCTGCGGCAGTTACTCGGTCAACAGTGCCGCTG
>JBGSWI010000064.1:0-6165 GCA_041752515.1 Leptolyngbyaceae cyanobacterium | reverse complement strand
CGGGCGGGTCATGGTCAATTGTTGCCGCGTCAAGCCGCACTCAAGGCGGGGATTCCAGAAACCGCCAATGGCTATGCCGTGGATATGGTGTGTTCGTCCGGGATGATGAGCGTGATCAATGGGGCGATGGCGATCGCGGCTGGGGATGTCGATATCGTGTTGGCGGGCGGCATGGAGTCGATGTCTCAAACCGGAATGCTGATGTCGCATCGGATGAGATGGGGCTGCAAACTACTGTTGAATGCGCCAGAGCAAATCATTGATTTGTTGGTGTCTGACGGGCTTTCTGATCCCACTACTTCTGAAAAAATGGGAGATCAAGCAGAGCGATTGGCAGAAGCCTATGGCGTGACCCGTAGTGATTTAGATGAAGTCGCTCTCTATTCTCAAGAGCGGGCAACCGATGCCACTCAACAAGGCTTCTTGAACAAGGAGATTACACCGATTGAGGTTATGGGCAAGAAGGGAGTACAACTTGTAGAAAAAGATGAAGGCATTCGGTTTGACACCACGATAGAGAAACTGGCTGCACTCAAACCTGCATTCAAACCAAATGGAATATTCACCGCTGGCAATAGCAGCCAAATATCCGATGGAGCCGCCGCGCTGGTGTTGGCAAGCCCTAAAGCAGTGGCAGATCATGGATTGAAACCACTCGCTCGGATCATCAAAGGAACCTGGGCGGGTGGGGAAACGTGGCGCTATCCAGAGGTGCCGATCTATGCGGTCAAGAAGCTGTTGGATAAGTTGAACATGCAGGTCAGTGATTTTGATCTATTCGAGAACAATGAGGCTTTCGCGCTCAGCAGTGTCTTGTTTAACCGCATCCTCGGCATTCCTTACGACAAATTGAATGTCTATGGCGGCGCGATCGCATTAGGGCATCCAATCGGAGCATCGGGCGCGCGAATTCTGGTGACACTACTGAATGCCTTACAGGAAAGAGATGGACACCTAGGTCTAGCAGCCGTGTGTCATGGCACGGGCGGCGGCACCGCGATTGCGATCGAGCGGTTGCGTTAGACGAAAGGGCTTTCAGACGCTTTTCTAGTTCCCGCTCCTTGGGGAGAGGGCTAGGGTGAGGGCGATCGCCTTTCTCTAGAGGGATGTCAATACTGGGATTCAGTGCGGGTTCGATTGCTCAGTTCTATCCAATTTACTTATGCCACTAGCCCTCTACTCACTCCTGGCTTTTACGCCGATTCTGACTGCTTTTCTGCTCCTGATGGTTGCCAATCGTCCTGCAACCCAGGCAATGCCCGTCGTGTATCTCGTGACAGTGGCGATCGCGCTGCTGATCTGGAAAGTGCCCTTTGTTCAGGTCGCTGCTTCCACCGTAGAAGGGCTAGTCACCACCCTCGAAATTCTCTACATTGTCTTCGGTGCCATTCTATTGCTGAACGTCTTGCAGGAGTCAGGCGCGATTAGCAAAATTCGCCAGGGGTTGTTGAGCATTTCCCGCGATCGCCGGGTTCAAGTCATCCTGATTGCCTGGTTATTTGGCAGTTTTATCGAGGGTGCCTCTGGGTTTGGCAGTACTGCCGTAATTTGTGTGCCGCTGATGGTTGCGATTGGGTTTCCAGCACTGGAAGCCGTCATTGCTGCGGTGATGATTCAACCGACAGCATCCGCTTTTGGAGCCGTGGGAACTCCAATCATTATTGGGATGGAAAGTGGTTTAGACGGCGCTGAGGCTGTTAAGCAGGAACTTGTCCGTTTAGGGCTGAGTTCATCTGATTATCTGGCTGAGGTTGGCGCAAAGACTGGATTGATCCAGGGCGCGATCGGTCTCTTCATTCCCTTGCTGTTAGTCATGTTTATGACTGCTTATTTTGGTGAGCGTCGCTCCTGGAAAGATAGCTTGCCGATCGCCCAGTTTGCCCTATTTGCCGGACTCGCGTTTGTCGTTCCCTACGTGCTTACTGCCGTGCTGATTGGTCCAGAATTCCCGTCTCTATTGGGCGGTCTGGTGGGATTGGCAGTGGTCGTTCCTGCTGCTAAACGAGGATTTCTGATACCAGAGGAGATCTGGGACTTTCCAGATCGCGCTGAGTGGCCCTCTGCCTGGTCGGGAGCCTACCGTAGCGAACCCTCAAAGCCTGTCCAAATGACAGCATTCCAAGCCTGGACACCCTATCTGCTGCTGGGGTTGTTCCTGATTCTTTCCCGTCTCCGCTTCCTACCGTTTCGTGCGTGGCTTCAGTCCATCCAAATCAACTTTCCCAACATTTTTGGCACAGAAGTCAGCGCCTCGACCCAGCCACTTTATCTCCCAGGCACGATTTTTATCCTTGTGGTGATCATCGCCTACTTCCTATGCCGAATGCAGCCAAAGCAGATGAAACGGGCGATCGCAATGGCAACGCAAAAGTTGTGGGGAACTGCCTTAGCCATTGGCGCATCCGTGCCCATGGCAACCGTATTTATTAACTCTGGGGTGAACGCCTCCGGACTCGCCAGTATGCCGCTCACCCTAGCAGATGGGGTGTCTCGGTTGCTGGGTCCAGCCTGGACCTTCTTTGCTCCTGTGATTGGCATGATGGGCACCTTTGTCTCCGGCAGCGCAACCGTCAGCAACATCATGTTTTCCTTATTTCAGTTTGGGGTAGCAGAAAAAATCGGCACATCGACATCCCTCATCTTGGCACTGCAACTGGTGGGAGCCACAGCCGGAAATATGATTGCGGTAGGCAACATTGTTCCGGCTGTGGCAACAGTTGGGTTAATTGGGCGTGAGGGAGTTGTGCTGCGTCAGTTGCTTCTGCCGATGCTGCTTTATTTAACGGTTGCAGGCGTAATGGGAGTTCTGGCTGTATATATTCTTGGGTTTTAAGAGATTCCGGTTCTGCCCGTTGTTCTGTCATTCGAGTGCTTGTTTTATGTTTGAAACTGTTTTTTGGAGTGCCTTTGTCGCCGGAATTGTCAGTTCTTGTTCAATGCCTCTGGGTGCATTAACGTCCTTAGTTTGGCAGCCCAGAGATCGAGTGCTGGCTTTTTTGATTGCTTTTGGGGGAGGCGCTTTACTTGCTGCTGTGGTGATTGATTTGGTGGGCAGCGTTAAAGAAAAAGGTCATATTTTAGAGTTAATTATTGGCTCCATTGTCGGAAGTTTATTCTTTATAGTAGTCAACCAAGTTGTTAATAATTCTGGGGGTTTTTTGAGAAAGCCATCGACCCTGTTAGCCTATCTAACTCAACAGGAACACCGCCGCTTTGAACAGAGAATGACTCAGTTAAAGCACCTGGAATTCTTTCAAGATTTGCCTCTAGAGGAGCGGCAAAAAATCGCTCAGATGTTATGGATTACTCCCTATTCAAAAGGCGCGACGCTCTATCGTCAAGGCGATCCAAGCGAAAGTCTCTATGTTATTGATCACGGAAAAGTAGATTTATTAGATGCCCAAGCCGGATTAACCCCGCTGAAGCATCTCACCACTAATACTGTTTTTAGTCCATTGGCATTTTTTACAGGCAGCCCTCATCAAACAGTCGCCGTTGCGATCGCAGAGACTCAACTAGCGGTTTTGTCTCGTTCAAATTTTGAGGAACTATTAGAAACTTCTCCCTATTTAGTAGATGCAACTGAGCGATTTATTCAAAGTCAGGAAGTCGCTGATTATCTGCAAAAGTATCAGGGATTAAACGAATCTCAAGTTGAAGAATATGTCAAGTTAGCCCCCGGAAAAATTCAGCAAGAAAGAAGAATTCTAGCCGCAGTGACAATCGAGCAGAAAGAAGCTGAATTTCTGAAATTTGCTCGCCAAATTCGCCGATTTCCGGTGTTTAGCTATTTACCTCAAGAAGATCTTGAAGAAATCGCGGCTCGTCTAATGTATCGGCGCACTGAAAGCGGCACTGTTTTTTTTCAACCTAGTGAAGTTGCCGATCGCTTATATCTGATACATCAAGGACAGGTTGAGGTTTTTTATCCGAGTCATCTCAACAAGCCTTCGATGATTCTCGCTGCCGGGGATGCCCTGGGGGAATTAGCCTTTGTTACGGGCGCATTGCATACGGTGACTGCGATCGCCAAAACGGACGTGACAGGATGGATGTTGAGAAAGCAAGACTTTGAGGAACTGTTGCAACAGTCTAAAAGTTTTAGAGAAAGCGTCCAGCTATTTTTGGAAACCCCTGGAATCAAGGACTATTTTGAGAAACGGCACAACGTTGAATCAACGAAAACCGCAGCGTGGGTCAAGCAAGCCCTCGAAAGTATGAATGCGGGAGAATTGATGCCATCGGCGGCGATCATGCCTGTGGATATCAAGTCCCATTCCAACGCCCCGATGTCAATCTGGCTGGGCTTGCTGATGGATGCAATTCCAGAAGCCTTAACCATTGGAGCGCAACTGTCCCATCATCCCATTAGTGCTTCCCTCCTCGCTGGATTATTTATCGCTAACTATCCCGAAGCGCTGTCTAGTTCAAAAGGGATGAGAGAGCAAGGCTTTCCGGTTCCCAAAATTTTGATCATGTGGACTGCAATTATGCTGCTCACTGGGAGTTTGGCGGCTGTTGGCAGCGTGGTGTTCGCGAATTCATCAGACTCAGTTATCTCATTGTTAGAGTCGATGGCGGCTGGAGCAATCCTGACTGTGATTGCCGAAACGATGCTACCCGAAGCCTATGCGAAGGGTGGTTCAATTGTAGGAATATCTACATTGCTGGGTTTTCTCGTCATTATTGTGATCACCAGCTTTGAACCGTAAGCTTTGAACCGTAAGATTTAATCGGAGCGCTAAATCTTGCGCTTGATTGGCTTTGCTCACGACTCATAATTTTCACACTACACTTACTTCACTTTATGAACCATTTAGGATTAGCAGGCAAAGTCGTTTTAGTGACGGGCGGCAAT
Source organism: Leptolyngbyaceae cyanobacterium (assembly GCA_041752515.1). Taxonomy (GTDB): domain Bacteria; phylum Cyanobacteriota; class Cyanobacteriia; order Leptolyngbyales; family Leptolyngbyaceae; genus ULC077BIN1. Next base: position 1,307 of record JBGSWI010000064.1, on the reverse strand, counting down.
CGCGGGATTGGAGCCGCGATCGTCAGTCTATTGCAAGAACTAGGCGCTCAGGTCGCTTACACTTATCGCAGCGATCGCAATCACGATGATGGTTTGGCAATTCAAGCCGATGTCACCGATCCCGCAGCAATGGCGGAAGTCGCAGACCTAGTGGAACAGAAGCTTGGAGCCATTTATGGTGTGGTCGCGAATGCTGGAATTACGCGAGATAACTTTTTTCCCAAGTCAACGCTAGAGGATTGGGATGCCGTGATCAATACCAACTTAAAGGGAATCTACAACACGCTGAAACCGGTGATTCCCTTGATGTATGAACGACGAGAGGGCGCGATCGTCTGCATCAGTTCGATTTCGGGTGAGCGCGGCAACATCGGACAGACTAACTATGCTGCATCGAAGGCAGGTGCGATCGGGCTGACCAAATCTCTCGCTTTAGAAGGGGCACGATATGGAGTCCGCGCCAATGCAGTAGCACCGGGTTTCATCAATACGGAGATGACGATCGCCATCCCCGATAAAGTAAAGGAAAAGATCATTGCCGAGATTCCGTTCCGGCGCTTCGGTAAGCCGGAGGAAGTTGCCTGGGCAGTGGCGTTTTTGCTATCCCCGATCGCCAGTAGTTTTGTCACTGGCACGGTTCTACAGGTGAATGGTGGGCATAATACTTAGGAGTAGGAGTTTTGGAGGTTTTTGTAGGGGCAATCCCTTGTGGTTGCCCTCCATCTACGTCAGGGTAGGCACGAGACCTACCCCTACAAGTAGCAATCAAGCCCTGCGATCGCGCTTGACTACGCGGCGCTGACCATCAAAACAGGTTGCCCAATCAGTTGATCGTAGGCATCCTCTACCTGATGCAATTGGGTTAGAACATCGTTATCCAGCAGGTTAAGGCGGCGCTCTTCAGCCTGCTGATTGATCTCGTAGTCTTCCTTTTGTCGCAATAGTTCATCTAGTTCAGCCTTGCGAGAGTGAATGTCTTCATTCATTCGCTTAACGACTTCTTGTTGATAAGTATCAAAGCACTCTTTGACCGCTTGATAAACCTGAAAGGATTGCTCCTGGGCGATTTGAGGCAGTAGTTTAATCAGTTCTTCTCGCATGGTTAGCACTACTTTTCGACGCGCCATTTCAGCCGAATAACTGCCCAACCCTAGACCTGCCAATGCCATGCCCACGGGACCTAGGAAAATGCCCGTGATGGTGTACAGCATAGTTGTGACCAGCACTGCTCCACTAAAGTTGAGCAAAATCTGTTTCCAGTTAAACACGCCCGTTCCCGCCATGGCGATCGTGCCCACATCGCCTGT
>JBGSWI010000063.1:0-6468 GCA_041752515.1 Leptolyngbyaceae cyanobacterium | reverse complement strand
CTCTCAGGGAATGGCGCTAGTGAAAACCATTACCGGGGATATTTCGCCTAAATCAATTGTGCATTCGGGCAAGGGGCTATTTTTCGCCCAAAACATGATGTATCGCCACAGCGTCACGGTCTACGATCGCCAGTTCAAATTAGTCAAAACGATTTCTGATCAGGTCAAGCTGGCGGAATCCGGCTACACGCGCTACCCCGGCACTCAGCAGGGGTCTCCAGTGGAAGCGGCGTTTAGCCCCGATGGTCAAACGGCGTGGGTGTCTAACTATGAAATGTATGGCGATGGCTTTAGCGGTACGGCGGATGATGTGTGCAGCCCAGAGCAAAACCACGCCCAGAGCTTTCTCTATCGCATTAGTGCCCAGAACCTCACAATTGATCGAGCGGTGCAGGTTGGGGCGGTGCCGAAGTATGTGGCGACCACGCCCAACAATCGTTACGTGCTGGCAAGCAACTGGTGCAGTTGGGATGTCAGCGTGATTGATCCAGCGCAAAACAAGGAAATTCGCCGGATTCCGCTGGGTCCTTATCCACGAGGAATTGCGATCGCCCTTAACTCTCAAATCGCCTACGTTGCTGTGATGGGTTCCTCCGATGTAGCAACCATTAATTTGACCGATTTCTCAGTCAACTGGCTGCGAGATATCGGCAATGCCCCGCGTCATCTCAACCTTGATCCGGCTGGCAGATATCTTTATGCCACTTTGAACGGCGAAGGGCAGGTTGCCAAAATTGATCTTTCCACGCAAGCAGTCGTCGCCAAAGTCGCCACAGGCAGCGCCCCCCGCAGCATGACGATTTCGGGTGATGGTCAGTTTTTGTATGTAGTCAACTATGATTCAGACACAATTAGCAAAGTCCGCACGGCGGATATGCAAGTGGTGCAAGCAATCGCGGTTAATCCAGCCCCGATCGGCATCACCTACGACAATGATACGAACCAAGTTTGGGTTGCCGCCTACTCCGGTAGCATCCAAGTGTTTCAAGATTAGGAAATTCCAGGCAATTTACAGATTCTAGGAGTCTATAACACTAGGTTATGGCTCAGCCGTAACTATCGCCATTAAGCCCCTTGCCTAATGGCAAGTGTGTCAGTACTGTTCATCAAAAGGATGAGATCTGAGCTAGATCAAGGCACCTATTAGGCAGACATGCCAGGATGAGAGGGCACGGGTCGATGAAGGTCATGATATGGTTCTCAACATAGATAATCCGCCTCAGAACATCCAGGCAAAGGCAACATCAGCCAAAGTTGAGATCCTTGCCAAGCTCTACCTAGACGGCAATCCTGCTGAGATCTCTGATGCCACGATCGCCCAATTCTGCGATTGGCTTTGGGAAGAGTTTCAGAGTCTTTCGTTGAATCTAGAATTCTCGTGGTATGAGCGCTACAACAATGTCACAGAGATGTTTGCAGATATTAAGCAAAGTCATCTCTGGGTATCTGCCGAAAATTACGATACGACCCTAGGACTCAATCCTATCTACAACTTTATTTTTCAGGCAGTTCACGATGATGATCACTACCTGACCAAGGGTGACTTTAGTTTGGAGGGAGAAATTGCAACCTACAATGCCACCGCCAAACGTGCGCCCAGTTTAGACATTCAGAAGATTCTCTACTCTCAAAGTGTGCTGCGATCGGCTGCCTATCTTTTTCTAGGACATGCACCAATTTCCAAGATCGTTTTTCCGTAATTTGCCCATAATGGCAAACTTGACATTTTTGTTGACGCTCTCTGCCTGATCTCTTGACCCTGAAGCATCGACTTTGACAGATTAATTGCCGATCGAAGAACAGGCTTATCATACCTACGACATATTTTTAGAAACGCACGGCGAAGTCCTAAAAACTCAACCTGCTCCCCAAGTAGCTGTCAATTATTACCAAGATGGAGACCTTTATATGTTTGACGAGTTCCAGACTTCGATACGATCTGAGTCGTGTCGTCCAACAGTAGACAACCTTTACGATGTATTTGTTAACGTCCGGGATGACGAAGGGGCACACGTCAACACGATGATTGCTTGTCAGCAGCCACAAGCACTACGAACGTTTACACGTCCTCATAGCGATCGAGACTGCCGAGACCGCTCTAATTGTTGCTGAAGAGATTAAAGTGTGAGCGATGGAATTGGTCTGTTGAACTTTTAGCAGGAGAATGGTGATGTTAGATATTGATGAGATGGGACAATCAGAAATACAGGAATTCCTGAATGAAGTAGGGTATGGTCATCTGGGCTTCATCCACGAAGGAAAACCCCACGTGATGCCAATGCACTATTATCTCGAAGATACAGATATCTACCTGTTTACAACTAAAGGGATGAAGACTCATGACCTGAGCGCAAATTCAGCAGTCTGCTTGCAGGTTGAAAAAATTGATGATCCGCTTCATTGGCGCAGCGTTATTGTCACGGGTCAAGCAGAGCAGCTAACAGAGCAGCCAGACATCGATCATGCGCGGCAATTTATCCAAAAGCAGAATCCGACGCTTTCACCGGCGATCAACCGAACCTGGATTGATGTTTGGGGGCGATCGGAAGTAGTTGTAATCTACCGCATCCATCCCAGCGAAATGAGCGGACGGACGACTGATGGGATCAGCAGTCATGAGGCTTAGAAATATTAGAGTTGTTTTATACGCCTCTGGTAGGATTCAACCCTACCCAGCGAACTCAGTCTTAAACTGCCACGACGCTAGGGTTAGAAGAATTTGCTTCCAGTTCTTGATTGTGTAGCCAGGGTTGACCATCCAGTGCCATTTGCTCGATCATGCTGGCAAGCCGCAGGGCTTTCAATGCCTGCTCACCGCCCACCGACGGCTGATCGCCCCCCCGAACGCAACTCACAAAATGCTCTAGCTCAGCGTGCAGCGGCTCAATGTTGCTGGTATGCACCTTTTCAATCAAACCATCTTGCCGATACAGCACTTGACCATACTCAGTCATGTAGTTGGCGGTGGTTTGACGATGAATCAAGATTTCGTTATTCAAAAAGTTGGCTTCGGTCAACGAGTTTTTACAGTGAGCGGCAATCCGGCGAATTTTACGATGGGTGACTTTGCTGGCGGTGAGGGTTGCCACAATGCCATTGGCAAAATTGAGTGTGGCGGTGACATAATCCAAATAGCTAGAACCGCCTGATCCCCTACTACCGCTGGCGGTCAGCTTGATCACCGGAGCCGCTGCCAGTTCCAGTAATAAATCGATGTCGTGAATCATCAGATCCAGAACCACGGATACATCGTTAGCGCGATCGCTATAAGGACTCATGCGATGGGCTTCCAACGCCAACAGTTCTTCTGTCTTTAATACTTTGCTGAGTTCTTGAAACGCTGGGTTAAAGCGCTCAATGTGCCCCACCTGAAGGATACATTGAGATTCTGCGGCGGCATTCACCAAGGATTCGGCTTCAATAATGCTGGCGGCGATCGGCTTTTCAATCAACACATGAACCCCTGCCTGGAGACAGGCTAGCCCCACCGAATGGTGCAAGCGCGTTGGCACCGCCACACAGACCGCATCAATGTGAGGCAGCAAATCGCGGTAGTCTTCAAAAAAACGAACTCGATACTTACTCGCAGTATCAATACCGCGCTCCATGTTAATGTCGGAGACACCGACCAACTCTACATCCTTGAGCATACTGAGGACACGAGTATGATGCTGCCCCATATTGCCGACCCCAACCACTCCCACGCGAATTGGCTCAGGCAGGTTCCGCTGCAACTGGGAGTTTTGGGAACCTGCCGACATACTATTTTGCACTCCTGTCATCTCCTCCACCACCAAAAAGGGCTAGTTCGTCGCCATATGCCTGATTAGCCACCCAGATAGTACCACAGTGACTATCTTTATAAAGAATTCCAAAGCGCACTAGATGTTCCTGCCAGCGCAAACTGTTTTGAGTCATGTTTTTTAGGTTTAGTTTAGTTTTAACTGAAGTTGGCTAATCGGTTTGGGAGTGTTAGAAAGTTAAGGAACTCTCTCTGAAAGAGTCGCACTTTCTGGCAAATTTTTAGCGCTTGCATATGAGACGCTTTTTATCCCACTGGCAGGTTGTTTCGGTTCATAAAAAAATTGAAGCGATCGCCCTCGTTAGCTTGCTCGTTTTGGGGGGCATAACGCTCAAAACTGCGACACGTTCCAGTGCCCGTAGCCTTAGCACCTCTTCAAGTGAGTTAGAAAAAGTGCAGGCAACCTCCACCGCTCGGATTTTGCAGCGCCAAAAGCAAGAGCGCCAAGTTTATCCTGAAAATTACGATTTTGAGCAATTTCCAGTGGGAGCAGAGCATGAGCAACACTGGAAGCACTTGCTGTGGACAACGGCGATCGCCGAACCTAAACAGCCCTTTGTAGTAGAAGCGCTGAATCAGATTTTGGGAATGACGGTGCGATCGGATCTAACTGAGGCTCAAGCTCGCACGATTGATAGGGCAATGAAGGTGGCAAACCAGCTTTATCTGGGTGATTCTGCCTTCTATAGCGCTCTAGGACAGCGTTTTTTAGACACGATCGCCCAAAGCCCCGACCCGATATGGGTTGCAAAATCTCTTTCTTCCCTAGCAAAAGGGGGAATGCAGCCCCACGAACTGCAACGTCTGGCTGAAAAAACTAAATCTCGGTTTCCTCAGTGGTCTAGCAACGTGGTTTTGCAAACGACCTTAATAGATATTGCACAGTCTGCTGCTGCTCAATCTTTACCGCCGCTGAAAGATTTACTCAAGTGGGAGGTCGCAGATAATCAATTGCATCTCTATGCCCTTTGCCGCAGCGATCGCCGTATTTTATGCCAAGCCATCCTCAAAGACCGGAACGGGCAATGGGTCAGGCAAGCAGGCAAACTCTGGTCAGTTCCTTTGCTTTTGGAGTCGATTCATGGCTTGAGTTGGAATTTCACAAGAGGACAAACGCCTCAAGGCATCTACCGAATTGAGAGCGTTGTGCCCGCCGCAGAGGATGAATATTTCCGCGCTTACGGGCAGTTTCCCTTGGTCAATCTATGGGTGCCTTTTGAAGCAGGTGCCAAACAGTTTATTCCAGGGACACCAGGAACATTTAACCGCAGTTTAGACCAGTATCAAGCTCTGTTGCCCCCGACATGGCGTGCCTATCGCCCTCTTCAGCAAAGCTATTGGGCAGGAAAAGCGGGACGCAGTTTATTCCGGATTCATGGCTCTGGCGAATCAGCCGACTTTTTTAGAGGCAAAGACAAGAACTATCCCGACAGCTATAACTGGAACCCCACGTTGGGTTGCCTGTCTGCCCAAGAGCTTTATAACGAGAAGGGGAAATTGCTCCATGCCGATATGCCCAAAATCTTGCAGGCATTGCAAATGGTGGGCGGCAAAAACTTTGCAGGCTATCTGATTGTGGTGGATGTGCCTGCGGATGAGAAAAAGCCTGTTGCTCTGGAAACTCTGGAAACAGTGGTTGCCAGTCGCTCTACCAAAAAAACGGGTGCGACCAAAAAGGTAGCCACAGTCAAACGTTTGCCTTCTAAGCGATTCTCCATGGGAGAGGCTGCGCCAACGCTCAAGCCCATCTCTTTAAAGCAACCCGTCTCTTCAAAAAATCAGCCAACGCTAGAGTCTTCTGCGATCGATCCCCTGATCCCGCTACCACTCTCCTATTAAATGTGGCGTTATGCCGAGATCACCTCAATCGGCTTTTGGCTAAATTCAATCCACTTCCTTTTTCCTTAACCGATCCAATCCCCTACACTGGAATCTAAGCTCAACGGTAAATTTTATGGTTGCCAACTCCATTCGGTGGACAACGCGAGATCTGGATGCTATGCCCGATGATGGCGGCTGGAAACGTTATGAAATCATTGATGGAGCACTTTTTGTGACTCGCGCCCCTCATATTCGTCATCAAGGTGCGGCAGGCAAACTGCAAATGCGTCTGGAAGCCTGGTCAGAAAAAACTGGGCTAGGGAACGCTTTTCAGACACCCGGCGTAATTTTCACCCCCACTGATGCGGTGATTCCCGATGTCGTGTGGATTAGCCGCGATCGCCTTGCTAACGGCACTGATGAAGCAGGGCACCTGACGATCGCTCCTGAAATAATGGTTGAAGTTCTTTCTCCAGGTGATCGCAACGAACAGCGGGATAAAGAAGTTAAGCTCAAACTTTACTCTCTGTATGGGGTTCAGGAATATTGGATCGTTAACTGGCAGCAGAAAACCCTAGAAATTTATCGCCGCAGCGACGCTCAACTCCACCTCGTCGCCACCTTGCTTGAAGGCGACATCCTCACCTCCCCCCTGTTGCCAGAATTCAGCACTGCGATCGCTCAAATTTTTCTGTAAAATTCTTGGCGTTGCATAATGGAGCTATGAAATCAGGGAAAGAACGATGCAGTGTCCAGAATGCGGCTCAACGAATATCAGTAAAAATGGGAAACAGAAGGGTAAACAAAATCACATCTGCAAGGAGTGCAGACGGCAGTTCTTTGAT
>JBGSWI010000062.1:0-11581 GCA_041752515.1 Leptolyngbyaceae cyanobacterium | reverse complement strand
AATAGAAGAATCCGTCGAGCAAATGTATCGCCGTTTCTACTTCCGCCCCAAAGCGATTTTTCCCATCGTGCGGGAAATGTTGGGCGATCGCCAAATGCTGGTTCGACGGTTGCGAGAAGGCAAAGAGTTTTTTGCCTATCTAGGCGATCGCCGCACTCAGCAAGCCTCTCAACCCACCGCACCCCCGCAGCCCGTGGAAGTTTAGAACGGGTTCACAGAAATACCGATTCGCTGATCCCTCAGCCCAAGATTTAACCCTATGCAAAAGCCAATACAGTACAACATCCTCTGGTTTTTGGCATTCGTTAAATTAATGCTACATTTTCTGACCAACGGGCAATATGGCTACGATGGCGATGAGTTGTATTACCTAGCCGCTGGTGATCGTCTAGCCTGGGGCTATACTGAATTTCCCCCGTTGGTGGCGATCGCGGCACACGTTAGCCGATCGCTGATGGGGGATTCTTTGTTTGCAATTCGGGTTTTTCCCGCGATCGCCGGGGCATTACTGGTCGTTCTGACGGGGTTAATGGCGCGTGAGTTGGGTGGGGGGCGGTTTGCTCAATATCTGGCGGCGCTGTCAATAGTGATCGCACCTTACTTTTTGGTGATCCATACCATTCTGACGGTGAACACCTTTGAGGCACTGATCTGGACTCTATGCGCTTATTTGATTCTGCTGTCGTTGAAATACCACAGACCCAAATTATGGCTCCTGATTGGCGTTGTCATGGGCATTGGACTGCTGAATAAGTTTTCCATGGTCTTTTTTGCGTTCGGTTTAATAGTGGGACTCTGGCTAACGCAGCGTCAGGTATTCTTCAAAAAATGGATCTGGTTAGGAGGAATGATTGCGATCGCCCTCGTGATGCCAACGCTGATCTGGCAGGCTCAGCATGGCTTGCCCTTTCTAGAGCAGCAACAAGCCGCCAATCTCTATAGCAAAAAGCCCTTTCCTGATGCGATCATTGCGTTGCTGGTGCAATCCACCTTGATGATGCATCCGTTAGCCGCCCCAATCTGGTTAGCTGGGCTTTTCTTTTATCTAAAGGCTAAAGATGGCAAACCCTATCGCCTGTTCGGCTGGATTTTTGTCGTCACCTATGGGCTATTTCTGGTATTGCAAGGCAAGTCCTATTACGTGGGACCGCTGTATCCCATGCTATTTGCTGGGGGGGCGATCGCGATTGAACGGTGGGTCAACGGACGGCGACACTTCAAAACTGCGATTTCAGGCGTGTTGCTGGTCAGTGCGGTGGCGGTGATGATTCCCATGACGCTGCCCGTGTTGCCGATGGAGACCTTACTCCGGCTCTCAAGTTTCTACTCACAGGATTACTTCCTGCCCCAACGCGCCAACACCCTAGTTGCCACTCAAGAAGCACCCTGGCAATTCAGAGCAATGCTGGGGTGGGAAGAGACGGTGGCACAGGTGAGCCAGGTTTACCATCAGCTACCCGTGAGCCAGCAAGCCCAAACCGCGATCCTTTCCTGGGATTATGCGGATGCTGGGGCGATCGATTTCTATGGTTCTCGTTATGGTTTACCCGAAGGAATCAGCGGTGCCCATACCTTTTATTTTTGGGGATATCAGAATTATTCAGGTGAACAGGTCATTAGCTTGGGGGGCGATCGCAGCTACCTTAAGCAACTATTTAACCAGGTTGAACAAGTGGATACCGTCACCCATGCGGATGTGATTGGGATTAAAAGTAACATTCCCATCTATCTTTGCAAAGATATAAAAGTGCCCTTCAATCAAAGTTGGTCTGACTTTAAAGCCTATTTTGGTCATCCTCATCCAAGAGAGCGATAAGAGACTGGTTGGGGAATAGCGATCGCAGGTGGGCTAGAGGCTAGGATTCAAGGAGGTTAGGAGTCGGGCTATCTTCAGGAGAAATCTGATCTTGCACCTTCTTGTCAGGCAACAATAATCGCACTGCCAAAATCGCAAATCCCGCCGCCGCCACAATTTTGACCAGTCGAGCAGGCAAAAAGTGGGCAGTGCCTTCGCCAATAATTACGCCCAAAAAGCTTGCCAGTAGCAACGCTGCCGCCGCCCCAAAAAATACCGGGCGAGGAGACTTAGAACCACTGCTGAGGGCGATCGCTGCCAGTTGGCTTTTATCTCCCAGTTCCGAGATAAACACCGTAATAAACGTCAATCCTAAAAGATGCCAGTCCATAAATAATGTTGAGTTTTGAATGTTGAGTTTTGAATTGGAATCAAAACAGGTAGAAAAATAATGTTGAGTTTTGAATTGGAGTATCGAGTGTCAGTTGAACATTGGAGGGCTTTTCAGGTTTTAGTTTCTTCATTAACTCAAAACTCAAAACTCATAATTACTCTTACATTTTCGCCACATCCCACACCAGCCATGCCGAAATCAGCGCCAGCATCACGCCCGCCGCAACATCTAAGGTGCGCGGCGAGAGGCGGCTGGAGAGCCATTGCCCCACCCAAACCCCAATCAGCGTGGTTAGAACCAGCGCCGTTCCCGCTCCGGCAAAAATCACCCAAGGATTGTGAAACTCAGCGCTCATCAGCAAGGTAGACATTTGAGTTTTGTCGCCCAGTTCTGCCAGAAAAATGGTGACAAAGGTGGAGGTAAAAACCTTCCAGGAGGAAACTGAGGGCTTTTCTGCAAGGCTTGCGGTTGAAGGGGCGATCGCGCTTGGCTGCTCTGCCTCCACCACTATTCCAACCTCAGACTCAATGCCAGACCCAATACTAGCTATGGCAACATCAGGCAGAGTGGGTTCACGGTCTAGAACCTGAACCTCTGGCGGCAATGCGTTTGAAATCGGCACATTACTTTCCACAGAACTCTTCAATCAAAATGCTTTCATTTTCTTTTCACTATCTAGTATGGTGAACTCCGTCAGAAAGTGCAATGGGTTCATTTCAGCGCATCCCAGAAAATCACCTAGGATCTTGACCTCAAACCGGATGCCGTGAATGCTGGAAGGCAAAATTAAACACTATCGATGTAAACGCTTAGGAGCTTAGAAGAAATAAGTTGAACGCTTTACCTGCGGAACTGCTATCAGTCATAGGTTTCAGCAAAAAAATGGTTCAAGTTATTCTTTCTAGCCTCCTTAGATTCCGATCGCCCGATCAAAGTGCAGCATTTCCAAGCTGCGATCGCCATAGACACCTTTAATTTAGCGATCGCCTACTTCTACAGTTCAGGAAGTTGATTTGGGTCGATACCCTGCGATCGTAGAAATGCCTCTAGGCGTTCTCGCTGCTGTCTTTCTTGCTCCTTCGCCTTTCGTTCTTGTGCTTCGCGTTGTTGCGCCTGCTCTTTTGCCTGTTGCTCTTGCAGGGTGCGCTGTCGCTCTTGTTCTTCGGGGCTGAGGTGGCGATCGCCATCTGCGTCATACCAAGTCAAAATCTCCTGCGGCAGACCGCCCACAACAGCCGGATATCGCCCAATCCCTAAACCCACTTCCGGCATCCAGTAAGGCTCACCGATTTGCAACTGGTAACTGCCGCCTTCTAGCTTGTACAGTTCAAACGGTTGATGTCGATCCCGCTGCCAGAATTCTGGATTGTACACTAGGTAATACTGCACACCCAGATTGGCATACAGTTCAGCTTTTTCATCGTACTCCCCTCCCGGACGATGAGACACCATTTCTAATACAAAAATCGGCACGACATCTCCCTCTTCCCAGGTGGCATAACTCCGACGGGATTTGCCACCCTTCTTGCGCTCCACGCCCAAACTCAGAAAGCCATCGGGCACCACAGGTACTTTTGGGCTAATCCCAGTGGTGTGATAGACCGCCATATCGACCCCAAAGTACCAATCCAAGCGGGCTGACCACAGATGGGTTAATAACAGGAGTAGCAGATTGGGGAGTAAATTCTGATCCTCATTATCTACGGGCGTATCATCCGAGCATGGCAGGTCGGCAGTGTTGGGTAAGTTTTGTAAAAGAAATTGAGAAATCACGAGCAGAAACCGCCAGAGACAGTGACAAATCAAGTATAAGACATGGATTAAAAGGGCGAGATCGGGCGAGTATTTGCGATCCCGATCGCCCGATCGAAGCGCAGCATTTCCAAACTGCGATCGCCATATACGCCTTTAATTTGCTGACGGCAGCAGTCGATCGCAAAGTCGTTTAATTCTTCCGGTTCAATGCCATACAAATCCTGAAATATCTCTGATTCCACCCGACAAAAGCGGGGGCGATCGCTATAAATCCGGCATTCCCGATTTTCCTGATCAAAATTGATGCACCAGCCGTCTTCTCCCACCAAGCTAAAGTACAAGCTCAATTCTTCGGTCGTCAGGTAGTCTGCTAGTTCTGGGCGATCGTCTGGAGTCAGGTTGCAGCACGCACCACACTGTTTTACACATTGCCAAGTCGCCATCATTTAGCCTTTTTATACTTTTGTTAACTTTCTGAGGGGTGCCGCAATCGCCAGAATAAGATGAATAACTGTTACAGCAACTTATACGATAGCTTGATGAGTCGGCAGTGGCTCAGCTTGGGAGGAATTATGGGGTTTGTTACGGACATTTTGGGTAGTGTTAATTGGGAAGCGATTGTTCAGCTAGCAATGATCGCCGCGATTATGATTTCTGGACCAATCGTCATTTTTCTGCTGGCTGCACAGGGTGGCGATCTGTAACGGTGAAAGATTTTTATAGAGTATGAGAGAGTAGCAAGGAGTTTGGCTGATGTCAAACTCTTTTTTTTGCTTAAATTTAGAGTGAATCCAACGACAATCCTAAATTGCTATTGCGCTTAGCAGTCTGGCAAGCAAAGATTGAGTGCCGAGTTCATCCATTTCCATTCGTTATTCTTAGCCACATGAAAATCGTTTTCTTTGGAACGCCAGAATTTGCAGTGCCCAGCCTGGAACGCTTATTGGTGCATCCTGATTTTGATGTGGTGGCAGTGGTGACGCAGCCAGATAAGCGACGAGGTCGGGGGAATCAACTGATCCCATCGCCTGTAAAAGCATTGGTAGAGAATAGCTTGCCGATTTGGCAGCCTCGCAGCGTTAAAAAGGATCTTGAAACATTAGAAAATCTGCGGTCAACCCAGGCGGATGCTTTTGTGGTCGTTGCCTATGGGCAAATTTTGTCTCAAGCCATTTTGGATATGCCGCGTTTGGGCTGCGTGAATGCTCATGGCTCGATTTTGCCCCAATATCGCGGGGCGGCACCGATTCAATGGAGCCTTTACCACGGAGAAGCGGAAACGGGCATTACCACGATGCTGATGGATGCGGGAATGGATACAGGCGTGATGCTGAAGGTCGATCGCATTGCGATCGCGCCCTTGCAAAACGCTCATGATCTGGCGGCTCAGCTATCAAGGATGTCTGCCGATTTGCTGGTTGAAACGTTGTCGCAACTCAACCAGGGAATTGCCCAACCCATCCCTCAAGATTCAACTCAGGCAACCTATGCGCCCTTGATTACAAAGGAAGATTATGAACTGAACTGGTCAAAATCCGCGATCGCGCTTCACAACCAAGTACGCGGCTTCTTCCCCAATTGCACCACCCCTTTTCGCAATGAACCGCTAAAAGTAATCGCCACCCTTCCCCTAGATCCGAGCTACTGGAATGGATTGCCGTTGGACATACAATCAGGGTTGAGCAACGGGCTTGCTGATTTACTCAACGCCGACAGTCCACCTGGAACCGTGGTGGCGATCGCCAAAGGACTCGGCGCGATCCTTCAAACCGGCGATGGATATCTTCTACTAAAAGAAATTCAGCTTTCTGGCAAGCGTCCCCAGTCAGGTGTAGATTTTGCTAACGGGGCACGACTGGCGATCGGTGAAAAAGTGGGAAAGATCCATCCTGAATGACAAAATGTAGAGGTTTTGCTCTCTTGCTTGTTCTTTGATCCCCGTCATCTGATCCCTAAAACCTGTCTTTTGAAAAACGATCCCCTGGTTTGTGTTATACATATTAAAGTTTTGTTGCGCTTTTTAAGCGAAACTTTATCTTAGCTGACTTTTCTCAAAGGTGCATTTGTGACTGTGGGCGTGTGACTGTAGGCGATCGCTGCTTTGAGAGTTTCGTCTTCGCATCTTCGTTAGTCAATTCTTGTAGCGTTGCTGGCTATGACTTCGTAGCTAGTTTTTTTTGTCTAAATTGCTGCACTGCATCAGGCTTGCAAATCCTGTCTTATCTCCAGTTTTGTCCAGGTTTCACTCGTGAGGAGAAAGTATCTATCTATGATTGCTTCACCCGTTAGCCAAGCTTCCCCCCAGACGATTCAGGTTGAACCTGATTTGCGCATAAAAGATATTTTGAAGACGTTGCCCAAGGCTTGTTTTCAAAAGAACAGGCGAAAAGCCTGGATGTCGGTTTTCATCAACGTTGGCATGGTTGCTTTGGGCTATGTCAGCCTTGCGATCGCGCCCTGGTTTCTTCTACCCATCGCCTGGATTTTTACCGGAACCGCACTCACCGGCTTCTTTGTTCTGGGGCACGACTGCGGACATCGTTCTTTTGCTAAACGTCAATGGCTCAACGATTTAGTTGGGCATATTATGTTTTTACCGTTAATTTATCCCTTCCACTGCTGGCGCATTTTGCATAACAAACACCATGCCCATACCAACAAAATGGATGTGGATAACGCATGGCAACCTGCCCGACCCCACGACTATGATAACTATCCTGCCATTTGGCTAAGAGGCTATCAAGTGATGCGGGGGCGGTTGTGGTGGCTTGCATCTTTGATCCATTGGGCTGGTTTACATTTCGATCGCGCTCAGTTTGCACCTAAAGATCGTCAAAAAGCGGTTTTTTCAATGCTAGTCGTGATTGGGTTTGCCGCGATCGCCTTTCCTTTATTAATCGCCACTACCGGACTCTGGGGGTTTGTTAAATTCTGGCTTCTGCCCTGGCTGGTTTACCATTTTTGGATGAGTACTTTCACCCTAGTTCACCACACGGCTCCAGATATTGCCTTCCAGGAACCCACAGAATGGAATGCTGTCCAAGCCCAACTGGCTGGCACGGTTCACTGCGAATATCCCGCTTGGATTGAGTTCCTGTGCCATCACATTAACGTCCATATTCCGCACCACCTGTCTACTGCCATTCCTTCCTACAATTTGCGAATGGCACACGAAAGCCTCCAGCAAAACTGGAGTAGCTATTTGCATGAAAGCCGTTTCTCTTGGAAATTGATGAAAGAAATTACGGATCACTGTCATATCTACGATGAGAAAGACGGTTATATTTCCTTTCGCGACTATCATCGGCAGGGCTAAGGAAGTGCGAGGTACGGAGTGCGAGGTACGGAGTGCGAGGGTGAGAAGTTCTTAGTTTTGAGTTCTTAGTTTTGAGTTCTAAGTTTTGAGCTTTTTCGTACTCCCCACTTCCCCAAACATTAGTGCGCCACAATCAAAAAACGCGGCTATCCTGGGTTTAGTTTGAACTGAACGAAAGGAGTTGCCAGCGATGAAACGGCAATTGTGGCTTGGCATTCTGGGTATTGTCACTTTATCAATGGGTTGCTCTAGCGAGTCGAGCGATCGACAGGCTCAATCTGAGGTCACTCGATCGCCTTCCCCCCCAGCAGAAACTTTTTCAGCGCCGCTGACCCCCTCATCAGCCAAGCCGATCGCCCGTCCAGTACCCGGATTGTTGCAGCCCACCAATGCCGCAACTCGCATCCCTGGTATTATTACGGGTCGGCGCGATCCATTCGCAGTTGTGCCGGGTTTACAGCCGATTGTTATATCTTCTCGTCCTGCTTCGTCTAGGGTGGCGGTGGCAGCCCTACCTCGCAGTGTAACGAAACTGCCGCCCCCGCCAGTGCCTGCCGTGGGAATTGTGCCAGCGCTTTCTTTGCCGCCGATCGCAGTGGGATCTTCTCCTAATTCTCTGCCGAACCTGTCGCCAATGCCGCCTGGAAGCTTACCGCCTCTAGCAATTCCGGTTGCGCCACCATCGCAAACTTCGGTTGCCGACGCGATCGCCATCAATGGCATTGTGCAAGTCGGTAACAAATGGGCTGTGATTGTAAAAGAGCCTAGCGCGGTCTCTAGTCGCTATGTATCTGTGGGCGAGTATTTAGAGAATGGCAAAGTGTTGGTGAAGAAGATTGTAGCGGCAGGGAGTGCCGATCCGGTGGTGGTGTTACAGCAAAATGGAGTTGAGATTCGTAAGTCCTTAGGGTAGGTTGTAGGGGTGGGCAACACGGCGTTAAGCGGATTCACTACCGCAACGCCATTCAAGAGGCATAGTTCAATGCAATCTAAAAGCGCACCCCAAAACTTGAAGGCACCGCTTGAGAGCAGTGTTAAGCGTCGTAGGCTAGAGATGGATGGCAGTTATATTTGTCCGGTTTGCCGCCATGGTCACCTTGAGGCGATCGTGTTGATGGATGCCTATTCATGCCATTTTTGTCGCCACATTTTTACAGTAGATCTGGTAGAGCAAACTGTGCGCGTTGAAGATAGCGCTCAACCTGCATCTTGGCGCTGGACGGGCATCAAATGGCAAGCAGCGAATAGGGCAGATGTGGATTTAACGATCGCCGTTTGGGTATTATCCGCGATCATCACCATCTTGCCACCCACTCTCATTTGGCTGTCTTCCCACACATTTCCACCCTTAGAAGGCAGCGGTTGGTCTTGGTTTCCCACGGTTTGGATCACGCTGTCGTTTTCCATTCATTTTTTGATGGTGGCATGGCTTCTGGTAGAGCATTACCAACTTCCGGTTTACGTTGCCTTGAAAGTTCGGCTAGGCAATCTTTTTGGCATGAGGTGAGAGAAAGTTTTGAGTTTTGAGTTTTCTGCTCTCTATTCAAACTGCTGGCGTTTGGCTGACCACTGCAACAGTTTGTACTGTTTTGGCGAGTCAACGATTAGGGTGGGTAAAGGATTGCCTAGATTGGCGATCGCCCGGTAATGCTGTTCCTTTTCTACGGAAAGTTCACTATACAACAGTTTGCCAGAGCCAGAAAAGATCAAGGTTTTGGGCGAAGCGGGTGATGCTTTGGGCGATCGCTGGGGGGATGAATTGAGCGCATTTAAGTCGTCGGGTTGGAGGGTCAAGATGACATCGGGCTGGGTGCCGCCGGTTAGGTTGGCAAGCTGAAGAGTCCAATGGATCGCAAGGGGTTCTAGCTCTTTCCAGGTGCTAGGAGCGATCGCCTGCTGTAATTCCTGGGTCAATGCCGGGATCGCTGCTGCGCTCCATTTTGGTTGCTGCTGTATCCAATCGCCCAGGGAAACCACGTCTGGGCTGAGCCATTGGAGGGCTGACTCTGTGATGGCAAGAGCGTGGGTTATCTTTTCAAGTTCAGGCGAAGCATTGCCAGCAATCAGGAGTTGCAAGCGATCGCTCTGTAGCCGGACGGCTTTAATAGTTGCCAATAGCGTCTGAGCTTCGCCGTTGGGTAGCCAGGTGACCATTTGCAAGGTAGGGGTGGCATCCAAGCCTAGCCGCTTCCCTAGCGCGCTCGCCGCTGCGGGTAAAGTGGAGAAAGTATTCGATTGCCAGCGATCGCCCGTGTGAAAAGCGATGACGTTTACTTGATGCCATTGCTGATCGGCTTGCAGCGGCTCCGTGTCGGCTGGAAGTGACCAATCTGCTGGATTCATTTGAGCAATGAGTTGAGCGGTGCCAATAATCCGGCTAGAACTGCTGTTGAGTGTGTTTTCTGTAAATGCTGGGTCGAGGCGTTTCGTTAAAGCGGTGATTTGAGCCACTTCCGCTGCGGTCACTTTGGGCAGCTTTTTTAACCACGCGATCGCGGCAGTTTGTCCTTTTTGCGCCGCAATCAGCAATGCACCCCACGTTTTCACCTCCAGTTTGTCCGATCCTGTTTGCCTAAACGCTTTAATTCGGTTGTCTAGCCTACCCGCATCGGCTTTGAGCACGTCTGCCGTTTCATGACTGGCAACAACAGACGCTTGAAACACCTGCAATGCTCTCTCCCATCGCCCATCGATCAAGTTTACCAACACCTGCTGACTAGGGCTTGCCCAAGAACTCTCTGCCTGAATTTGAGTGATTTGAGCGTGCCAGCGGATTAAATCGAACTGAGCTTGCGCCGTGCTAGACCAATCCTTCGTGGGCAACTTTCCTTTAAGCGATTCCAGCCATTTAAGGCTGGTTGACCATAGCCCTGCCCGTGCTAGCAGCAGCGCCGATTGATAGTTGGATTGCGCCAAAGCGGGGTCGGCAATGGAGATCGATTCTAGTTGCACAGGGCTAGGCAAAAAATTAAACGGTTTGATTTGATAAATCTCAAACTGTGGCTCCATGCCAAGAGTGTGATTGACAATCAGTTCTGGGGTGCCTCCATTGGTGACTTCTTTCCAAATCGGGGTTTCCCCGGCGGGACTCGTCCACTGTAACTTCTTGCCGAGGTGAAAGCGGCTGGGATGATAGTGAATGATTTGCCCGTAAGCAAGGGTTTCGTTGCCGCGATCGCGTTTCCCGCTGAGAGTCAGCCAAATTCCTTGAGCGGCTGGCAAGTCAGATCGCGTCACGCGGGTGAGCGGCAATGACCGAGTGGAGCCTTGATTGTCTGATTGAGCATCCACCAAGGGCGCGATCGCAAAAGATTCTTCAGGTCCAGCGATCGCCAGATGATCGACCAAAGAATACAGCGGTTCACTTGCAGCGCTCTTGCCATCGATCGCCGTCTGATACAGCCGCAATTCCACAATCTGGTCGCAATCCGTCTGACAATTGGAGCGCGGCTCCAACACGGGCAACAGTAGATCGGTGGCTGGCGTTCTGTCATCCATAAAACTGACGTTCTTGCCCAGTTCCAGCAGTTCTCCAGTCGTTTTTCCCTGACTGCGGAGTTCTGCTCGAATCCCATGAAGGGTTTTAGGCGGGCGTTCTGCTCCTTTTGAGGGCAACCACCCAGGGAACCACTGGCTCACCCAACCTGATGATTGCGGGTTGACAATCAGGTGCAGCGCCAGCCAGCCGCTTCCTACCAGACAACCGGAAAGCAGCACCAGAAGCGCGATCGCACTCGCCACCCGCCACCCTTTTACCTTCGGTTTTGGGTAAACCCGCTTTTTTGGGAAGGGCGATCGCCCTAAAGAAGCCACTGGCGGAGCAGATAAGCGACGACTAGCCCCAACTTTTGGGCGATTAGACGGACGATTTGGCACGGAACCCGATACCCGACGACTCATAGCAGACAGCAGTAGCGAATGCGCCCCAATGTAGCGGTAATCAGCCCCAATGTCACGTCCCCTCACAAAACGTTTAAATCAGGATTTCGTCTAAAAACTTGCTCAAAATTCACCTAAAGTAGTCCTCTATGTTTTCTCTGAGAATCTTTGCACTTTCGGATGTCATCCGTTTAATCCATAGAGACTATTGTGGGAATATTGGCATAAAGTAGAGAACCAAAATGCCTACTCCTCAAGAATCTATTCAAAATCTCATAGCAAGCATTGATAAAGAAATAGCGGCGTTGCATAATGGAGCTATGAAATCAGGGAAAGAACGATGCAGTGTCCAGAATGCGGCTCAACGAATATCAGTAAAAATGGGAAACAGAAGGGTAAACAAAATCACATCTGCAAGGAGTGCAGACGGCAGTTCTTTGAT
>JBGSWI010000061.1:0-7665 GCA_041752515.1 Leptolyngbyaceae cyanobacterium | reverse complement strand
AAAATCATTATCCTAATGCGTCCCACAAATCCGTCATTGGGTCATCAAAATCTTCTGCAATCACTAAGGGTAAACCCCGCAGCGGATAATGCTTCTGCAATCCTGGATTGCTTACCTCAGACGACTGAACCAGCACTGAGGAATTGGATTGACGCACCTGGGTCAGCCGTAATAGAGTCAACAACGCTTGCAGTACATCATCTGGTGCCTGCTCAATTTCGCGGATCACTTCCTCACGAATCGTCATAGTGGTGGACTTTCCAATGAGCGGGGACTGATTTCAGTTTAATGGGATGATGATGCGTGCGATCGCCCCCTTTCATCTTGTGCAACAAAGTTGAAAATTTTCAAGGGATAAATTTTTCACGGTAGGGGCAAGTTTTGTGCCGCGATCGCGGTTGACTCGTGGGCGGTGAATCCTGGGTGAGCGATCGCTGATTTACAAGCGCGTGTTATTCTGGCGTTCTAGTTGGTTTCATCGTTGCTTGCATCCATGCTTCAGCTACAAAAAATTAGAGACTTTGGGGCAAAACGCCAGCTAGAAATACAGCCCGTGCTTAGATTAGCGGCAGCGTTCTTTGTCATAATGCTGCTCTTGGGGCTGCATCGACACCTGACTCTGTATGCATCCTACGATCAAGGCATTTTTAATCAGCTTTTCTGGAATGGGATTCACGGCAACTTTTTTCAAAGTTCTCTGTCGTCGGTGTTGTCGGGTGCGGTGGTGATCGATCAGCAAGTGCCCACCGTGTCTTATCACCGATTAGGGCAGCACTTTGATCCAATTTTGCTGCTGTGGCTGCCGATTTATGCACTATTTCCCTACGCGGCGACGTTGGTCGTAATTCAAGTCACCCAGGTAGCGGCAGCAGGGTTAGTCCTGTATGCACTAGCCCGACAGTATTTGCAGCCTACACTCGCCCAATGGATCACCGCCAGTTATTACACCTCGGTTGCCGTCATTGGACCCACCTTTTCTAACTTTCACGACTTGAGCCAGATTCCGCTGTTGCTGTTTACCCTATTCCTCGCCTTAGAAAAGCGCTGGTGGTCGCTCTTCTGGCTAATGGCAGGCTTAACCCTGCTGGGGCGAGAAGATACCGGCATTTTGCTGTTTGGCATCGGGCTATATTTGGCGCTGAGTCGGCGGTTTCCAGGGGTGGGCATTGCCCTGTGCAGTCTGGGCTTCGCCTATGTGATGGCAGCCACCAATATTTTCATGCCGCTGTTTTCTAGGGATATTTCCCAGCGGTTTATGGTGGAGCGATTTGGGCATTTTGCCAGTGGAAACGAAGCCTCCACCTTCGAGATTTTGGGCGGCATTCTTAGCAATCCGCTGCGGTTAATTAGCCACGTTTTTTCATCGTTTGATGTGAAAGTGTCCTATATGTTGGCGCAAACGCTCTCCCTTGCTTTTGTGCCGCTGATCTCACCGAGCGCCTGGATCATGATTAGCGCTCCTCTGGCGCAACTATTGTTACAAGGGGGCGATTCGCGGTTCTCGGTGTATATTCGCTATGCGATTACGCTAGTGCCCGGTTTATTTTATGGGGCGATTTTGTGGTGGTCAGTTCATCCCCAGGTTTTTAGACCCCGGTTCAAAAAAATCTGGCTGGGATTTATCATTCTGTCGCTGTTGGTTGTGCTGTTGAAAAGCCCCCACCGCGTGTTTTATTTTGTCATCCCAGATTCGTTTCAACCTTGGGTGCAGGTTCCCCTATTCCGTCAGTGGAGCCATGTGGCAGAGGCGCGATCGCTGCTCACCCAAGTGCCCCCCGATGCCAGCGTTTCGGCAACAACCTATCTAGTGCCGCCGCTCTCTGGTCGTCGAGCCGCCCTGAGAATGCCCTTTTTGCAGTTTCGCAATGACCAAAATCAAGTGGAAGATGTGGAATATATCCTGGCGGATTTTTGGCAATTGCAGCAATACCAGCCTGCTTTTGGGCAAGAGCGCGGCTACATGGAAATTTTGCCCGCTAAAATTGACGATTTACTCGCGCAAAATCAATACGGCATTCAAGCATTTGAAGATGGCATGGTGTTGATGCAGCGCGGCAGTCCCTCGCAGCCCGAAGCCTTAGCCCAATGGCAGGCACTCCGCCCTACTTATGTGCCCCCGCCTAAACCCAATTGATCGGGTAAACCCAATTGATCGAGTAAACCCAATTGATCGGGCGATCGCCCCAACCCTCAAAGCCATTTTCCTCGCGACAATAAAGTATCCTTCACCTCATCATGGCGCATCCCACATCCCTCAAAAAATCGCTCTCTGACGGGAGCCCTCCCAACCCAAATCGCCTACCAGAAGTTAAGCCCCTGCTGATTTTAACCGCCGCTTTTTGCAGTTTCCTGCTCATTTTCTCGCTGCATCGGTATTACACCTTTTATGCATCCTATGATCACGGGCTGTTTAATCAAATTTTTTGGAACAACCTGCACGGGCGCTGGTTTCAAAGCTCACTCACCGGCGAACATTCAGCGGCAGGCGTGTTTTACAACGAAATTCCGCCCGTTAACTTCAACCATTTAGGACAACACTTTGTCCCCAATTTTCTACTTTGGCTGCCGATCTATGCCCTGTTTCCGTCTCCAGTAACCCTGGTCGTTTTGCAAATTGGCTTAATGGCAGCCGGTGGAGTGGTGTTATATGCCCTAGCGCGGCACTATTTGGAGCCGACTCTATCGTTGCTGATTACCGCAGGTTATTTTGGGGCATATGCGGTGATTGGTCCCACGTTTGCCAATTTTTATGAACACTGCCAAATTCCGCTGTTTGTATTTAGCGCATTGCTGGCAATGGAAAAGCATCGCTGGTGGGTATTTTGGCTGATGGTTGCGTTTACTTTGGGCATTCGGGAAGATACCGGAATTATTTTATTTGGGATTGGTTTGTATTTGACGTTGAGCCGTCGTCATCCCTGGGTCGGGGTGGCGCTTTGCGGGGTTAGTTTTGCCTATGTGGCAATTATCACCAGCGTGGTTTCCCTTCACTTCTCCAGCGATACTCCACCGCCCTATATGGCGGGACGATTTGGGCAATATGTGCCAGGAATCGAGTCGCCCACGACCCTGCAAGTGCTATGGGGAATGCTAACCCATCCGGTAGAAGTGTTAAAAAGTCTGCTAACTCCGTTCGATCGCCGAGTCATGTATCTCCTTGGTCAATGGTTGCCGTTGGCGTTTGTGCCTGCCCTATCGCCGCCAAGCTGGATTATTGCAGGAGTGCCCTTGTTAGCGTTGCTGATGCAATCGGGAATGTCTGCCCTAACGATTACGCTGCGATATTCCGTGGCGGTGGTTCCTGGAATTTTTTATGGGGCAATTTTATGGTGGGCAATGCCGTCTCAGCGTTTTAGGGTTGAACCCACGGGCACGCGATCGCTGTGGCAGACCCTTAGCTTTACTTATCGCACTCGGCAGTTGACTTCGACCTTTCGCCGCTTTTGGATCGCTTGCATTGCCCTGTCGATCTTTTTGGTCACCCTTTCTAGCCCAAATCAGGCATTCTACTTTTTACTGCCCGAATCTTTTAACCCTTGGCTGCACATCACCCTGCCGCGCCAATGGGCACATAGCCAAGTGCTGCGCGATATGATTCGAGTGATTCCTGCCGATGCAAGTGTGGCGGCAACGACCCACCTCATTCCACCGCTTTCAACCCGGCGTGAAATTAGTCGGTTCCCTAACCTAAAGCTAAAAGATGAGCAAGGTCAAGTGAAAATGATGGAGTATGCGGTGGCGGATCTGTGGCGGCTCAATCAATATCAACCCCTGTTTAAGCCAGAGCATCAGCGCTTGAGCCTAATGATTGCCAGAATAGATGAGGTGCTGGCTCAGAAAACCTATGGGCTGTTACAACTGAAGGATGGAGTGGTGCTGATGCAAAAGGGAATGCCTTCTCAAACAGCGCCCTTGACAGCTTGGACTGCTTTACGGCAGGAGTTGCTGATGTCGTTAGAAACCACGCTTAACCGCCGATCGCAATAACAGCAGCGGAGTCTAATGACGAGATTCGGGTTGATTCCTCATCCAGTCAAGGCGATCGCAGTTAGGTTTTTTGATCCAATCGAATCACTTGCTCTAAGGCTGTTTTCTCCCTAGCTCGGTGGACGTAAGGCTCAAGCGTGGCGAGATCGCGACCCGTCAAAAGCTGTAGATCATCGAGGCTAATGCCTTTCATCAACAGTTCTACGCACCAGGTTTGTTGGGCTTGAGCGATCGCGGGAGGGTGTCCTTCTAAAGTCAACAATCCATCTGTCCAAATGTGCCATCGTTGATGCAACTCCACCTCTAAGAATGGCTGTTCATCCTCACTCACAAATAATGAAGATGGATGATCTTTGCGACTTTTGAGCCACTGAGTCAACGGATTGCGCGTGTAAGAACCATAGCGTTTACCCAAAATCCATTGGTTGATTGGAACTTGGCGTGTTCCCTGGGCAACCTGCAACAGTTGTTGGTTAGCATCGCTGATGTAGTGGCTACACTGTAAGGCAATCACTTCTACAGGAATTAATCCAGCACCAAATAAAACATAGGCGATCGCATAGTCTTGCAAACCTACTTTTTTAGCGCGCTGCAAAATGCGATGAACTAAGCTTGCAGGCAAATCAGCAATCGCTACGCCACTGCGAGAGGACTCAGATTTAACTAAATCATTGGATCGAAAGGAAAGCGGTGAAGCACTGGAAAATACATTCGTTAAGCAGAGCAATACTACAGACTCTAAAAAATCCTCGCGGCTTTGCCAAAGCTCATGAGATTCACTCGTAAACTCGATCACGGCATATCCCAAAAGCAGACCATTAAGCAAACTTGCCAGTTTCTCAGCAGAAAGGTGAGTCTGCAATTGCGCTTGATCGATCGCGATCGCAAAATAATCAGCCCCATAGCGAGTGGCTTGGGTAAACCCCTTGCCTAAAGCCAGCCGATTCTCTGCGGGATACTGTCCTGCTTCGCCAATCACCGATCGCACGACCGCCGGAATGCCTTCCAATGCTTGCAAAAAGGCGGTGGCATACGCCTTGAGTGCCTCGTGCATATTGCCTAAGCTCTCTATTTTGCTAGCTTGGCGCACCAATTCTAGCCCAAACTGCTTGAACACTTCCATCTCTTCAATCACAGCCAACAACAGCCCCTGTTTATTGCCAAATTGACGAAATAAAGTCACTTCATTCACCCCTGCCAGTTCAGCGATTTGCTTGGTCGTCGTTTCGGTTACGCCTTGGGTGGCAAACAGTTCTAGGGCGGCATGAATTAGTCGTTGTCGGGTGGAGATTCGCTGAGCATTCATTAGTAAACTGCAAGTGTTACTTGCATTGGCAGTCAAAAGTTGTTACAGTGAAAATGTAAGCGTTACTTGCATTTCTTCTACTGTAACCCTTTTGTTGAGCGGCTTCCTCTCCATTGGAAGAGGGCAAAGGGGTGGAAGAATTTCTAGACTGGCTCAGTAACAACTCAAATTCATCTGAATGATTCAATTTTAAGGAATAGTGATGACTTCCAATTCAATCAAAATGGCTTCTGTCGAGCAGCCAGCGCCTCTAAGCTGGGTAAGTGTGGGGTTTTTCGGTGCGGTTCATGCGATCGCGCTCCTGTCACCCTGGTTTTTCTCCTGGTCTGCCCTGGGCATCACCATTTTTCTTCATTGGCTATTGGGCAGTATTGGTATTTGCTTAGGATATCATCGTCTGCTTACTCATCGTAGCTTTCAAGTGCCTAAAGTTTTGGAGTATGCGATCGCGATCGTGGGCGGATTAGCCCTACAAGGTGGACCTATTTTTTGGGTCGCCGGACATCGCCAACATCACCTACATACCGAAGACAACGAGAAAGATCCCTATTCTGCAAACAAGGGCTTTTGGTGGAGTCATATGCTCTGGCTGTTTTACCCAACCCAGAAATTCTTTGACTACAATCTTTATAAACAATACGCTCCAGAACTGGCTCGTGATCCCTTCTATCGCGGGTTAAACACCTACTTCTTGTTGCTTCAGTTACCGTTAGGAATTGTGCTGTACCTGATGGGCGGCTGGTCGTTTGTGATTTATGGGGTGTTTCTTAGAGCCGTTCTTCTGTGGCATAGCACTTGGCTGATCAACTCTGCCACTCACCTGTGGGGATATCGCCGCTTTGAATCAGACGACAATTCTCGTAATCTTTGGTGGGCAGCACTTTTAACCTATGGGGAAGGCTGGCATAACAACCACCATGCTGCCCCAAATGTGGCAAAAGCTGGGTTGAAATGGTGGGAAATTGATATGACTTGGTGGGCAATTCAAGGTTTAAGAAAACTGGGCTTAGCGAAACGAGTGGTTTTGCCCACCCAAGATGCTTCCTAAAACGTTTTCCCTGGGAGATAAACCTCTGCCGTAAACCATCGTTGGTTTGTCAGAGGTTTTACCATTGCTTGAGCCGATTTCAACCTGGGTTGGTCTTCCCTGTCTTCAGCATCGTGATTAGCATCGTGAAATAAGTTTGTTGCCTGATGAAAGCCGCTGGAGGCGTAAATTTTAGGGTTGCCAAACAAAACGGCATACGGAATCTTTTGCGAGAGTAGCCAGACCTCGATCGCCGTCAGAATGCGCTTAACATACCCCTGACCGCGATGATTGGGATGCACACACACTTCGGCAATGCCGCCAATTGGATATTTTATTTTATCCACCACCACATACTTTTCATGAACTGCAATGTGGGCGATCGCCCCTTCGGCATCTCGCATGAGCCACCGGTGTTGAGGCGGCTCATGGAAATAGCGCTGCTCTGTGAATACGGCAACATTGCCAGGGCTGGTGAAGCACACACACAGCAACTTGCGAAGATTCCTATCTAAGAGCGGATCAACGGCAGCATCGGGCAAATACTCAATCGGCGGGGTTGGCATTGCTTCTCGGCAGGGCTTTCAGGCTTAATTGTCTTTAAGGGAGCGATGGAGTAAGCGGCAGGGCCAAAGAAACGCACCACAAATGCTAACGGAGGCGATCGCTATAATTTTGTGCCGATGCTTGATCAACGGCTCGTCTGACTTGAATGGAAGATGATCACTGGGGGAATCAAACGCGGAAGGCGGCAGTTGACTCGCAGCATGAATCCCTTCAATAATGGCTCCCAAAAAATAAGCGCCTAGGGCAATGGTTAGCCAAGGATTCATAGCGTTGTACTAGAGACTGCCCTGACCGAGCGATCGCCGTTCTTCAGCAATATCCCGGATCAAGGGAAGGCGAGACTCAATGTAAGTATTAAGACTGTGGGTCGTCTGAGCATCAATTGATTGCTGATTGGCAAACCGATTTAACAGCAATTTGACTAAATCAGAATCGTCGAACTGCAATAGGAGGTTGACTTGAGTAGACTCGATTACCGCCCAAATCTGCCTCATCATCTTAGCAGTGATCATTAGTCTTCGCCTCTTAATTATTTCTTTATATTCCCACGCTTTTCTAAATTCTGCTGGATTGACACTGGCGGCTTTACGAATCTACACACAAGCCAAAGACTACAGGGTTGCTAAATTTAGGGATATCTCAGATCTTGCAGCATTCTCGATAAGCCCAACCAGGCAATGATTTGAGCGTGATTTCACATCCATATTTTGCTGCGATGTCAGCTCGAGTTTCGATGAGTTTGAGCAATTGGCACCAGAGGACAGAAGGAAACAAAACT
>JBGSWI010000060.1:0-5527 GCA_041752515.1 Leptolyngbyaceae cyanobacterium | reverse complement strand
AACTTTTAACGCTGAGTCAGGGATTGGATCTTCAAGCAACTGCCTCGATTAATTTTTTAGCCCTTTCCCCCAAAAACTGGCCCTTTGGATTGGAGTGGTTGCCTGCGTCTGCTTACCTAGTTGGCGGAAGTGTGCGGGATGCCCTTCTGGGGCGGCATAGCGATTATTTAGACCTGGATTTTGTGCTGACCGATCGCGTGGTTGAAACGGCTCAAGCGATCGCCCGTCACTATAAAGCAGGGTTTGTGCTGCTAGATGCAGAACGACAGATTGCGCGAGTTGTGTTTCCTCAAGGCACCGCAGACTTTGCTCAACAGGTCGGCGCAACTCTAGAAGAAGATCTGCGGCGGCGAGATTTTACGGTGAACGCGATCGCCTATGATCCTCGGCTGGATCGGTTTGTCGATCCGTTGGAGGGATATAGCGACCTGCAACAGCGATCGCTGCGGATGGTGTCGGCAGAAAATCTAGAAGAAGATCCCCTCAGGCTATTGCGGGCTTATCGCCAAGCTGCCCAGCTAGGGTTTAGCCTAGAAGTCGAAACTCGCGCTGCTGTGAAACAGTTTGCCCCGCTATTAAACCGCATTGCAGCGGAACGGGTACAGTCTGAATTGAATTATCTACTCAGCACCGCCAAAGGAACGCCCTGGTTGACTCAGGCATGGCAAGACGGTTTGCTGCAAGATTGGTTGCCTAGTGCAACGGCTCACAGTCTAAAATTTGTGGCTGAAGTCGATCGCGGCACCGTTTTACTGCAAGAAACATTGCCAGAGTTTGCCAGAGAACTGTATGGTCAAATTCGGCTGGTATCCAGTGGATATGTGCCAGCCGAGAGTTCTTCGGTCAAAGCATCGGGTTCAGCACGCAACTGGTTAATTACCGCTAAGCTAGCCTGTCTGCTGTCGGCTAAAACAGCCGAAGCCGAAACTCAGTTACGCCGATTGAAATATAGCCGCACGGAAATTCAAGCTGTTAGCACTGTACTCAAATTTTTGCCGCAGCTTTTCCCTGCGCCCCCAATGCCTGAAGCCAATCAAGCGGTGACGACATCCGCTTTGCAGCTAAACCTGTCGCGGCGAGAACAATACTTCTTTTTTCAAGGAGTCGGCACCACGTTTCCAGCGATCGCAGTGTTGGCGATCGCCCAAGGGCTGACAATCGACGCGATCTTGCCATTGATTGAGCGATTTCTCAACCCCAATGACCCGGTTGCTCACAGCACTCCCATTTTGACGGGGCAAGACCTCATGACCGCGCTCAAGCTCCCGCCCGGTCCCGTGATTGGTCAGCTACTCGCCGCGATTCAGTTGGCAAAAGCCGAAGGATTGATTTCTACTGCGGCAGATGCGCTAAATTTAGCGGCAGACCTAATAGCCCAGCGTCAAACAGACGTATAACAAGAAGCCGAACAGGATTTATTGCGGCTTTGCAGCGCTTTGGTCATTTCTCACAGTTCAGAGTCATGGAGCATCCAACAGATTATGTTAGAGTATTCGTCTGACTATTTTTTCAAAAGCTGTTTGATTAGCCTTGGTTTAAGCTAAACCGGAGGTATTTCATCTGCGGCGATTTATGGCTATTCTATAAGGGGTAAACATGGCTAAACGCCGAAACCAAAAGAAAGAAAAAGCTCTTAGAAATCAAGCGTATGCTCGTAAATTTCGCAAGAGAACGAACACGGGTCGGATGAACCGGGGCAGACGTAGCTTTGGAGGTCGTCCTGATGATGAGCAAGATTCAGACACGATGGAACAAAATGAATCTGGGGCTGGAACAGGAGCCGTTGATTTGTAACGAGCGACAATCTTGAGCAAGAAAGCTGTAAAGGTTTCTTCTTAAACCCTCTAAGTGCAGATACTTAGGGGGTTTAATTTGCTGCGATGACCCACGACAGAACGAAATGAACATTTGCCAATTGCCACCTCCTTTGAAACCCAATGATTTGTTGCGGGTGATTGCTCCTAGTGGCGCGTTGCGCGAACTGGATGCCTTTCACAAAGGGGTAAACCTCTGGCGATCGCAAGGGTATCGCGTGGAGTTTGCCCCTGGATTCGATCAGCAATGGGGCTACTTAGCGGGCACCGATGACAACCGCCGACAGCAGTTGCGGGATGCATGGAATGATCCAGAGTGTCGGGGCATCCTCTGTGCGAGGGGCGGCTATGGAGGCGCACGGTTGCTAGAAGACTGGTCGTGGCAAGGGAGCGATCCCAAATGGCTGATTGGCTTTTCGGATATTACCGCTTTGCTGCTGAGCCTGGGCAAACAGGGAGTTTCTGGCTTACACGGCGCGTTACTGACCACGATCGCCGCCGAGCCTGATTGGTCGCGTCAGCGATTATTTGATTGGGTGGAAGGTCGTCCGATTCCGCCCTTAGCGGGCACAGGTTGGAAGAACGACAAAGCAGCCGGAGTGCTTTTACCGGTAAACCTGACCGTTGCCACCCATTTATTAGGAACTCCCTTTCAGCCCGATTGGTCAAATGTGATTTTGGCGATCGAAGACGTGAGCGAAGCGCCTTACCGAATTGACCGAATGCTGACTCAATGGCGACTGTGTGGAGCGTTTAAGCAAATAAAAGGAATTGCGATCGGTCGGTTTAGCCAATGCGATCTTCCTATCCACAGTTCTAGTTTCACCGTGGCAGAGGTCTTGCGCGATCGCCTGGGCGATTTGAATTTGCCCATTGTATCTGACCTTCCCTTTGGTCACGATGGCGTGAATGCTGCTTTGCCGGTGGGGATCGCTGCCGAACTGGACAGCGATCGCGGCACGTTAACTATCTGCGATCGCTGACTATTCTGTTTAACAGTTTCTAGCGACTTCTAACGACGCACTTTTTGAGTCTTGAAATAGGTTTTGTAGATTTCATGAGCAATGGGAACGGCAGATTCAGCCCCAAAGCCGCCGTTTTCCACGACTACCGCCACCGCAATTTTAGGATTGTTGAAAGGGGCAAAGCCAGCAAACAAGGCGTTGTCTTTCTGTCCCAAAACTTCCGCCGTGCCCGTTTTGCCAGCCGTTAAAGGAATTGATCCATCATTGAGTTGGCGAGCCGTGCCCTCGGCAACCACCGACTTTAAACCTGCTCGAATCACTGCCAACGTATCCGGCTTGATCCCCATTTTTTGAGGGCGCATTGAGGCAGTTTTGCTCTCGTCTGCTAGCAAATGAGGTTTCACGCGCCACCCGCCATTGGCGATCGCCGCATAAATTGCCGCTAACTCTAAGGGCGTTGTTTGGACTAACCCTTGCCCAATCGCCATACTAACGGTATCTCCGCCATACCAAGGCTCTTTAAACAGCTTTTCTTTTTGGGCGGGCGTGGGAACCATGCCATGACCGCCCCCGCTCAACCCGACATTTTTCAAATCCCCAATGCCAAATTTTTTCCCCCACTGGGCGATCGCTTCTGGACCAGCCGCTAAACCCACCTGATAGAAAAAAGTATTGCTACTAAATGCCAGCGCATCCCGAAAGCCAATCACTCCCGGACTTTGCCCATGCTCATGAAACAAATGCCCACCTAAATTAATTGCGGCATAGGTCATTAGCGTGGAATCCGGTGAAAACTTGCCCGATTGTATTCCTGCAATTGCCGTTACCACCTTAAACGTGCTGCCTGGGGGATAGCCTTGAAGCGCTCGATTCAAAAATGGATTTTCCTGACTCTGTAACTGCTTCCATTCCTGCTTGGTAATGCGACGGGTGAATAAGTTGGGATCAAAGGTGGGTCCACTGGCTAACGCCAACACCGCACCCGTTTTAATATCCAATACCGCGATCGCGCCCCGCCGATTTGCCAGCGCTTTCTCAGCCGTTTTTTGTAAATTTAAATCTAAAGTCAGTCGGATAGACTGTCCAGAAATAGCAGGCTTTAGCCCAAGGCTGTTGACTTGCCGACCTGTTGCATCAACCTCCACTAGTTGCCCGCCCCAGACCCCTTGAAGCTTAGAATTTGCCAGTCTTTCAACCCCCATTTGCCCGACCAGCATTCCCATAGAATAATCTGGATGAGCCTTAAGATCCTCCTCAGTAGCCTCGCCAATGTAGCCCAGTACATGAGCAGCCAGCTTACCATTGGGGTAATATCGACTAGACTCACCTCGGATTTCTAAACCAGGAAAGTAGGTAGCCTGTTCTGCAAGGGTAATGAAGGCGCTGAGCGATAAATCACGGCTAATTCGCACGGGCACTGTTGAGCGAAATCCAGTTTGCTTGAGCTTGTCAATGATTTCTTCTGGCGGAATTTTAAGAATGGGCGCAAGGCGCTTTGCGGTAGCGGTCCAAGCTTCTTTAGACTGTTCACGAGGACGAAGATAGACAGAGCGAGCTAATCGATTGGCGGCTAACAATCCGCCACGCCGATCTACAATGTTGCCCCGATCAGCAGGCATCGGCATTAAAACAACTCGGTTTTGCTCAGCCCGTTCTCGATGTGCTGCGCCTTGAATGAGTTGCAATTGCACTAATCTTAGCCCGCAGCTACCGATCATCAGGCAAGTGATGCCCATCAACCCGATCGCCCGGTGCGATTTGCGAGTGACTGGCACATTAACGAAACGGCTTTTCGTAACAAAAGACAATCCAGTAGCCATTGCTGCTCTTTACCAGAAATAGCGAATTTATGAACAGAGGCGAGATAGATGAACTAACAGCAGCAGCAAGCGATATAAAGCATCCTGAACTAGCCATGCCCTATCTACTAATTTGGCAACAGAGAAACCCGACCCTATCTAGTATGCGCTAAGTAAAAGTAGACAAGAGTTTATCTGAACACGTTTAGGCAATTCTTACCCAATTTCTCAAATTAAAAAGAGAATCAGGAGTGCACAGCAACCTTATGTGAATAGTGGAAGACATTTTTGCGATCGCTAGTGGCAAATGTCTCTTGATCTGTTAGTTTGAGCAAAGCTTAGAACAATTTAAGTGTTCTACGGAGGAATAATGCGAGTGCAGCGTTCCTTCAAAATTTGATCCATTAAATAGGGCGTGGAACTTAGACGATGCTCATAAATCCCGAAGTAAAGGTTTTTCAACCGTCTAACATTTTGGATAGTGCTTCAACTGCGAGCTTGAGTCAAGATATTGACAACGCTTTGCAAGCTGGAGCCAGACAAATGCTGATAGATTTGCAGGGTGTAACATTTATCGATAGCTCTGGACTGGGTGGGTTGGTCAGTTCATTTAAATCAGTTCGCTCATCTGGCGGCAAGCTCTCTCTGTGTTCAATTAATGAACAGCCAAGAATGCTACTGGAAATTACTGGGATAGATCAGGTATTTGACATCTATACCAGTCAGAAAGAGTTTGCTCAAAGCTTTGACCAATAAACCTCAGGCGTTACAGGGTGCAGCCATTACTAAATTTTTTGTTCATACTTGATGGCGTTGCTGAATCAGTCTATGAATTCTGAAATACGCCCTCACCCTAGCCCTCTCCCAACGGGCGAGGGGACAAGATTTCTGGCTCCCTTCTCCCTAGGGAGAAGGGCTGGGGATGAGGGCAATTCATATCGCCATTCAG
>JBGSWI010000059.1:0-18298 GCA_041752515.1 Leptolyngbyaceae cyanobacterium | reverse complement strand
AATCAGAATTAAGCTCCACAGGCACATCTACCACACTGGCATACTCTGCAATCAATTGCGATCGCTCTGAAACGGAGAGTGGTATTAGTTGATTGGCTTGAACGGCTTGCATAAAGTCGAATACTAAGTTTTGCAGAAGGACATAAACTCGATGTCGCGTAATTTAACAGTAAAACTATTGTTTCCACCTTGCTATTCTCGATCCACCACTTCCAGAACCGCTTTTGGACTCAACTGATCCTTAAACCAGACTAGCCGAGCCGGGGTTTGGCTAAAGTTGACTCCGGCTTTTTCTAGGTTGAGCCGCTCCGAGATTGCCAGCACCAAATCATCTCGCCCGGATTGCTGCACTTGATAAAACTTTTTTTGCAGATATTCGGGTCGCCAGTAGCCCACAATTTCTAGTAAAAAGGTGCGCCCATCGGGGTGAACCAGCCGAAAATCGGGAATCATGACGCTGCCGGGAATCGGGATGAGATCGACTTCGCGCTCTAGCTGCCACTCGGTTTTTGTTTTTGCCCAGCGATCGACAAATCCCGCCTCCAGCATACTGTCGTAGGGTTTGCCGGGGGGATAGTGAGTGACCAAGCCACAGGTTGAATCCAGGCTAAAGCGCCCCTGTCGGGTCTTGCCAGAATAGGAATCTTTTTGTTGTAAGGTGGCGGTCAGGTTCCACTTGGTTATATGGAGCAGTGCAGGCAGCATCATTGCCAGCTTCAAACCGTAGCGAGTGCTGGGTTTAAATAAGCTGGTGGGACCATCAATAGTGAGGGTAAAGCCGTGATCTGCGTCGCCCTCAATGTAGGTCATCAGTCCAAATAATTTGAGGTAGCGAAACAGCAGTTTATATTCACCCGGATCATTGCGATGGGCATTCAAGGTGATGTGACTGGCGCGATAAAAAATGCCCTGAGCTTGAGAGAGGTTGTAGCGATGCAGCAATGCTTCTGGGGTCGGAGGTTCAAAGTGGGTCAGAATTTGATTGTCAGACAAATCGGCATACAGCCCTGTTTGAATCTGGTGGGTCAAAACTTCGTGACCCAGTTCTTGGGTAAGGGCATCGGCGAGGCGTTGCAGAGTGGCGGTGGTGGCGATCGCGCTAGCCGGAGTTTGAGCGGCGATCGCAAATACCCGTTGTCGCAAAGTAGCCGGATCAAGCGGACTGACGGTTTCAAAGGTGCTGAAGGCATCGGCATTCAACAAATGCGCTAAGCCGCGTTTAATCCGATAGTCCGTATCTTCGCCTTCAAGTTCGAGCAATTGGCGATTGAGTTCACCTCTGGTGCCGCCTTTTGCCGCCTGAAACTGGTGGATCAACTCCGTTGCGATCGCCAAATTTGCCGGATTGATCGCCAACCGCTTTGGCACCACGGTTTCGCCGCTATATCGATGGATTAATAATTCACTCGGCAACATAGCTCATCATTCCACTTAATCAAAGCTGCCATGAAAACCAATTATGGTAGTTTTCACTAAAAATGACTACAATGACTGATAATCAATCCATTTAGTGTACTGGAGTTGCCGCATGACTCGCGCTCTATTGCCCATTCCACCGCACTTTGATCCGCAGACTGTGAAAGAGGTTTGGCGGGTGCCCTATGGCGATCTCGCGGCTCAGGCGGCACGGTGGGCACAGCAGCACAGTCTTCAGCCTGCGGCAGCGGACAACACGCGGATTTGCCTGCTAGCGATCGATGTGCAAAACACCTTTTGTATTCCCGATTTTGAGCTATTTGTCGGTGGACAGTCGGGCATGGGCGCGGTAGATGACAGCAGACGGCTATGTGAGTTTATCTATCGCAACTTGGGCGTGATTACTCAAATCATACCGACGATGGATACTCATACGGCAATGCAGATTTTTCATCCGATCTTTTGGGTGAATGCAGCGGGGGAGCATCCAATTCCGGCAGCGACAATGATCACCTATGAAGAGGTGCAGCAGGGTGTTTGGCGAGTCAATCCCGCGATCGCCCCCAGCCTCGCCCAGGGCAATCTAGATGCATTGCATCGTCATGCTCTGCACTACACCAAACAACTGACTGATGCAGGCAAATATCCCCTGACGGTGTGGCCCTATCATTCCATGTTGGGCGGCATTGGACACGCGATCGTCTCGGCGGTAGAGGAAGCCATGTTTTTTCACGCGATCGCCCGCAGCAGCCAAACCCAATTTGAACTGAAGGGTAGTCATCCTCTCACCGAAAATTATTCCGTCTTGCGTCCAGAAGTGATGGAGAGCATGGAAGGCAGCCTTTTGGCGCAAAAAAATACGTCCTTAATCCAAACCTTGCTGGAGTTTGATGTAGTAATCGTGGCGGGGCAGGCGAAAAGTCACTGCGTTGCTTGGACGATCGCGGATTTGCTCACCGAAATTCAGGGGTTTGATCCGGCTCTCGCTAGCAAAGTGTATTTGCTGGAAGATTGCACCTCGCCCGTAGTCGTTCCCGGCGTGATTGATTTTACTGAGCAGGCTGATGCGGCTTACCAACGATTTGCAGAGGCAGGAATGCATTTGGTTCAAGCTACTAGCGCGATCGGGGATTGGGAAGGCATTACCCTTTAGCAACCCATCTTACGCGATGGGCAACTAGCCGCCCTCACCCCAAACCCCTCACCCGATGGAGAGAAGATTTCAGGGATTCCGGTTTCCTCTCCCATCGGGAAAGGGCTGTCTTTGCATTGCTTCAGGAAAGTCGCCCATCGCGTAACCAATCTATAGTTTTGAAGTCTAGAGCAATGGCAAATAAAGGCTGATCCTCTGCGGGCTGAGCGAATGCCCGAAAGGGTTGTTTCTCGCGCAGGTTATCGCTGTATCCACAATGGTTTATCTGTATCTATATTGGGGTATTATCCATCACTGAGTTTTCTAGCAAGTAGGAGCAAGTAGGAGCAAGTAGGGACTATAGAGACATTCGATTAATCAAGACGCTGAATCTCTATCGTTTAGGGACTCGTCAGAGGGTAGAGAATTAAATATTATAGTTAGGCTATAGAATTTAGTTTATTCATTGTTTTTGCTCTATAGATCTAATTGAGCCTGTAGAGAAGGCATTCGTAGGCAGTGCGTCCAGTGCCTCTACAAAATGAATGTGTGATCTTCTCCTTCAATGGTAGGAAACTCCTATGCTAGAAGCGTGTGTCTTTGCAACTGTTTTATTTGGATTCTTTGGCATCGTCCTGAAGCGCAGCCTGGTGATGAAAATTGTTGCGATGGATGTTATGAGTACCGGCGTAATTGCCTACTACGTCTTGATTTCGGCGCGGAGTGGACTGTTTACACCAATTCTGCTCGGTGAGACAGAGGCGACTGGTCGGGTTGCCTATGCCGATCCAGTGCCCCAAGCGGTGATTCTGACGGCGATCGTGATTGGCTTCTCAATTCAGGCGTTGATGCTAGTGGGGGTGATGAAACTATCGCGGAACCATCCCACTTTAGAAACCGATGTGATTGAACAGAGCACCACGCCATGACTACGCTGACGATCGCCTGGATTGCATTGCCCTTTTTCATCGGCTTTGTTATCTATCTCATTCCCAAGCTCGATCGAGTTTTGGCGATGGGGACGGCACTGGCTTCTGTTGCCTATGCGATGGGGGTTATTTTCCAGCCGCAACCGATTGAACTGACGTTGCTGGATCACTTTGGAGTCACGTTATTTCTTGACTCGCTGACTGGCTATTTTATTCTGACTAATGCGCTGGTTACGGTTGCGGTTCTCTTCTACTGTTGGCAGACGGGCAAATCAGCCTTTTTTTATGCCCAGACCCTCATTCTGCATGGCAGTGTAAATGCGGCATTTGCCTGTATTGATTTCATCAGCTTGTATGTGGCGTTGGAAGTTTTGAGTATTGCATCGTTTCTGCTGATTGCCTATCCTCGCAGCGATCGCACGATTTGGGTCGGGTTGCGCTACCTCTTTGTTAGCAATGTGGCGATGCTGTTCTACTTGGTAGGTGCGGCGTTGGTGTATCAGGCGAGCCACTCATTTGGTTTTGCGGGAGTGCGAGAAGCGCCACCAGAAGCCCTAGCGTTGATTTTCCTGGGTTTGTTGGTCAAAGGGGGCATTTTTGTGTCGGGCTTGTGGCTGCCCATCACCCACGCGGAATCAGATAGTCCGGTATCGGCAATGATGTCGGGGTTTGTGGTCAAGGCGGGAGTATTGCCGTTGGTGAGATGTGCGCTGCTCGTGAGTGAGCTTGATCCGATCATTCGGGCGCTGGGCGTGGCAACGGCGGTGTTGGGTGTGTTCTATGCCGTGTTTGAGAAGGATGCGAAGCGAATGCTGGCGTTTCATACGATTTCCCAGTTGGGGTTTATTCTGGCGGCTCCAGAGGTGGG
The DNA here is from genome assembly GCA_041752515.1 of Leptolyngbyaceae cyanobacterium. GTDB lineage: Bacteria > Cyanobacteriota > Cyanobacteriia > Leptolyngbyales > Leptolyngbyaceae > ULC077BIN1. The sequence continues at coordinate 13,953 of JBGSWI010000059.1, read as the reverse complement.
TGGTTTTTATGCTCTGGCGCATGGCTTAGTGAAAGCGGCATTGTTTTTGACGGTTGGCACTTTACCTAGCCGCAACCTAAAGGAATTGCAACAGATGCCGATCGCCACTCCGGTTTGGATAGCGCTGGTGGCGGCAAGTTTTTCGATCTCTGGCTTTCCGATGCTGTCTGGGTTTGGGGCAAAGGCGCTGACGATGGAAAATTTGGCACCCTGGCAGGTGTTTGGGATGAACCTGGCGGCGTTGGGTACGGCGATTTCTTTTGCCAAGCTGATTTTTCTGCCCCATCAGAGCGATGGAGCGGTGGATAAGAGCAAGGTCAAGACTGGTTTTTGGTGGGCGATCGGGATATTGATTGGCGGATTGGTGGCGGCAAACCTGTTCTATATCGAGGCTTACACGATCGCGAATATCATTAAACCGCTGGCAACGATCGCGGTGGGTTGGGTGACATACTTTCTTATCTTTCGTCGAATTTCAGTCAAACTGCCTCGCCTATTAGAACAGTTTGAGCATCTAATGGGGATGATGAGTTTGATGTTAATATTTCTGTTTTGGGCGGTGTTTGCAATATGATTGGGCAACTCATTTTACGATTGACACTCTGGTTTTTGCTGACTGCTAACTTTAGTCTGGCAAATATTCTCATTGGAGTCTGTATTGCATTTTTGTTGCCTGGTCGTGCGACTTCTTGTGATTCCTGGAAAGAGTGGCTACGGAGCGGGGTCAGTATTTTGAAGGCGATTCCCCAAGCCTACATAGAAGCCATTGAATTGCTGTTTCGTCCCCATCTAGAGGAGGAAATGGTGAGGAAGCGCGTTCCCCGTCGTCGATCGCCCGGACTGATTTTTCTCGATATTTTCCTGATTACCTTCACGCCGAAAACCATTGTGGTCAGACATCACAAAGAAGGGTGGTATGAAGTGCATCAGTTGGTGCGGCGAAGGAAAGAAGCATGAATTTGACAATCGTTCTGTTTGCCCTGCTGCTGGCACTGTTGATGCCGCTCTATGCTGCATGGCGCAACGAAGACATTTGGCAAACGATGCTGGCGTTGACCAGTGTGGCAACGAAAACGGCAGTAATCATTCTGGTGGTTTCTGTTCTGCGGGATGATCGGATGGTGGCAGTGGCGGGGGTGATTATTCTAAGTGTGGGCAATGCAGGGTTGATGCTGCTAGCACACATTCTCAAACGCATGAATTACTCTAATGACTGAGATGATGATTGATGTTTTAAGTTCCATTTGCATTGGTGTTGGGCTGATCTTCATGTTTTGGGGAACCGCTTATTTGTTGGGGGGGCGATCGGTGCTTTACAAACTGCACGGACTATCCGTTGCGGATACCCTCGGCGCAATGTTAATTGTGTTTGGGTTGTTGCTGAAAATCCCTGATGCGATGCCCTGGCTGATTCTGGCGATCATGTCCTTGGCGATTTGGAACACTATGCTGGGCTATGTGTTGGCTTATTGCTCTAGCCAAGGAGGGGCGGATGACTGACACTTACCTTTACCTGATTATGGCGTTGTTGCCCTTGGCGGCGGGGCTGGTCGTGCTTCAGGATGATCCCTACCAAGCGCTGGTGATGCGCGGTATTTTGGGCGCGATCGCAGCGATGATTTATGCCGTGTTTGGGGCAGCGGATGTGGCATTGACGGAAGCGTTGGTGGGCACGACGCTGGCAATTACTCTATACGCGATCGCGGTGCGATCGTCTCTGGTGATGCGCTTGGGCATTCTGGAACACGATGCAGACCCGTCAGGCGATGTGACGCTGAGTGAATGGGTGGCTGAACTGCGTTGTGTGTTGAAAAAACGGTACTTACGGCTCGAATTGGTGCCATTTGCAAATCCTCAATCTTTGGAACGGGCATTTTGCGATCGAGACATTCATGGAATGTATGAAGGGCGATCGATAGTGCATCAACCTGTCAAACCGCATCCTGACAGCCAAGCATCGCCTGAGCACCTCAAAGTGCGAGTTCCGCGACTCTACGAGATTCTAGAGGCTGAACTGTCTACCCCTTTGATTGGGTTGATTTATGTCAATGTTGCAGAGGATGAATCGCTTCTCCTGCCTGCCAACGACGACAAAGCGCCGGATTTTGAGGAGATGCACCTATGAAAAAACTCTCTTGGACATGGATTTATGGGGCTGCCGGAATCGCGTTGTTTGTGAAAATGCTGCTGATTCCCAATCCGGCTCCAGAATTACAGACGATCGTCGAAGCCATAGCCCAAGATTCTGGTGTCTCCAATGCGGTGTCGGGCATTATTTTCCGCAATCGATTGTATGACACGATTTTGGAAGTAGTCGTGTTTACGATCGCCATCATGGGGGCAAAGTTTCTGTTAGCAAACGAGCGCCCGTCCTGCGCGATCTACCGCTTCACTGATCAGGGGTCGATCGTGCTGGCGCGGTTTGGTGCCACGATCGCGGCACTGGTGGGGATCGAATTGGCAATTCGGGGGCATCTCAGCCCCGGCGGTGGATTTGCGGCAGGGGCGGCAGGCGGTACGGCGATCGGGCTAGTGGCAATTACGTCCTCGCCGGAGTGGATGCAGGAAATTTACGATCGCTGGCGTGCGGCAGCTTGGGAAAAAGTTTCTGTGCTGGTGTTCATCCTTTTGTCTGTGGTGACGCTAGCGGGTTATGAATTACCTCAGGGTCAACTGGGCGATTTCGTCAGTGGCGGAATTTTGCCGATTCTGAACATTTTGGTGGCAGTGAAGGTCACCCTGGGATCATGGGCAGCGGTGCTGATTTTTATTCGCTATCGCGGACTGCTGTAGGCAGGTTTGGCGGGATTTGTTCAAATGTCGGCAGTGCTATTCTATAAAGGATAGAGGAAAATGAGTCATAGTCTAGTCGTGGATCTCATACCAATTTAAATGGTGTCAATGACAGATAGTGCATTGACACCATTTAAATTGGTATAACAAACAAGGGGTGTGGTTAGCCATAGATGTGAGTACCCGCGAAATCATCGGGTGTCCTGTCCGCGATCGTTCTGCACAATCGGCACCAGCATTGTGGGATTCTCTGCCTCGCCGCTATCGGCAATATGCCCGCCTCTACACCGACCATTGGGAAGCCTATGCTGGTGTGTTACCGAGTAAACGACATTTCGCAGTGGGTAAGGAGTCTGGTTTAACCAGCTATATTGAGCGATTGAATAACACTTTGCGTCAACGGATCTCGCGCTTAGTCCGACAGAGCCTATCGTTCTCAAAGAAGTTTGACAATCATATTGGAGCGATTTGGAACTTTATTCATCACTACAATCAGCAGATTCGAGAGAAACTGCAACGGGAGCAGATGACACCTTTTTCTTCATCCTTTACATAAAAGCAATACCGTTTTAGAAGGAAGTTTTTAAGTTTTTAGCAACTTATAAGGTAGTTTCTACTATGTGGCTAAGTTAAGTTTTTGGAACTGAAACAGAAGAGACGATCGCGATTAGAAATAGAAACCCAAAAAGGGCGATCGCGAGACTATCCCGATCTCACAGTTGACATCACCAGATTATTTCGGCTAGAAATGCGGCAGTGTGTTTTGTGAAGCTCGAAAGTGAAAGGACGATCGCATTGCGTTTGGATTGGTGTGCGATCGCGATGAGTGCATCATGATGAGTTGATAAACCATCCCTGCTTACGGGTTACGGCTATCCCCAAATAGGGCATCCTATAACTGTTACATTGCAGTCTCATCAATGTGGCATCTCCACCGTTTTTATAGGCTATTGTCAAGTTCTTTATAGGCTGAAATATCCGATGACGTTCAGCAAATATCGAGACATTTTGCAGCGTCTCCACAAAGCCACCCGAAAACAGTATCGCGTCATCCTAACCGCTTTGGGCGTGAGCAGCGGTGTGATTGCAGTGCGTTTAATTGGAGTGCTCCAAGGATGGGAACTTGCAGCCTACGATCATATGATTCGCCTACGCCCCCCTGAGCAGAGGGACGAGCGCATTGTGATTGTGACCATTGACGATGCAGATCTGCGTCGAATGGGCAAATATCCCGTCCCCGATGCTCAACTAGCTGAGCTACTGCAAATCTTGCGAACCGCCGGATCGCGCGCGATCGGCTTAGATGTTTATCGAGATTTGCCCATTGAACCCGGACACCCAGCGTTACTGCAAGCCTATCGGCAAAATCCTAATCTCATTGGCATCACCTATATCGCCGATCAAGACAATTCAGAAGTTCCAGCCCCGCCTCTGCTGAAACGGCTGAATCAATTTGGGTTTAACAACTTGGTGCATGATCAAGATGACAAAGTGCGTCGCGGCTTGCTGTATTGGAAACCAGAGGCGCAGCGTCCGGCGGGTCAAAGTTTTGCGCTGGCGTTGGCGCTTAAGTATTTGAAAATGCAGGGTATTCAACCGGAGACTGCTGCTGATCAGTCGGGCAACTTGCAATTAGGTCGGGCAATTTTTCGACGGTATGCGCCTCACGATGGAGCTTATGTTTTGTCTGATAATGGTGGCTATCAGATTTTGCTCAATCCTCGTGGATCTGCGAATAGCTTTCGTCAAGTTTCGGTTTCAGACGTACTCGCTGGTAATGTGTCGCCCGATCTCTTTCGCGATCGCATTGTATTAATAGGCTACACCGCTGTTAGTGTCAATGACTTTGTTTTCACCTCCTATAGCAGCCAGTTAATTGGGGCATCCCGCCCCATTGCAGGCGTAGAATTTCACGCCAACTTAATTAGTCAAATTATTGGCGCGGCACAAGAGGGGCGGACGTTGATCAATGTATGGACTGACCCTCTGGAATGGCTCTGGATTCTCACATGGGCAGGAGTGGGCGCAGGAATTAGCTGGCAACTGCGATCGCCCCGCCTCTCTGCTTTAGGAATTGCGATCGCTGGAACGGGGTTAGGGCTAGTTGCCTATGGCTCCCTGCTGATGGGCTGGTGGATTCCAGTCGTGCCACCGCTGATGACGCTAACCGCATCGGCGATCGCGATCATCGCCCATACGGCTCGCGTACAAGAAGAGCTACGGCGCTCAAAAGAATTTCTGAATACTATCATCAACACCATTCCCGATCCGATTTTTGTAAAAGACCGAAACTACCAGTGGATTGTGCTAGACGAAGCATTCTCGAAGCTCGTCGGATATCCGCTGACGGAGCTAGTCGAGCAGTCGGATTACGATATTTTTCCAGAGGCTGAAGCCGATATTTTTCGGCAGCAAGATGATACGGTGTTCCGAACCGAGCAAGAATGCCACAATGAAGAAACTTTTACCGATTGCAACGGCTTTACCCACCACATCGAAACCAAGCGATCGCTCCATAAAGACGCAGCAGGAAATCGGTTTTTGGTCGGCATCATTCGAGATATTACCGAGCGTAAACGGATGGAAGATGAACTCAAACGCACTGCCGCTGAGCTTGTGCGCTCCAATGCTGAACTTCAGCGCTCTGCAACCCAACTGAATCATGTTGCCCACCACGATCCTCTGACCGGTTTACCCAATCGCAAGCTGTTTCACGAACGACTGGAACAGGCGATCGCCTGGGCAAGAGAACAAGACCAACTGATTGCCTTGCTTTTTCTGGATTTAGATGGTTTTAAGCAAATCAACGACACCCAAGGACACGACATTGGTGATCTGTTGCTGAAAGCGGTAGCCCGCCGCCTGACAGGCTGTTTGCGGGGCAGTGACACCGTTGCTCGACTCGGTGGCGATGAGTTTACTGTGATCCTCCCCGGAATTCCTACTGCCCAAGATGCTACGAGAGTGGCAACCAAACTGCTCACTACGCTAGCCAAACCCTTTGAGCTAAATGGGCATCTCATTTCTATTACAAGCAGTGTGGGAATTAGCCTTTATCCCAACCAAGCCTCTGATCTGGAAACTCTATTAAAAGAAGCAGACAACGCCATGTACCGAGCAAAACAATCGGGTAGAGGGCGCTATGAGTTTTCTTTGGCGTTGCTGAATCAGTCTATAAATTCTGAAACCGCCATTCAGCCACGCCCCACTGGTGGAGACGCAGACTTTCGCCCATAAAAAAGCCCCGAAGAGCCGGGGCGCAATGCGGTAGAGATAAAACTGCCCTTAAAGCACTTAATCGTTGGGTTTACCAATCCACCGAAAACCCATCCAAAATAATCGAGGAATTGTAGATTTGCAAAATGATCAGCAAAAACACTAGAAACAAAGCCATAAAAACTCCCATTAGCAAGGTTGTTCCCCAACCAGGAACGACCTTACCGTATTCAGAATTTAAGGGCTTAAGGATATCGCCTAACCGAGTCCGCTGTGCCATGGTCACCTTATGAGAATCTCGACAGAAGTTGTAAATGTTCGTTACATTATACGATAGCTGTGTACTCATAATTTTAACGCTAATGGAACCTGCAATAGCTCTTAACATTTCCATCTGTGCTGCCCTAGTGGGTTTGACTGGATATGCCATCTACACAGCGTTTGGTCCCCCAGCAAAAAGCTTGGATGATCCATTTGAAGACCACGAAGATTAGTCGCGATCGCGCTTCAACTTAAAACTCACTATTTCCCAGGGGCGAACGGCGATCGGTTGCCCCTTTGGTATGGGTTCGCCAATTGGCTGCTCCAACAAATCCACCGCCGTCTCAATCCTCAGATTCAAATCACTACTCAGATTTAACTGCGCCTCCTCTCCATGGCACTCATAGCAGCGTAAAATCCACTCATCGGGCGTATCTTCCGATCGCTTGAACGCCATCAGCACTAGATTTTCCGCGCCCAAATCGAGCAGCGACCCCACGGGTGGAAGCATTCCAGCTTGAGATATTTGATCTGCGCTGAGTTCAACGACTTGCAACGGCATATTTAACTCGTAGCCGCGTCGCACGGTTTGCGCCTGCTTCCAATCACCTGCATGGGGATAAATCGCGTAGGTGAAGTTGTGCCATCCTTTGTCGGCTTCTGGGTCGGGCCACTCGGAGCCGCGCAGCAAAGTGAGTCGAAGCTGATTGGTCTGAGCATCGTAGCCGTACTTACAACTGTTTAATAAGCTCACGCCATGATTTCCATCGCTCAAGTCTGCCCAGCGCATTGCCGGAACTTCCCACTGTGCTTTCTCTGCATCGGTTTGAGGCTTGGTAGTGCGTTGAATCGCTCCACAGGGAATTTCGTAAGTGGCAAAGTCAGCTTCTAAGTTAAGCGGAAAAGCGGCTTTAACAAGAACGTGCCGCTCTTGCCAATCCACTTCCGTTTTGATTTTGAGGATTGGTGAACCCGTTTCTAAAATGTAAATTTGCTTGAAAGTGGATTGGTTGAGTTTGCGAGTAACTTGTAAGCACGATCTCACTGGACTCTTTTCCAACCACCTGATTTCTTGTAACTCGGTCGGTGGTAAAGGATAGTTCTCGTAATTTGGATCAATATTCCAGGCATCCCAATACTGCCCCCTGTCTTCAAATGCCCGCAACTGATTGCCAGCACTGCTTAATGCTTCTCGCTGATTTTGCTTGTCGTACAGGCTGGCTAAATCCCCTGTAGTTGAATCAACAGTGATATGCAAATGCTCGTTTTCTAGTACATAGGACTCACGATCAAAATCTGCTGAGATCGGCTCAATTTCATAAATCCAGTAAGAGCGATAACCATGAGGCGGAACTTTTTCAGCTAGGAACGAAATGCTGTCACTGCGCCCGTTCCTTGATGAATTTTGAATAGGAACAATCTGCCCTTCTAAATCGCAGACTTGCCAGTATTTATGTTTATAAGGGGGCATGAATAAACCTATTCTGGCGATCTGGGTACGTTCCCAACTTAGGGCGTTGAATACGACCAATAATTTGGCACCAGGATAAGGAGGTGGTTGGGGTGGAGCAATGCAACCTGCGATATCGTTTGATATGTCAATAAGCATAGGAAATAAATCAGTCCGCTGAACATCTTCCCAAACCTCATTCGCATCAGCAAACACTTGAGTAATCGATGATCCAGGCAAAACATCATGAAATTGATTGAATAAAACCTTTTTCCAAGTCTCCTCTAATTGCTGTTTAGGATAGGGCGTTCCTAATGCGATCGCTGCCAGGGATGACCACAACTCGGCTTCATACAACAGATTCTCGGCGGAACGATTCTCCTGTTTCTGATCCGCGTGAGTGGTGTAGCAGCCGCGATGAAATTCCAGATAGAGATCGGAGTTCCAGATGGGAAGGGAATTCAAAGAGTTTTGAGTTTTGTTAGCGTCAGCGGCGCTTTGCGCTTTTGAGTTTTGAGTTTTGGTTCCCGGTTCATGTTCAATGTTCCCTATTCCCTGTTCCCTAACTCCTTCTAAATACTTCAATACAGTGCCAAATTCCATCTGGGGGAAGAAGGGCGATCGCTGCCAACGTCGGGCGACTTCCAGCATATCGCGGGTGGGTCCACCACCGTGATCGCCCACACCGGGGAGCCAAAGAGTAGTTTGCAAGCCGGTTTTTTGCTCCAGTTCCCAGGCGAAGGTTGCCATTTTCACCGGGTCGATCGCTTCACCAATGGGGGCAGACATTAGGCTAAAAATCTGTGTGCCGTCGGGTGCTTGCCACTGAAAAACTTCGTGGGGAAACTTTGTGGTGTCGTTCCAGCGCAGCTTTTGGGTGACGAAATACTCTACGCTGCCCTGTTTTAAGAGTTGGGGCAACTGCCAGGTGAAGCCGAAGGTGTCGGGCACCCAAGCGATCTCGCAGGTTTGCCCAAACTTTTCTTGGATATAGCGCTGTCCGTAGAGAATTTGGCGGGCGATCGACTCGCCGCTGATTAGGTTCAACTCTGGCTCGATCCAAAATCCGGCGACAATTTCCCAAGTTCCAGCTTTGACCTGTGCTTGAATTTGAGCAAATAAATCGGGACGATTCTGTTCCATCCATTCATATAAAGCAGGCGTGGTATGGGCAAAGGTCAGTTCGGGAAACTCTTGTTGCAAGTTGAGAACGGAGCGAAAAGTGCGCTCTGCGGCTTCCCAGGTTTCTGCCACCGTCCACAGCCACGCCATATCTAGGTGAGCGTGCCCCACGAGGGTAATGTGGCGTTGTTTGATCGGTTCTGCGAGGGGGAGAAGGTTGTGGCGGAGGGTTTGGAGTAGAGGGATGGAGGAGGATGAAGTTAGGGAAGCCCAATCGATTTGAGCAATGGCATCACTCAGAACATCTAGCTTTTCGGGTTGGAATTGTTTGAGGAAGCTGTGCAGAACGGCGAGTTCGTTGGCGACAAAGGCAGGCTCAGGGAACTGATCGGAGTTGAATGTTTCGTAGTGGCAGACAGATTTCATCAGCGCCCCATCTTCGTGGCTGGGGCTGACGAGACGCAGGGCGATCGCAAATGCATCACCCGCTTTCACGCGGTCACTCAGCAGCAGTCGGGGCGCACAGTCAAACAAATCTCCTGACTGCACTAATTCACCATCAACGTAGACTTGTGCCTCTGTTGCCCACCACAGCAGCGCCAGCCGTAAACACATTCCATCTAGCGAGTACCCGTTCAAATCAGCCGGAACCTGCACTATCCGACCAAACCAGCGCACCGTTTGCCCAATTTTCCAAGGGTGATGATCTTTGGCATTGACTTCGCTGATTGCCCAATCTGCCCAAGTGTCAGGATAGGTGGCTTCGCTAATGGGCAGATCTTGATCCCAATATTGCCAGCCCGGTTGAATGCTGACCTGACTGAGGCACCGCAGCCGCGCGATCGCTGCCAGAATTTGCTCGGATGGGGAGGAAGCCAACTGATTCACAGGGACACACCACTCAACGACTTATATTCTGAGAATAAAACTTGCAGGTCAGTCCTTCAACATCAACGTTCTTTTCTTCACTGGGCACTGCTGCACATCCATACTCACTGGCGCTTTCGCAGCACTTCTAACAGCGTTGTGAAAGCAGCCGGAACCGGGGCGATCGCTTCTATCCACTCGCCGGACACAGGATGTCGCAGCCGCAATCGCCAAGCATGGAGCGCCTGACCCGGCAAATTAACTCCCACCGAACGCCCTGATCCGTAAACGGGATCACCGACTATGGGATGCCCGACATGAGCAGTATGCATCCGGATTTGGTGAGTTCGCCCCGTTTCTAACTCAAAGTTAATCAGCGTGTAGTTACCAATCCGTTCCTTCACCTGCCAGTGCGTAATTGCGGCTCGTCCGCCATCGGTTTCTGCCACAATCGCCATTTTTTGGCGATCGCTAGAACTCCGCCCAATCGGTGCATTCACCGTACCGCTTTCCGTTTTAGGCGCACCGTAGACGATGCCTAAATAGTCTCGCCGTGCCGTTTTTTGCTGAAATTGCTGCTGCAAGTGAACATGAGCGCGATCGCTTTTGGCAACGGCGATCGCACCGGTGGTGTCTTTGTCCAGCCGATGCACAATTCCTGGGCGCTGAATGCCGCCAATGCCCGATAGAGTGCTGATGCCGTCTGTGCGGCAATGCCACAGCAGGGCATTGACTAGGGTGCCGCTTGAATGTCCGGGCGCTGGATGCACCACTAACCCCGCCGATTTATTCACAATCAGCAGTTCGGCATCTTCATATAAAATATCTAGGGGAATATTTTCTGGCTGAAGATTGAGCGGTTCGGCATCGGGAATAGTGAGATGAATGCGATCGCCGGTCTGCACCAATTCTTTTTTGGAGAGACAAACTTGATTATTGAGAATCACCTGTTGCTGAACAATAAGTTTTTGTACACGCGATCGCGACAAATCGACCAACTGCTCTGCTAGAAACGCATCGAGCCGTTCCCCAGCTTCTTCTTCCTCAACTTGTAATTCAATTTGTGCGGGCAACTTCTTCGCTAACCAGATACACTCATTCAGGGACAGTCATTTTAGATGAAATTTTTAGTAGAAATTAAGTTAGAAAACTTACAGCGTGAGTGGGTAGGATTAATCTTACACTCAGATTAGAAACTTTCTAGGGTTGGGGATCACTCCAATTGCCAGTCAATCTGACTTCTAAGGCTTTACCTACTAGATCAACTACGCTAAATCAATGTCCTCGGCTCTGAACAAACGCTCATCACTGTGATCCATGACTCGGCAAATCGATCTTATCAACATTTCTCAGACTATTACCTCGTTTGAAGGGGTTACTAATGCGGATATGCTTCCTCTAGGACGCAGATCAGAAGTTTTATCTGTATTGTCCAAAACCTGTCCAGATTGGAAGTTTCCGGTCAATCCAACCCATCCTGATCGGGGCGGCGTTGTTGGCGAACAGTGTCACTTAGAGTTTTACATTCCAGACGATGAACCCATTTTGATGTTGGGGTTGGATGTTTACACGGGGGATGATGCGGTCGTGATGGGAGTGATCCGCTCAATCTGTCAAGCGACCGGCTGGCGCGCATTTGACCCCGCTGAAGAAGAACTAATCGACCTTGCAAACTAACTCTTTAGCAAACTAACCAGTGTGGGGCGGTCTACAATCTGCCAAAATCGCGTGGAGATGGACGACTTGCCCAATAACCGCGATCGCGGGAGCCGAAAATCCTGTTGCTTCTACCTGCTGCACAATAGTCGCTAGGGTGCCCCTGAGTTCTTCTTGCTCTGGGCGGGTGCCCCAGCGAATTAAAGCAATGGGGGTGGTGTGGTTTAAACCTGCCGTCAACAGTTGCTCAATGATGTAGGGCAGATTATGGATACCCATATAGATCACGATCGTTTCGGAACCATGGGCGATCGCGTGCCAATTGACCGCCGGACGATATTTTCCGGCACCTTCATGCCCAGTCACAAAAGTCACCGAAGAACTGTAGTGACGATGAGTCAGGGGAATGCCTGCATAAGCAGAGGCGGCAATTCCAGAGGTGATTCCCGGCACCACCTCCACAGGAACTCCGGCTGCCACCAATTCTTCCATCTCCTCGCCACCCCGCCCAAAGATGAATGGATCGCCCCCCTTGAGGCGCACAATGCAACCGCCGGACTGTGCCTTAGTGACCAATAGTTGAGTGATGTCTTCTTGCACCAAAGAATGCATTCCTTTTCGCTTTCCAGCATTAATCTGCTCAGCGTTCGGATTAATCATCGCCAAAACTTGGGGACTGACCAAAGCATCATAAACTACGACATCGGCGCACTCTAAAAGAGCTTTGCCTTTGAGAGTCATTAAGCCGGGATCGCCAGGTCCAGCGCCAACAAGATAGACTTTGCCGAATTGATTCATAGAAGAGAAAAAGGGTGTAAGGTCAGGCTTCGGCTGAGCGCTAAGCCGAACGGAATTAGGGATGCACGCCTAAAAACAGTGATCAAGACGCGATTTTTGAGGGTTGATTGTTCGCATTCTGCACTTGTCATGAGTGGGCTAGATCGACGAGTAGATCAACCAGTTTGAGGCTGGCATCAAGCGGTTCGGCGAGGGTGATTTTGAGAGTGGAATGCTGTTGAGAAAATTGGGTGATGAATTGAGCGATCGCGTCGGTGATGCCGCCGTGAAACAAGAAATAAGGCAAAATGCCAATGGTTTTGCAGCCCGAATGCACCCATTCTGAGAGGCAGGATTCTAATTTAGGTGACGTTGACCAGTAGGCAACAGTGGCACCGATATCATCAGCAAGGGTGGCGATCGGTTGATTAGCCTTGGGGCGACGACTGCCATGGGCGAGCAAAATCCAAGCTTCCATGGGCAGGGGGGAGATGCGATCGTGAAGCAGTTGCCGTAAACCTGAATGAGAACCCAAATGAGCCGTAACATTGACTGTCACCTTGTCTCCTATTACTCGTTGAGCCTGAGCAATTTCAGCAGGAATATCGTCTAGCAAATGCACGCCAGCCAGCAAAAAAACTGGCAATAGCCGTAGAGACATCTTTTGGGCTGGGTCTTTGGCTTGACTGATCTGAACAATCTGCTCAATTTGTTGGTGTAACGGCAGCAGATGACATTCTAAGTACGCCGCGTAAACAAGAGGTGGATCTTGAAAAAGATGCGCTACGCGACCGCGAAACCGACGGGTCAACGCTTCGGAGGCTAAGCGCGATCGCTCATCGGAACTGCCATGAAAAATCAGAACATAAATAGATAGACAGGACAAGTCAATCAAAGGATTCAAGCGGCTTAACTCAGTAAATCTTATGCTTCCATCTTACAAAACTCTGTAAAAGTAGCTACAGCAAAGCCACTAAAAAAGGTGCCTTTCAGACACCTTAGCATTGAAATTTTAGTGAAAAGGGATTAAGTCACTAGGTCATTTAAACTACTCAATCTTGAATTCAAAATCAATTATTGGTAACGACGTAGGCAAAGGTCAGACTATCTTTAGCCAAGAAATGCGCCAGATGAAAAGCCCGATCTTCGGTTTCTAACAGCATTTGTTCATATAGCAAACGAGTTGCGCGATCGCCCAAACTTTCTGCCTGTGCAGCTTGCCGACGCAACAGATCGATCACCGCTTGTTCCGCTTGCAAATCGTGTTCTACCATAGGGCGGCAAGCATATTCGCCGTCTGGTTCTGGTGTGAAGCAGCACAACTCAGCCAGCTTAGCAAAACTAGCCACCGGAACGCCCCCCAAACCATTTAAGCGCTCACCAATTTTGTGAACATAGCCTTGCGCTTGCCCATAGCTTTCAGCAAAGAATTCGTGCAGAGAATAGAACTCGGCACCTTCAACCACAAAATGGTGCTTTTGATATTGCAGGTAAAGGGCTTGAAAGCTGGCTAAAGCGAGATTCATTCCTTCAATAATGGGAGTTGTTACAGAATGCTCTAAGCCAACTGGATTTCCAACAACGTGGTCAAAAGCACGAACAGGAGTTTGAATTTCAGCCATTTTTTCCTCTTTTGTGATGGACCCGGTGTTTTCAATAGCGAACAGTGCTGTTGACACTCCCACGGCTGAAGCCAGTGGGATTCTTGGTTCCACGAATGACTTTAAAATTCACTATCCTTGCGGCAATGCTTAAACCTTTCAACCGCACCATAGCGCCAATTGACGAGCTTAACTTAGTCAATCCCAGAG
>JBGSWI010000058.1:0-53742 GCA_041752515.1 Leptolyngbyaceae cyanobacterium | reverse complement strand
TCGCCAGCATCTTGGCACTGAATATACTGTTGAGTTAGAGCTGCGTAGTCTAGATGAGGGCTAATTTGAGTGCGGGGTCGAGGCATTGCCAGAGTACCTTTTTCATCTTGCTAAATGATACTCCCCTACTCAATTCCGTATTAAACCAATTTAAACGGAGGATGCGATCGATCTGAGCTTGAAACCTTAGCTGAGTAAAGCTTCTACCATTCAAAACTCAAAACTCAAAACATCTCCTAGGTCAACGCTAAGCGTTGGCAAAGCCAGTCCGAAGGACTTACAAAGCTCAAAACTCAAAACAGTATGATATCCGAAGCCCGACCCCCTAAACCCTCTTCAGCGGCTGATCGAGTGAGCCTCCAGCTTGAACCCGCGATCGCCCTTTCAGCAAATAGGTCGTCATGTCGCCTTTTCCTTTAATGGGAATTATGCCGCGTGCTTCAAAGCGATAGTTTTCCTTAAGGCAATCGTAAGTTGTTTGCGTCACTTGAATTTCGCCGGGGATGCCGCTCGCCTCCATCCGACTCGCCGTATTTACGGTATCGCCCCAGAGGTCATAGGCAAATTTTTTCAAGCCAATCACCCCGGCAACAACAGGTCCAGTATGAATGCCGACTCGAATGCTGAGAGTGTATCCAATTTGCTGATTTAACACAGTGAGAGACTGCTGCATTTCGAGCGCCATGTCGGCGATCGCGGCGGCATGATTGGCTTTCGCCTCTGGCAACCCTGCCACCACCATATAGGCATCGCCAATTGTTTTAATCTTTTCCAGGTTATGTTGGGCGGCGAGTTGGTCAAACAAGGAAAACACCTGATTCAGCAGATTGACCAAATCTTCCGGCGGCATTTGGGCAGACAATTGAGTAAAGCCAACAATATCGGCAAATAGCACCGTTACTTCCGTAAAATTGTCTGCAATGCTGTCAGGCTGATGTTTGAGCCGTTCGGCGATCGACTGGGGCAAAATGTTGAGCAACAGTCGCTCCGATTTGGCTTGCTCAGCAATCAAAACTTGACGCGCTTTGAACACGGTTCGCGCTAATCGCTCATACATAAACACCGACAGATTGCAGACAAAACAAAACCAAAACAGCGTTAGATAAGTTTCTTCGGGCAAGTCAACGGTAGTCCCTGTGGTTGCCGTGATGCGATTACCCAACACTAAATTCACTCCCACGTAATAGAAAATGATGCCCAGTTGAGCCGCCAAATGTAGCCGCCAGCGGACTGGAATGACGGCAGCCAGGGCAAAGAACGGCATCATCCACAGGTAGTAGTTGGTTTCAATTTGACCGCGCATCGTCAACAAAATGTGAAAAGTTAGAGGGACGCTCCAAGCAACGCCCAGAAAAATCAAGGCTAGATGTCGCCGTCCCCAGCGGGTTTGCAAAAGCGCTAGGCACATTAGCAGCCCAATCGAGCTATACGCCGAAACGGTCAGCCAAAAATTGTTGAAGCGATCGCGATCAAATAGCGCACTAGATAGGTCAAATGGAAGAAAACTGAGGTGATACAGCAGCCATAGCCCAATGGCAATTTGCAACCGCTTTAACAAAAATTGCTGCTGCCATTGTTCATAGCTTGCGGCACCGGAGTCACCCGGATTTTCAAATAGGATTTGAATCCATCGCTTCCACTTAGATTTTTGTCTATGTTCTAAGCCACCCTGGTTCATGGTCGATTGCCCCCGCTTTGTGCCCCTGTACCAGAGTGCCCTAAAAAAAGCGGCTTATTCAAGCAGAGTCCGATAAAGACAGCACTTATTTTGGAAGTCTTTCTTAAAGTTGATTGCGGGCTTTGAGTTGTAAGTAGCGATCGACCAAATCTTCACTCAGGCGATCGACGGGGGCATCCAAAACCAGCACACCTTTTTGCTTCAGCTTTGCCAGGGCGAGTTGCCGCTGGGTCAACAAATCTAGGGCGACGGCACGCGCATAGGCATCGGGTACAGTGGTGGCGGGGCTGTGAGCCTTGATATCCACTTGGGGATCGCGCAAGGTGACGCAAAAGGGGAGGTGGCGCGGAGCCAGCCGGGTCATGGCAGCCAGCAATTCAGCCGAAGCGATTTCGTCGATCACATCGGTGATCAGCACGACGAGGGCGCGGCGGGTTTGGCGGGTGGCGATCGCGCTCACGGTGCCTAGATAATCGGGTTCTAACAATGCAGGCTGGATCGGGCTGAGCCGCTCTAGAATCTTGGGCAGTTGGGTTTGCCCCCGCTCTGGTGGAATCCAGGTGTGTACTTGGCGATCGAATACGCCCACCCCAACGAGATCGCCCCGTTGCAACCCTGCCAGTACTAAAGACAACGTGGCATTCAAGCCCCAATCAAACCGCGCCAAGCCTTTCACCTGTGCCGTCATCAACCGTCCCCGATCCAGCAGCACGATCAAGGTTTGTTCCTGTTCTGGCTCCAGCACCCGCACCACCACTCGGCTACGTCGCGCCGTTGCTTTCCAGTCAATCAAGCGCGGGTCGTCGCCACTGACATATTCGCGCAGTTCCGAAAACTCGGTGCCCATGCCGTGCCGACGCGCCTGCCGAATGCTGCCCGTGGTTTGCAGCGTCAGCCGAATCGAGAGCGATCGCAGCCCAATCAAATCGGGATAAACGGCGATCGTCTGGCTTTGTGAAATCTTCCAATCGTGCCAAGCCAAGCCCCATCGCCCCAACTGTCGCACCTGGATATCGCCCCATTGATATTCACCCCGTTTCGGCGGAAACGCTGTGTAGGTCAATACTTGAGTTTGCTCAGCAGGCAAGTTCAAAGACAAAACCCCTTCAGAGGTGGAAAACTCCTGGGGCGCATAATCCCGAATTTGCAGCACTGCGGGATGTTTGCCTGACTTCACCGTTAGCCGCACTGGATTATCTCGCCCAATGGAAAGCCGCTCCAAGCGATCGCGCGTCACTGTCACTCGATTGGTCTTGCCAGTCAGTCCATCCACCACCATCCACCCCAGCACCGCCGCATCAAAGCCCAGAGTCAACCCAATGGAAAATCCTAGAAAACGCGGATTGATCAAGTCACTGCCCACAGTGGCAATTCCTAATGCGATCGCAGTTCCTAAAAGCAGCAACCCATAAACACGACGTGAGGGAATCATTGCAGAACACCGTAAAAACGTACTACACGCAAAAATCAAGAGTTAGCTGCTGAGTTAACTGAGCAATAGCAGCAGTATTTTCTTCATGAACCTTGTAATTTGTGATAAACAACTCTTTCCCCTTGGCTGCCCGGTCTTGTTTATAGTTATTCATGCCATATTGAAGCTCCCATTCATAAATATTTGCGAATTGAAAATGCTTCCTAATTTCTGGACAGTCATCATAGGTAATTAACCATTGATGGTTACACTCCTTCAAAAGTCGAGCAAATCTATCATGTTCAAAGGATGTATGCAAGTCTCCCTTTTTTCCATAAAGTTTAGATTTTCTAACACTGTAATAAGGTGGATCTAAAAAAATGAAAACATCTTCTCCAGGTTTTTTTAATAGTTCAACATAATCAAAATTAGTGATTTTAACACCCTCCAATAGATATTGAATTTTCGCTAATCTTTCTATAGATGAAGTAGTAAATCTCCCTTGAAAAGCACCCTCTGAGTACCCTCCAGACTCCACCGTTCCTGAAAAAGTAATCCGATTAAGTACAAAAAATCGAATGGCTCGGTCGATTGCTGACATTTTATCTGTATTAATTTGAGTGAGCATTTCAAATAAGTCTTTCCCATTCTGATATTCATCTCTAAGCGTGTTGATTCCTAAAACTAGTTTGGACATTTCCAACTGAGAATACTTCCAAAATAGAAAGAGATTTTGATTAAGATCATTTATCCAGATATTTAATTTTGGATACGCTTGTTTTAAATGAATAAATAAAGATCCACCGCCTACAAATGGTTCTCGGCACTCCGAGAAGTTGGCAGGTAAAAATTTTATGATCTGAGGAATCGCTCTAGATTTTCCGCCAGGATAGCGTAAAGGACTTTTGATCATGACTTGCCTATCTGCACCGTGAAATGATTACTATTGGCTTCATGGAATACTTGTTGAATTAGCTTTTTATTAACTTGATTGAAATTATTCAATCTGAAAAAGTCTTGTAGTAAAGACTCCGATGAAGTTGAAAAAATATTTCCTTGGATATAGGGAGAAGTAAGTTTTAAGGAGGCTTTGTGAGATCGTCTTTCCTCGTTTCTATAAACGTGATCCAGATTCTGATAAAGCATCATTTTTAGAAGCCCATCCTTAATATCACCAATCTTTGGAAGTAGTGAAGTATTAGTATTTTTAGCTTCAGTCAATAAAATGTATTCACCATAATCTGTCACTTCATCTACAGTAAAAAAATACTTTCCACCAATATAATTCGTGATTGTAATGCTTGCTTTTGTAATTGTTTCTAAATATTCACCAATGTGAGTTGTTCTAATTTCTCTGGATTGGGCTTGCTCTGCCTTTCGCCTAGAGGATTGCATAAAAGCATCAACATCACTTTGAAGCTCTTGTTTAAATCGATAGACACCCTCTTCTGATTTTAACTGGATACCTGTAGCTGCCGAAATCATTTGCCACGCTACTATCTGGCGATCGACTAGGCTCGGTAGAGTTTCTCGTAATTCCTTCAGATTCCAATGCAATGCAGAGCTTTGGTAAGTTGTAAATTCTCTGATTTTTTCTAAAATCGAACTATTATCAAATTGTTGACCTGTAATTTTGTTGGGTCTTCTAGGATTAATAATTGCTCGATTGTAGTATCCAAAAATGACGTAGACTTCCAGCAGGCTCATAAGAGAAATGGTGTCCCACTGAATAAAGTCTCTATCGCCACCAGTTCCCTCACCTTTAACGATGGGAATGACAGTAATTCTTTTGCGTTTTTGTAATGAGTCGTACACTCTTGCGTATGGATAAGAGCGGCTCCGCTTGGGTGAAACCCATTTGCTAAGAGCAAACTCGTTATCTCCATCTTGGATTATGCAACTGGTTGGAGTCTTATTGATATCTAAAGTTTCAAGATCCAGCTTCTTCAAGCTTCGACGGATAGTGGGCTGATAATGAATTCCTTCAATAACGGCTGTGATGCTCATATTCAACATAAAATTCATCGTTCAATGGTAGATTCTCAGGCATCAACTTATCTTGGAACGGGGACTTGACTGAGCAGGGACACGATCGCGCTATCCACGTGTACTCCATCTAACTGAGCTTCGGGGCGCAAAATTAAGCGATGCCGCAAGATGGGAGCCGCGATCGCTTTGATATCATCGGGAGTGACAAAATCACGATGAGCTAACCATGCTTGGGCTTTGCTTGCCTGCAACCATGCCACTGCTGCACGAGGAGACGCACCTAAAGATAGATCGGGATGTTGACGCGATCGCTGCACCAGTGCCAGCAAATAATCGACTAGCGCATCGGTCAGCTTCACCTCACGTAGAGATTTGCGGGCTGCCAAAATGTGGTTAGCAGACAAGATGGGCTTCAATGCTGCCAAATTTTGGCGCTTCGTTTGCAGCCCTGCTTGACTATTGATGAGCATTTGCCGTTCTGCTTTTGTTTCGGGATAATCCACCACCAGCTTGAACAAGAAGCGATCCAGTTGGGCTTCGGGCAAAGGGTAGGTGCCTTCAAACTCCAGAGAATTTTGCGTGGCGATCACCCAGAACAGGTCTGGCAAGAGCAAGCTTTGCCCATCTAAAGTCACCTGCTGTTCTTCCATTGCCTCTAGTAAGGCAGACTGGGTTTTCGGCGGGGTGCGGTTAATTTCATCTGCCAGCAGCACTTGGGTAAACACCGGACCTTTTTGCAGCGTGAAACTGCGAGTATTTAAGTCAAAGATATTGGTGCCAAGAATGTCAGAAGGCAAAACATCGGGGGTAAGCTGAATCCGGCGAAACTCCGCCTGAATCAGTTGGGCGATCGCCTTCACTGTTAATGTTTTTCCGGTTCCCGGCACCCCTTCCAAAATCACATGACCTCCCGCTAATAGCGCCACCATTAGCTGCCGCACTAAGGAAGATTGCCCCACCACAATTTGGCTCAGGGCTTCAGAAAGGCGATCGAAAGCGGTGTTAAGGTCGGGCATAGGAAAAATAGCGAATATAAAATGATGAATAACAAAACTTGGAATAGCCCTCACTTCTCTTCAAATAACGAGGATGAGGGGTTTCTATGGGAGTTTCCTATGAGAGTTTTCCCAGATCCGACAAAAAACTAAAACTCTAACTAGCTGCTGAATATTATCTAACATTGCCCCCTCTACACCTTGCACCTTTTAAGGGGGTATTGTTTTACTTTCCCTGCTTAACCCTTAAATTTCTCGAAAAGCTGCCAAAAAGTAGAGGTCGTTATGGAAAATGCTTGCTATACCTAGGATAGGAATTTTTGGTTAGACGGACTTTAGATCGATAGACTTTGACTAGATAGACGATCGCTGCATTCGTCAGGTTGTCTGCCTAGGGACGATGGTTGATTCCATCCCTGTCGAAAGACGTTAACAAAGTCATGTTTCAATCTAGTTTATTTGGTTAAGCTGCAATCACTCGGCAGCGTGGTGCTTTGATCTCCCCTTCAAATGCTCATTCCAGAGGATTGCCATCGCCTCGTTATATTTTGCAAAGCTTTTGGTTGATAGCATCAAACCAGAGTTAGGGTTTTGCATTATTCAACTTCTCTTTCTCTTTCTCTTGGTTTTGCTATGTCTCATCAATCGATACAAGTTGATCCCTTGGATAGTCCCCATCCAGTTCCTTGGGGATGGGTTCTAGCCACTCTGAACGCTAGCAGCTCAAGCAATTTGTCGGGAATTTATTGCTATCGCAGCCAATCGCTGATTTCGCCCCGTCAAGATTATGCTGCCTACAGTCGGATTCAAATGCAGGTTGAGCCAGAGTATTTTCGCAGCCATGTAACCAGTGTGCTGTTTTTAGAAAATTTGCGAACTGGTGACTTGCAGGCAATTACTCCTGCCTCTCCGCTTGCAGACAACCCATTTTTGAATACCGGTGCAGACTTAGAAGGGCGGATCTCGATCGCGATTCCGGTGTCTTGGTCGGAGTCGGGCGATCGCCTATTGGCGCGAGAATTTGAATCATTTTTCGGATCAGATATTGCCTCTGATTATGCGGTGATTGTGAATCAGTCCCGTAATCGGGTCAATACAGTGGCTCCCACCAAAATTGATTACACTAATGCGGTTTTGTTGGGCTGGAGTCATTGTCAACCTGAGCAGGTTTTGTTTAAAGCCGGCATGATGGGAGAACATTGGCAGCAGTGGACAGTAGACACTACGGGGCAAACGATGCTGGCAAAGGGCGATCGCCCAATCACTTATGGGCAGGTCAGCAGTAGCATTTGGACGGGTCCTCAAATGCAACCTCAATAGCCGGGTAGAAACCAGTTTCAAGCTTCGACTTGAGCGCTCAACTCAACGAAATTGAATGTTCGGAAAAAAGAGCAGGGGGACGACCCCTCGAATGCAAGCTTAATTTTCTTTCGCTAAGTAGCCTGCAATACAAATATGCTATTTTTCTATTTATACTATTAATTTCAAACTCAAAATACCCTGATTTTAAAGTTGGGAGTTTGCGAGTGATATCCGGGTTTAGGCTAATCGACATCTTGAACAGGAATCATAAAAAAATGAAAGATTATTCAGTCGGATAACTCCGCTTTTTTGACACTCAACCCTGATTAAACAAACAATATTTTTTTACTGATATGGAACCTGAAACTTCAAATGGCATTTCTTCAGATACCTTAATGCGGGATGATTCTATTGCCGCTGCGGAACTGGAAACATCGAAGCATAAAAACAAAAAAAAGGATAAAAAAAAGAAACTTAAACACTCGAAACTCAAAGCACTGTATTACCCTTCTGAGGGAGAAGGGAGTTCTAAGTTGGATAGCAAGTTTTATGAAAAAGAACTGGCTCGACTGCAAATCGAACTGGTAAAAATGCAGTATTGGGCAAAACACACGGGCACACGAATTGTGATTGTGTTTGAGGGTCGAGATGCCGCAGGAAAGGGTGGCACCATTAAGCGAATTACGGAGCAGCTTAACCCGCGAGGCTGTCGGGTGGTGGCATTGGGCACACCCAGCGATCGCGAAAAAACCGAGTGGTATTTTCAGCGTTATGTGGCGCATCTACCGGCGGCAGGCGAGATCGTTTGTTTCGATCGCAGTTGGTATAACCGGGCTGGGGTTGAACACGTCATGGGCTTTTGCACCGACGCGCAATATCAAGAGTTTATGCAAACTTGCCCAGAGTTTGAGCGAATGCTGGTGCGCTGTGGAATCATTTTGCTGAAGTATTGGTTCTCGGTGAGTGACGATGAACAGGAACGTCGGTTTCAATCTCGCACCACTGATCCGGCGCGTCGTTGGAAACTAAGCCCAATGGATCTAGAATCGCGCGATCGCTGGGTGGAATATTCTCAAGCCAAAGATGTAATGCTCACCCACACCAACATTCCCGAAGCGCCCTGGTTTACCGTGGAGGCAGACGACAAAAAACGCGCTCGGCTCAACTGCATCAGCCATTTTCTCAGCAAAATTCCCTATGTAGATATGACCCCTGAACCCCTAGAACTGTCGCCACGCAAAGCCGCCCCCCACAGCTATGTGCGTCCGCCTCGCAACGAGCAATTTTTTGTGCCGCAATTATATTGATTCGCGATCGCTGCATTCACATCGTCCCGAAGGCATATTTTGGCTTTATAACTGTGCTTAAAAAACAATTTAGACCGATTTAACCCGGTATGCTCTCTAAACACAACACTCTCGGAAAGAACTAACGATGACTCATGAATTGCGCGTTCAAGCTGTTTCTCAAGTGACCGATCGTAAGCCCCTGCCGCCTAAAATGCCTCAACGATTAGAAGCGCTGTGGGCAACCGATGTTTTTACGCTCAGCAAAATGCAAGCAAGCTTGCCCAAAGACGTGTTTAAGTCTGTCAAACATACCGTACACACAGGCGGCAAGCTAGATGTTTCGGTGGCGGGTGCCGTTGCTGCCGCCATGAAAGACTGGGCAACCTCCAAAGGGGCGCTCTACTATGCTCACGTCTTTTATCCGATGACCAACGCTACCGCCGAAAAGCACGACGGGTTTATCTCGGTTCAAAGCGATGGCTCGGTGATTACTGAGTTTACCGGGAAGGTTTTGGTTCAAGGGGAACCCGACGGTTCATCGTTTCCCAATGGCGGCTTGCGTTCCACCTTTGAGGCGCGGGGCTACACGGCATGGGATGTAACCAGTCCTGCCTATGTGATGGAAACTGACAATGGCGTGACCTTGTGCATTCCCACCGTTTTTATCTCGTGGACTGGGGAAGCGCTGGATAAGAAAACTCCGCTGTTGCGATCGATCGCAGCCATGAGCAAAGCCGCCGTGCGAGTATTGAAGCTGTTGGGGCACACTGAAGTGGCTCCAGTCAACTCTAGCTGTGGCGCAGAGCAAGAATATTTTTTGGTGGATGCTAATTTTGCCCATAGTCGTCCCGATTTACTGTTGACGGGTAGAACCCTGTTTGGTAAGCCTGCCGCAAAAGGTCAGCAGTTTGATGATCATTACTTTGGGGCAATTCCAGAACGGGTTCAGGTCTTCATGCAAGATGTGGAAGAGCGGATGTATCGCCTCGGCATTCCAGCAAAAACCCGACACAACGAAGTGGCTCCTGGTCAGTTTGAAATTGCGCCCTTCTTTGAAGCGGCAAACGTGGCTAGCGACCACCAGCAGCTAATTATGACGCTGCTCAAAATGATGGCGAAAAAACACGGGTTTGTTTGTCTGTTACACGAGAAGCCGTTTGCTGGAATCAATGGGTCGGGTAAGCACGTTAACTGGTCGGTGGGTAATGCCACTCAAGGTAACTTGCTTGATCCCGGCGATACGCCTCACTCAAATATGCAGTTTTTGCTATTTTGTGGCGCGGTGATTCGAGGCGCTCACAAATACGGGTCGTTGCTGCGGGCGGTTGTTGCCACTGCTAGCAATGATCATCGTTTGGGTGCGAACGAGGCTCCTCCAGCGATCATTTCAGTCTACTTAGGGTCGCAGCTTGAGAACGTATTTAAGCAAATTAGCGCGGGTCAGCCAGAAAGCTCGGACAACGCTGGAGTGATGGATTTGGGCGTGGATACGTTGCCTGTTTTTCCGAAAGATCCGGGCGATCGCAACCGCACATCCCCCTTTGCTTTCACCGGCAACCGTTTTGAGTTTCGCGCAGTCGGGTCTAACCAATCTGTGTCGGGTCCATTGGTGGCAATGAACACGATATTGGCAGATTCTCTGACTTGGATTGCCGATGAGCTAGAGAGCAAAATGGCAGCAGGCGAAGATTTGAATACGGCGGCTCATGCGGTGCTGAAAGAGGTGATGGATCAGCATAGCAATGTGGTGTTTGGCGGCAATGGCTACTCGGAAGAATGGCACAAAATTGCCGAGGAGCGGGGCTTAGCAAACCTGCGAACGACTGCGGATGCATTGCCCGTGCTTAAAGCAGATTACATTGAAGAGTTGTTTGTTCGGGTTGGCGTGCTAACTCCAGTTGAACTAGAAAGCCGCTTTGATGTCTACGCTGAACAGTACATTTTGGCGATCGAGGTAGAGGCGAAACTCGTCATCAGCATGGCAAAAACCATGATTTATCCTGCTGCGGTGCGCTATTTGTCTGAATTGTCGAGCGCGATCGCAAATCTTAAGGAGATTGGCATTACTCTAGAGCAAGAAACCGCTGAGACGGTGGCAGGTCTAACCAAATCTATGACCGATATGGTCAGCAAACTCGCTGCGGCTATGGATAAACACGATTTTGCTACCCCTGAAGAGCATATGCAATATTCTTCTAAAACCATTCGTCCTTTAATGGACAAGGTGCGAGAGTATGCGGATGCCTTGGAAGCGGAAGTCGCAGATGATTTTTGGCCTCTGCCCACCTATCAAGAAATGCTGTTTGTCAAATAAAATAGCTCATTTATCTCAGTTGCCCTCTTAAGCAACTGAGATCGCTGTTTGAACAAGGGGATTAATCCCCTTGTTTTTAGGCTTTAAATCCATACCAGTTTAGTAAGCTGCATGGTTCTTAGTGCAAATCCTAGTGCAAACGAAGCGGTTGCATTTCAGCCAAGCGATCGCCGATGGTGGCAAACAAAGGACGCAAGCAGGGATTAGGGTTCATACAGTCTTCTTGGAGGTGCCGCAGCCGAGTCATAATGTCTGGCTGAGAGAGTGCATCCTGCTGATCACAGTGGTCTATCAAATCTTCCAACAAGCAACCCACTGCTCTGACTTCTAATCGTTCTAGGGCTTGTCCTGTGGAGGAGGCGATCGCATCATAAAAGCAGGCAGCGCCGAAGTCACCGAATAAACTGTGTCCGTGATCATTGACCAAAATATTGTGAGCATACAGATCGCCATGCAGGATGCCTTGACGGTGCAGGTGGGCAACCGCAGCAGCAATTCCCTCAGCAATCCGAAGAATAGCTGCCAGGGAGAAAATCGTGTCTGGTGGATAGGTATCTCTGGTGCAACTATCCAAACTGGGAGGGCAACCCAGATTTTTGTAGTCGGGTGGAATTAAGGGCAATACCAATCCGGCTTTGGCATCTGGATGATTGACCAATTGCCCTAATGCAGTCACCAAATTCGGGTGTGAGCCGGCTGCAATACTGGCTTGCACTTCATCTATGGGTAAGCCATCGCTAGTCATTTCACCTTTGAAAACCTTAATGGCAACATCTTGGGTTTGGGTTTGGGTCACCCGCCACAATCCTTTGGAAATAATGCCAGAGGCACCTTGTCCTAGAGTGTTTTCTAGCGTTAGGTCAGTCCAGTCAATGGCGGCTATCGCTTGTTTCGTCGTAGTAGCGGGGGCAAATGGGTTGCCTGAATATGCCAGCCATGCCAAACGGGGCAGACTGAGCAGCCAAGCAGGCAGGGATGAAAGCTGATTAGCAGACAGCCGAATCAATTCTAGATTCTGGCAAGCTGCCATTTCATCGGGTAGCGATCGCAGACAGTTTCCCGCCAGCATCAGTTTTTGCAGCTTGCTCAGGGTGCCGATTTCTGGCGGTAGCTGCTCAATCTGGTTATCTGTCAAAATCAGCCAGCGAACAATGGGAGACAGCGCTGAAGCACTAACCCGGCGAATTCGGTTAGATTTAAATCCAATAACGCTGAGCCGGGGACATTGGGCAAGAACTTTCGGAATCTCTTCAAACTGATTGTTGAAGAAAAAAGCAGCTTTGAGATTGGTTAACCGTCCAAAGTCATCGGGCAGAGAATTAAGCTGATTATTGGATAGATCCAAAATTTCCAACGAATCTGCTAGATCTAAAATCTCAAGCGGAAATTGGGTCAACCCGCAGTTCAGCGCCAATCGGTTGCTCGGTTCCAACTGCCCCGATCGCAGCAAGTTGAACGTTTCCATCGTCACAATAGTAGACCTCTTGCCGATTAAGTGGTGTGTTGTCGTCGGAGCCGTCGCCAGACCGTTCCCCATTCACAATACTACGCAAACCGCTGCGATTTTATGGCGACTTGGTTGCCATAAAATCGCCAAAGCCTGATTGATTTACAATTGGGTTGAAAAGCAGGGTATACTGTGAAAGTGAATTTTACGGGATGTAGCGCAGCTTGGTAGCGCGCCTGCTTTGGGAGCAGGATGCCGCAGGTTCGAATCCTGTCATCCCGATTATTAAACAGTGAAATTGAAACCTTCGGGGGCAGATTAACTGTTTCGCTCCTGCCATGGCATTAAATCGGCGGTAACCTGCGCTTTCTGAAGATTACGAATCAGCCGTTGAGCTTGATGTTTGTAGAGCGGAACTGGCACTAGCGCGGGCAGGCTGGTCATCATTTGTCGGGCAGCACCGATGCTACATCCAGAAATACGAGTAATTTCATTCGCCCCTTCAAAAATGGCATTTTGATTGGGGGCTTTGATCACGCTCACTTGCCACTGGGGTGGGGTTGATTCGGCAAGCTCGATGCGCTGTAAGCTCTGAGTCGTGGCAAGCAAAATTAAGCGATCGCCCGCTTCCAATCGCACATCATCTGAGGGGAACAGGTTGGCGGCTGATTGCGATCGTTGATGTAACACAGGCACCACGCCAAACCCATAAGCAACTTCAGCGAGCAACAATCCATTTAGCGTATCCTCTGGTTCAATACTATATTCGGTCACCAAAATGGTTTGATGCTTCAGATGAAACAAGCTAAGAATATTTTCACCATAGGCTGCCGCCGCAAATACTTCTGCTGAAAGCGCTGGAGCACACAGCACTTGAGCGTAGGGAAATAATTGCGCTACATTATTGCTAAAAAGCTGATCCTGAGTCCGAATCACGAGTTCACTGTGAGGATTTGCCGCATTAACCATCAATCCAATTTCTAAATTTTCCATATCATCCCCCAACACGACCAGCGTCGTTTGAGCTTGAGCCAAGTTTACCTGGGTCAGTGCTTCGCTGATATTCCCAAACACCATGGGCATTTGCGGCAAAATGCTTGACTCAAGCGCCGTGCTATCAATGCCTACCAGGGGTTGTTTAAGATCCTGTAGAATGGCGGCTATGCGTTGCCCCACTCGACCTAGCCCAATAACGACCACATGGTTTTGTTTGGGAATGGGGGGGCGATTTTTGAACTGAAACTTTGCGGTCAACAATGCTTCCGTCAGCAACGCATACAGGACTCCCACAAAGGCGGTTCCTGCCAGGGTCAGCCCCAGGCTAAAAAGCCTCAACCATGAAGGCATCTGCTCGGCAGAGGTCGATTGGGCAGCGAATTCTACCCCGCCAAATAAATCACCATAGCCTCCTAAAAGCAGGATGACTGGAGCGTAGAAGGCTTCAGCGAAGCGGATCTCAGGATAATGCAAGCTGTATAAAACAATCCCTAAAACCCACAAAACAGAAACAGCAACTCCACAAATGATTGCAACTCGCCGCGTTTGGTATTGAGCCGTAGACTGCCAAAACTCAACTAACTTTTGCTTGATGTTGCCATTGAGGACGGGTAGTACAGGCATCCCCCATAACCGGCGGCGCTGAGATGAAGCGGCATTTGTTTTCTTAAGCTGTCGCTGTTGAGTCGCTGGTTTAGTCTGCGGCTGAGACTCCGTTGAAAGCTGAGAACTGTAGCCGACCAGTCGATCTAGCAGTTCAATATACACTACTGTATCTCCAGCCATCAGCGTCGCGTCTGCATCCCAACTATAAAATTGTTGAGAAGACAGAGAGACTGCGGAAGTGTGGAGTAGCACTCGTCGAGAGGAAGTCCCTAGGTCTTTTAGCTGCCGCCGATCGCACCAGCGATCGCCCGACCGAATCTCTCGGTTCACAACCCGCAACCATTGATCTTCCAATTTGAAAAACCCTGGAACATCTGATCCTAAAGCGGCAAAGGCAAATGCCGAAGCCGACAAATCAACCGGTTCAAATGCGACAAAGCTGCCTAGATTTTTGCTTAAGAGTTGATTAAGATTTTGCTTGGACGATCGCACCACTAACCGCACCGTTGGGTTGAGCAAGCGTGCCGCAAATGCTGCCTCGGTGTTAGTTCTTTCATTATTTGTCACCAGCAAAATGGCGCGACAATCCCGAATCCCCGCAGACTCTAACACATTGGCTTTACGACAATCCCCCCTGTGAACCGCTTCAACAGACTGCGCCAAATTGGGCAACTCCCAGTCAATCGCCTGAGTTAGCTCGATCGCAATTACCCTAGCTCCATATTGATGCAGCACCGCCACACAGTTTTGTCCAATGCTTCCTAATCCGCATACGATAAATAGCTCCTTTCCAGGGTTTGATGAGTGTTGCCCTGGGGGAGTAACGCTGGGATCGCTACTGGGATCGCTATTGGCATCACCACTTTCTTCTAAAAGAGTTTTTGCAACAAATACCATGGGCGATTTGCTCGATCAGTTTGCTCGATCACTGGCTACTGCTGATTATAGTGCTTGTGTTTATGCTGCGTAATGACCATTCCTGGTTCTAAAGCTAGGAGCGACGATGAAAATGAGTCGCTTTTTTTCGGCTCAAAGAGTGCAAGCCGACTACAAAGCAGATGACACCGAAGCAATCTCAAGCGTTTTGGTGAAAAGTGTATGGTCTGCTTGAGGAGATTCCGTGGCGACGGGCGCTAGTTGCACCGCGCAGGCTTTTAGTTCAGGTTGCTTTGAATCGGGGCACGACTGGTCATGGGTCATGGCATTGGCTTCTGCTTGGTCTGCCCAAAGCTCGCCCCAATGAATCGGCACAAACACGGTTCCAGGCGCGATCGCAGCGGTCACCTTAGCGGGAAAACGAGCCACTCCTCGCCGCGATCGCACCTCGACTAAGCAATGATCTTCTACCCCAATTCGCTCGGCATCGCGGGGATGGATTTCCAAAAACGGATGGGGATGCATTTGCCGAATTTTCTCGATCCGTCCCGTGCGCGTTTGCGTATGCCAATGCCCATAGAGCCTGCCGGTCGTTAGCACAAATGGATAGTCCGCATCGGGTGGTTCTGCCAAGCCGCGAGAGTGAGCAGCCGAGAATCGCGCTCGTCTGTCGGCGGTCGGAAACTGATGATCGGTATACAGTCGTTTTGCCGGGGCAACCGGTTGGACAAGCGGATCAGGGA
Organism: Leptolyngbyaceae cyanobacterium; assembly: GCA_041752515.1. Taxonomy (GTDB): domain Bacteria; phylum Cyanobacteriota; class Cyanobacteriia; order Leptolyngbyales; family Leptolyngbyaceae; genus ULC077BIN1. Next base: position 38,096 of record JBGSWI010000058.1, on the reverse strand, counting down.
CATGAACCGCCGGGGGCGGTTCTTTTCCATTTGCTTTCGGACTGGGCCATTGAATAGACCCTTCTTGGCGCAGGCGATCGTGGCTCAGCCCAGACATATCACAGACACGCCCTTGAGTCAGTTGCACATATTCAGCAAAGACCTCGGCAGCATTGGCAAACGAAAGCTGATCCTCAAACCCCAAACGACAGCCCACTTCGGCAATGATTTCCCAATCAGGACGGGCTTCTCCAGGGGGAGAACAAAATGCCTGACACAGAGTCACCATGCGTTCAGAGTTGGTCATGGTTCCAGTTTTTTCGCCCCATTGAGCGGCTGGCAGCAAGACGTGGGCAAATTGGGCGGTTTCGGTTGGGTAGTAGGCATCTTGATAAATCGTCAAGGGCGATCGCCTCAGTGCTGTTTTTACCCGTTCCAAATCGGGCAAACTCACCGCTGGGTTGGTCGCCACAATCCAAAGCAACCCAACGTCATTGGTTTCTAAACCCGTAATAATATCCCACGCGGTGCGCCCCCAATCGGGAGAAATCCGTCCGGCTGGCAGCCCCCAAAACTGCTCCAGTTCTGCCCGATGGTCGGGAGACTGGACATAGCGATAACCCGGCAGCAGATTGCATAAGCCGCCCGTTTCCCGCCCCCCCATGGCGTTAGGTTGCCCTGTGAGCGAAAATGGTCCGGCACCGGGTCTGCCAATTTGCCCGGTCAGCAAATGGAGGTTGATAATGGCGCGAACCTTGGCAGTTCCTTCGCTGGATTGATTCACGCCCATCGACCAGAGGGACAGCACTCGGCTTGATTCAGCCCACCAGCGAGCCGCAGTTTCAAGGTCACCGACGAAGATCCCGCACCGTTCAGCCACCACAGCGGGAGAATAGTGCTGAGTGACTTCTGCAAACTCTGAAAATCCTACGGTGTGATTGGTAATAAAATCTGTATCCACACAGCCCCAACGGAGAAGCAAATGGGCAATCCCATTGAGTAAATCAATATCTGTGCCGGGCTGAATTGCCAAATGTAAATCGGCATCCTCAGCGGTTTTGGTGCGCCGGGGATCAACCGCCACCACTTTGACGTTGCGATTTTTCTTGTGGTGCTTTTGCAGGCGATTGTGGAGAATGGGGTGACATTCGGCGGTGTTTGCCCCAATTAGAAAGGCGCAATCGGTTAAATCTAAGTCTTCATAGCAGCACGGCGGTCCATCAGAGCCAAGGCTTTGCACATAGCCAGCAACCGCAGAGGACATACACAGGCGCGAGTTGGAATCAAAGTTATTGGTGCCCAAACAGCCTTTCAAAAGTTTTTGCGCGATGTAGTAATCTTCGGTTTGTAGTTGCCCAGACCCATACATACAAACCCCATCCGATCCTTGCGTAGAGAGAACCGTTTGGATGCGAGAGGCAACTAGCTCTAGGGCTTGATCCCAAGAAGCCCGACGAAATTCTTGATCTAAAGCCTCGCGAATCATGGGATATAACAGGCGGTCTTTGGTCAATGCTTCAGCAACGGTCGCTCCTTTAACACAAACCATGCCTTGGCTAGAAGGGTGAGCGCGATCGCCGCGCACTTTCCAGGAATGCCTGGATTGAGCCTGTCCATTTACAGCATTTTCGGCTTGAGGAACCGGTAACACTTCTAATCCACAACCGACTCCACAATAGGGACAAAGGGTTTTAACTGAATCAACTGTCATTCCATAGAATCCGTTTGAAAGTTACCGTTGAGCAAAGATAATCCTACCGCAGCCCGCGATCGCTCCGAAACTTGCAGGTTAAGGCAGGGAATTTTATTGAGCAAGATTTCGCCTGCGATCGCGCCGCCGTGAATTTCGAGTAGTGCGTTAGGAATGGCTTCAAATAAGAATCGCTGACGAGGAAAAATCATACGCTCAAATGACCAATTAGGCACCATCAGTATCTTTGCCTTCTGAATTTGCGTGGTGGTGTTGATGTAACAGCAAAGAATTCGATTCGACAAATGGGCGGGAAACGGGGGAAACGTCGAGGTCATCACAACACTCCTGTATGGGTGCTTGAGCGATTGAAATGCGCGTCAGCGATCGCGGTTGGGCGATCAAAAGCCTAGAAAGTGTGGATCGCAGTTCCTCAGGCTGTTTGAGCTTTTGGGCTGCTAAATTTACTCGTCCGTGTGCAGAGCGAACCGTCCAAAGAGGAAGTCTAAGGCGTGATTCCGCAGAGTATAGTAGGCAGGATCTTCCATCATTTGGGTGCGGTTGCGCGGGTGTGGAAAATGGACTTCCATAATTTCGCCAATTTTGGCAGCGGGTCCATTGGTCATCATCACAATGCGATCGGCTAAAAACAAGGCTTCATCAATGTCGTGGGTGATCATCATTACGGTCACTTGCTGGTCTGCCCAAATTTTGAGCAACTCTTCTTGCAACTCTTCACGAGTGATAGCGTCTAGCGCACCAAACGGTTCGTCTAGGACTAATACTTCGGGACAAATGGATAGAGCACGAGCAATGGAAACCCGCTGTTTCATGCCGCCCGACAGTTGACCGGGCTTTTTCTGGGCGGCTTCTTCTAGACCCACCATTGCCAAGTGCTTTTGCACAATCTCAACTTTCTCTGACTTCGACTTTTCGGTAAACACCGCATTCACGGCAATGTAGATGTTTTCAAAAGCAGTTTTCCAGGGCAACAGCGCATAGTTTTGAAACACCACCATGCGATCGGGTCCAGGTCGCACAATCCGCTCCCCTTTCAGCCGCACTTCGCCACTGGTTGGTTGGGCAAACCCAGACACCATGTTCAGCAACGTCGATTTGCCACAGCCAGAATGCCCAATGACGCAGACAAATTCGCCTTCACTCACGGTCAAATCGATCTTGTCTAGAACGATGTGATCTCCTTGAGTAGAAGGATATATTTTGGAAACCTGGTCAATTTCTAAAAACTTCGAGGCGGGCTGAATTAAATCGGTTGATTGTGGAGTTGTGAGGGTTTGCATAAGTGCTTTCTAGAGTAGTGGGCAGTGTCGAATGGGTTGCCAGCGGTGAGCGACGAGGTAGGCAATGACCGAATCCATCTCAGATTACTTTAGTTGTACTGCGGTCGTCGTCTTAAGCTTTGTCTAAGCAGCTACCGTTGCAATGCTATCCAAGTTAATTTCTTTGACCTGAATGGGCTGCGCGATCGCAAATTGGTTGAGATAGGCAAGGGGATCATCGGGGTTAAACATGACCTCATCAAACAGCGCGAAGGGTAGGCGATCGGGTGCTGCAATTGGGAAATCAAGTTCCTCAGCCGCCTCTCGATAAACATCAAGGCGATGGATGCGTTGCAATACTTCTACCCAGTTTTTAGGAAAGGGCGTAATTCCCCAACGGGCAAGCTGCGTCAAAATCCACAGGCTCTCAATCTGCTGCGGATAATTGCTGCGATCGACATAAAACTGGTTGAATCTCAGCAGCGATCGCGGCACTTCGCCTCTGCCATAGTTGTAAGCATCAATGAAGCCGGGGCGAGTGTATTCTGGCTGCGATCCGACATATTCTGGCTTGCACAGGAGTTCCAAGATTTCTTCGCGATTGCGGCGATCGTCACAATATTCACAGGCTTCCATCAGCGCTTTCACGAGGGCTAAATAGGTTTGGGGATGTTGATTCACCCAATCTTCGCGAACGCCCAGCACTTTTTCGGGATGCCCTGCCCAAATATCTAGATCGGTTGCCATGATCACCCCTAGCCCTTCATGCACGGCGCGGGAGTTCCAGGGGTCTCCGGCACAGTAGCCGTCGATGTTGTTGGACTGGAGGTTGGCAACCATTTGCGCCGGAGGAATGACCGCAAGATTAACATCTTGATCGGGGTCAATGCCGCCAGATGCCAACCAGTAGCGCAACATCAGGTTATGCATGGAGGTGGCATGAACAATGCCCAATGTCCGAGATTTGGATTCATTGGATTCATTAGAGGGCTGCTTGACTAAGGCAGCAAAATCTTCGAGCGATCGCACTCCCTGGTCGTAAAGATCCTTATCAAAGGTGATGGCGTTGCCATTGCGGCTCAGCACCAATGAAATGACCATCGGCAAAGGAGGGGTATTGTCAAACCCAACCGTCATGGCTAGCGGCATTCCTGCCACCATTTGAGCCGCATCTAATCGATTAGAAGCAACTCCATCTAGAATTGCCTTCCAGCTTGGCTCACGAGATAAAGTAACTTCTTCTAAACCATGTTTGGCAAAAAAGCCCATTTCTTTTGCCACCATTAGCGGCGCACAATCGGTCAGCGGCACGAAGCCAATATCCAAGTTGACTTTTTCTAAGCCGTGACGGGCGATCGCCACCACTTTTTTGGATTTGCGTTTTTTCTCCCGCTTCTGCTGGTTGAGAAAATAAATCATCTCATTCCGCAGGGTGTAGTAACTGGGGTGATTCACCACTTCTAAGCGATGGCGCGGATGGGGCATCGGCACGTGCAAAATTTGCCCGATTTGGGCTTCGGGTCCATTGGTCATCATGACGATGCGATCGCTTAACAGCAGCGCTTCATCGACATCGTGAGTCACCATGACGCAGGTAATCTTGCTCTCTTCGCAAATCCGCATCAACTGGTCTTGCAGATTGCCGCGAGTCAATGCATCCAATGCGCCAAAGGGTTCATCCAATAGCAATAACTTCGGGCGAATTGCTAAGGCACGGGCGATCGCCACCCGTTGCTTCATCCCGCCTGATAGCTCATTTGGCTTCTTGTGGACTGCATTGCGCAACCCAACTAAATCAATGTGACGGTCGATGATGCTTTGCCGCTCCTCAGTCGGCAAGTCACCCATCACCTTATTCACCGCAAGTTCGATGTTTTGATAGACCGTGAGCCAGGGCAGTAGGGAATAGTTTTGAAACACCACCATGCGATCGGGTCCAGGCTGAGTCACTTCCCGCCCTTCCAGCACCACCCCGCCATTAGTCGGCTGATCTAGCCCTGCCATAATGTTAAGCAATGTGGATTTGCCGCAGCCAGAATGTCCGACTAACGAAACAAACTCACCCTGCTGCATCTTCAGGTCGATGTTTTTTAGGGCAATGTATTGACCGCCATTCGTGAGATCAAAAATGCGATCAACGTGATCCACTTCTACAAAGAAAGACATAGATATCTCTGGGGAATGATGAATTAGAAATTGGCAGGAGAATCAGAAAAAAAGGTCAAACTTTTTCGTGGTAGCAGTCAGTTATTTATCTGTACTCACAAAACTGGCAAAATACCCAATCAGCTTGTCTAACAAGAAGCCAATCACCCCAATGTAGAACAGTGCCAAAATCACTTCGCTGAGGCTGCCGCTGTTGTAGGAATTCCAGATGAAAAAGCCAATGCCCGTATCGCCACGCAGCATCTCGGCAGCGACGATCGCCAACCACGCTAACCCAATTCCTAGTTTCAAGCCAGTGAACATATAGGGCACAATTGACGGCAACAAAATGCTAAAAAAGTACTCGCCGCCCGAAAGACGCAGCACTTTCGCCACGTTTTTGTAGTCTTGAGGCATTTGCTGCACGCCCACGGCAGTGTTGTAGACGATCGGCCAAATCGCCGTGACGAAGATAATAAAAATTCCAGCGGGTCCAGAATCTTTGAAGACTGCCAGGGCGATCGGCAGCCACGCCAGCGGCGGCACGGTGCGCAAAATCTGAAACATGGGATCAACCGCTTCATAGGCGATCGGGATCGCGCCGATTAGCACTCCAACCGCAATTCCGATCACCGCTGCTAGCGTATAGCCAATGGCAACCCGTTGCAAACTTGCTAAAGCTTGCCAGCCTAAACCCTTGTCATCTCCCTCGCTAAAGAAGGGGCTAATGATGAAGGGGTCCCAGGTTTCTTGGACGACTTCGATCGGTCCCGGCAATGTCTTCGTCAAAGTCGAAAAAACTTGCCAAAGAAACAACGCCACTATAAAACCAGTCACTGGAGCGACGAATTTTCTGGCGTGTTTTTGCAGATAAATCGACACAGTGGAAAGAAAAGAAGATGGAACGCCAGCGGCGGTCTGTATTGCCATGGTCGAGTTGTCCTTGCGTGATGTGAGTGTAGAAGCTTTTGACGATTGATTTCAGCCGCTTTGAGCGGATACATCGGCTCAAAGCGGATTATTCAAAACCTATGCTTTCATTGCCGTAATCTTGAGACTCTTCAAATAAGCCTCTGGATTTTCTGGGTCAAACTTAACGCCATCAAAGAAGGTTTCAACGCTGCGAGAAGCGGTTTTGGGAATTTCAGCCTCTGGAATTTTCATTGCTTTTGCCGCCTCGCGCCAAAGGTCTTCTCGGTTCACCTTTTTAACCAGAGCCTGGGTATCTAAATCACTGGGCAAGTAGCCCCAGCGCTTGTTTTCGGTAACAAACCAGGTGTCATGGCTGGCAAATGGATAGGAAGCGAAATCTTGCCAGAACTTCATCACATGGGGACTGTTCTCTTCAACCCGTCCGTTGCCAAAGTCGATGGTGCCCTGAAGCCGACCGGCGATCGCGGCTGCATCCACCTTCAAAAACTCCCGTCTGGCGATGATTTCTGCCATTTCCTTTTTGTTTTCTGGCTGATCGCACCACATCTGGGCTTCCATCACCGCCATCAGCAGGGCTTTTGCCGCTTTAGGATTTTTGTCTACCCAATCCGCCCGCATAGAGAACGCTTTCTCAGGATGATTGTTCCAAAGCTCTCCGGTTGTAAGGGCGCTGTAGCCAATATTCTCTTTGACCAGCTTGGCATTCCAAGGTTCACCGACACAGAAGGATGCCATTTGCCCTTCTTGAATATTGGAAACCATTTGAGGCGGAGGAATCACGATTAAGGATGCATCCGTGTTGGGATTAACCCCGTTCGCCGCCAGCCAATATCGCATCCAAAGATCATGAGTTCCACCCGGAAACGTGACGGCACACTTCACGGGTTTTCCGGCAGCTTTTTCTTTGGCAAAGGCTGGTTTGAGATCGGCACTCTTTAAGCCAATGTTCAAATCTTTATAGGTGTTGGCAATGGAAATCCCTTGCCCATCCAAATTCAGCCGAGCCAAGATATACATCGGCACTTCTTTACCGTCCGTGATTTTGCCCGTGGTCATCAGGTAGGGCATGGGGGACAAGATGTGAGCGCCATCAATGCCGCCGCCTTGGGAGCCAGTAGAGAGGTTGTCGCGAGTGGTTGCCCAGGACGTTTGTTTGGACACCTTGACATCTTTCATGCCGTACTTGGCAAAGTAGCCTTTTTCCTGAGCAATAATTAAGGGCGCAGAGTCAGTCAGGGCAATGAAACCAAGAGTAGCGGCGGTAACTTCGGGAGTATCGCCAGCCGCCACATTGACTGCTGGCGTGGTGTTAGGTGAAGCTGAAGTGGTGGTCGTAGTGGAGCTACTACAGCCATGTACCAGCAGCGTTCCGGCGGCGGTGGCACCTGCGGCAATAATAAACTTCCGTCTTGAGAGATTGCTCATGAGTTCCTTTCGGCTTTGTTAGTCAGCGGTAGTTGATTTAAGTGGGTGAGGATTTATGGAGCAGAGGCGTGAACTGGTCAATCCGCGATCGCGCCTTACTTGGGCTGTCATAGGGCGGCTTCAGCGCGAAGACTGGCACCAAAATTTTGAATCAACAAATTTCGCAATACAGGCAAGAGATCTGCGCAAGGAATGCCTTTTTGCACACAGGTGCCGAGTTTGGCATCTTTGCCCACGGTGCCGCCCATGTAAAGGTCTACGGCATCCACTGTTTTGCCATCTTTGCGGATTTTGGTGCCCATTAAACCAATATCGGCGACTTGCGGTTGACCGCAAGAATTGGGGCATCCCGTCCAGTGAATCCGCACCGAGCGAGGAACGTGCAGTTCTGCATCCAGATCGGCGGTGAGCGCTAGAGCGCGATTTTTGGTTTCTACAAGTGCAAAGTTGCAGAACTGGGCACCGGTGCAAGAAATGAGCGATCTCCCTAACGTAGCCGGATTGACTGAAAACCTCTCTAGCAGTGGCTCTTTTAGCAAAGGTGCAATCCGTGAATCGGGCACATTAGGGATCAAAACATTTTGTTCCACCGTAAGCCGCATTTCGCCACTGCCATACACCTCGGAAATGCGGGCTAAGTCAAACATATCCGCTGCAAACAGGCGACCCACAGGGATATGCAGCCCCACGTAATTTAAGCCCGGTTGCTTTTGGGCATGAATGCCTATGTGATCTCGCTTCTCCCACAGGATTTCGTCTTTTTCTGCTTCAGGTTGCAAGGCGTGTCCTATTTGCTGCTCGACTTCAGTGCGAAAGCGATCGATGCCCCATTCATCAATCAGCCACATCAGTCGCGCCTTTTGCCGATTTGATCTCAATCCATGGTTGCGGTACACCAGCAAAATTGCCTCGCACATAGCCACCACATCACGCGGATCAACCCATGCATTCAGCGGGATCGCCGCATCGCAGCGCTTCGCCGAGAAGAACCCACCCACCAGCACATTAAAGCCTAAGACCTCGTTTTTATAGGCTGGAATAAAGGCGATGTCATTAATTTCGGCATGAACAGAGTTATCTCTACAGCCCGCGATCGCAATATTAAACTTACGGGGCAGGTTGGAAAAAGAGGGATTCCCTTCACCGTTGTTAGTAATCATGTCCTGCACCTTACGGCACAGCCCCCGCGTGTCAATCAACTCATCGGCATCAATGCCTGCAACTGGAGAGCCGGTAATGTTACGAACATTATCCATACCCGACTGAACGCTCGTCATGCCTGCCTGCTCCAATCGGCTAAAAATATCTGGAATATCTTCAATCCGAATTCCGCGCAGTTGAATATTTTGCCGGGTGGTAACATCGCCATAGCCATCTTCGCCGTAGCGCTGAATCACCTCTGCCAGCACACGCATCTGCCCACTGGTGACAATGCCGTTGGGTAGACGCATCCTTAGCATAAATTTGCCAGGAGTGACCGGACGAAAGAAAACACCCAGCCATTTCAAACGATGGTCGCGATCGCTTTCATCCATCGCTTCCCAGCCAATCTTGGCAAATTCTTCAAGCTCTGCCCTGATGGCTAGCCCATCTTTTTCTACCTTTAACTTTTCAAATTTGTTCAGACTTGCTGCCGCCGGAACAGTACTTGTCATAACGCTATCCACTGAGATACTGCTAATTTGCTCAACTAATCTGCTGCCTCTCGTGCCTGTCACTCTTACATTCAAAACCGCTGCCGACTCTAAAAGTATCTGCCGTTTTCTGAAATTGCCTGCTCAAAAAATCGAGTAGTCATAGCGGCGATCGCGCACTCTTTTTGAAGGATTGGTTTTGAGTTTCTACCTTATTTGGAGCTAGATATAAGGTAGAAGCATGACAACAGGAGTTTCGTATAGTTAATTACAAAATATTTCCAAGCATGATTTTTTAGCATTTCTTCATGCAGCATAAGCAAGCGTTCTTAGACTTCAATCAGAGGTTGATCCCTGCAAACCTTGGGTTGTAGGCTTTTGAGTTCGTGCTATCTAAGTGAACCAAATAGGATTAAACCTCTTGAAATTTTACAAACCGCGTAGTTTTTGGTTTGCAATCTTATTTCTCAGGCTCTAAAGTGCTTTGTTGTTCGATGGGTTTGTCGGAAAACTACGACATATTTGCCTGAAAAACCTGTGCCATCGCTCATTATTAAGAATTTTTAGAAGTTTGAAACAGAGACACACTTCACAGTAGAGTTTGAAGAACAGACTGTTTTCAGAACTTTAGACATAGGATTCGTTATGACAGGTTCATACGCGGCTTCATTTTTGCCTTGGATTTTGATTCCTGTAGTGACTTGGCTTTTGCCTGCTGTAGCAATGGGTCTTTTGTTTCTCTATATTGAGCGCGAAGATCCCACTGGCATATAAATTGCCTTTGACTACAAAAAACCGCCTACTCAACATAAGTACGTAGGCGGTTTTTTAGTAGTTTGCTGTATGTCAAGCATTCAGGAAGTTTTTTACTTGAATGCCCAGTTGAAACCAAGCTCAAATTTAGCGATCGCTAAACCGAAGAGCCAATTCCAGCATAAGCACCATAGAAAAAGAGTCCTAAAACACTAATTGCTCCCAGTCCTGCGACGGTTGCCACAATCCAAAGGGGGATTCTTCCAGATTTCAACATAGGTGTCACCTCTTAAGTAAAACGAAATTAAAACGGAAGTGGGGAGCGCTCAATTCAAGCCCTCCAAAAAGTTAGTTAAAAAAGTAGCTAGAGAATAGAATTCCTAGCGCAAAAATCATCAACAACCCTAAATAAAGGGAGGTGCGGTTTAACTCAACGGGTTGCTTGTTAGGATTGGGAGATCTGCTGAGAGGCATAATTTTTATTACCTATGAGTGAACTGCATGGCGGCGATCGCGCCGATGAAAAATACGGTTGGAACCGCTAGCGTGTGAACTGCTAGCCATCGAACTGTGAAAATTGGATAGGAAACGGGTGGGTTGGGAGTGTTGCTGGTCATACTTATCCTTGAGGTGAAACTACTTTAAATCCGAAAGCCTCGATTCGCTAAGAAGCTACTTTTCTTGAACAAACTGATCAATCTGCTGCTTGGCATCAAACCGATCTCTGACAATGGGCGCTTTATCGCGAGTCGATGGAAAATACTCATTCGGACGAGGAGTCCCAAAGGCATCGTAAGCCAGCCCGGTCTGCACAAACAGCCAACCAGCAACAAACAGCGCTGGAATGGTGATGCTGTGAATCACCCAATAGCGCACACTTGTAACAATGTCCGTAAACGGACGCTCACCTGTTGTTCCAGCCATTTTGTTTTCTCCGCTCAGATTTGTCTAAACTCTTATTCCTTCCTTCTATCATAGAAGACACCAGCCCCGAAGCGAAACGGGCGTGATGTAAATGATTAAGTCAATTGATTGAGACTGTCATCATATTTGAGCAACGAGCCTTGACCAATAATAAAACCCCGATCTGGACTCAAGAACTTGACTCTGTAAAGGTTAGATGGCACATCCTCAATAAACTTGTCTTTCTGCCAAGTTTTTCCCCCGTCCATGCTTCGCAACAGGTTTCCACTCCCTCCTGCAACCCAAATTTCTTCGGGGGTGCGATACGCCAAATCTAGCAGCCCCCAACTGGTTGCAAATTCAGGATTGACGATATCTTCCCACTCGTCTGGGCTACCTGGACTGCTGAACTGAATTAACCCGCCTCGTGCCAGCATCCACAGGCGACCATCTCCAGTAAAGCCCATGTTTTGCAGCCGTCTAGAACTACTCCGATTGTAGGGCTGCCATGCGTCTTGACCGGGCTGCCAAATAGAATAAAAGTTGCCGCGAGAGGATACCGCTACATATTCGCCAGTTGAAGAGCGAGAAATATTACGAATCACTCCGACCGCTTCTTCCACCAAGGCTTTCCAAGACTTCCCACCATCTGAGGTACGATAAATCGCACCGATATTGGTGGTCATTTCAGCCGATTTGGAACCCAAGGCTAAAACCGTATTGGGTGCGCCAGGAAGCTTTTCGCTTAAGGGAATACGGGACCAAGATTGTCCTGCGTCCTCGGTGTGCAGCAAAATTGAGGGTTGCCCCACAATCCAACCTTCGTTGCCATCAAAGCTCACAGACGTAAACCGATAGGGTTCGTCAAGCTCAAGGCTGCGCGATACCCAAGTCTCTCCGGCATCCGTTGTTTCAAATAGACTGGCGTTTGAACCGACTAACCAGCCGTGGGGAGAATCGCCAATGAAACTAATATCATTTAGGTTTGCCTCTGTATCCACAGAAACAACCCGCCAAGGGTTGGTGGTGGTGGCTGGAAGGTAGCCACCGCAGGCAGTACAGAATATAGCGATCGCACACAGCGCTAAAATTTGACGTAAAACTTTCGTAGCTACACGCATCACAGTTCCAACTCTCAACAGATGTATATCAATTTTGCAATGGAGTCATCACGCCTCAGACGTAATGAGTTGAAGGCACCTGCACCCTACTGCAACCCATAAAGACTAATAAAAAATAGGAACGCAAGGAACAGACTACCGAAGATCAAAAGATTTTTTTGATCGGGAGTCATGCTATTCCCAAAACCGTACTTAAGGTTTTCTTTGAAGCCAGAGGCAGAACCATCTGTTCCCACATTAGAAAACCGAGAAGCGCGCGCTCCACAAACCGGGCAACGCCAATCTTCAGGAAGAGACTCAAACGAAACTCCCGGAGAAATGTCTCGTTTATCGTCTCCTTTGATGGGGTCATAGACATAGCCACAAGCTTGACACTCGTGCCGATCTAAGGTTGGGTCAACCATTTGGGTACTCATTGTTTCACCACTGATCGCTAATAACCAATCGCTAACCTAATGACAGCCGTGCCAGCAAAAGAAGTTCAGTGAATCTGAAAACTCTATTAAATTATGATACGACCCTTAGGGCATTGGTGCTAACAATCAGCCGCGAACTAATAAGTCACCTAAAGCAGCACAAAGCGATCGCGAACCACTACAATTCAAACAACATCTATGGAGTCTAAGGACTCCAAATGCAGTGGCGAGTTGGTGACAAAGCATTGAGCTAAGCCAAGGGAATCATTAGGATAACTTCTGTCCTTTTGTAAAGCCCAGCCCATCTATAATATGAAAGGCAGCAGGCTTAAGCCTTGGTTAAACCGTATCTGAATGAAGAGGCAGTTTTAATTGTGTTTGTTCTGAGTGGATATGAGTATCTTTTAGGGTTTACGTTGGTATGTAGCCTAGTCCCCGTTCTAGCGTTAACGGCGGCTAAGTTACTCCGCCCTAGCCGCCGTGGACCTGAGCGGCGAACAACCTATGAATCTGGAATGGAGCCAATTGGGGGCGCGTGGATTCAGTTCAACATCCGTTACTATATGTTCGCCTTGATCTTCGTCATTTTTGATGTAGAAACTGTATTTCTTTACCCGTGGGCGGTTGCATTCAATCAACTAGGGCTACTAGGATTTCTTGAGGCGTTAGTGTTCATCGGAATTTTAGTGATTGGTCTTGTTTATGCTTGGCGGAAAGGAGCGTTGGAATGGTCATGAAGCCTAATAATCAGGGTCAAAACTTAGTGATTGATCCTTCTGAGCGAATTATGAACCCCATTGAGCGACCGCAGGTTACTCAAGATTTGTCAGAGAACGTAATTTTAACCACTGTGGATGATCTGTATAATTGGGCACGACTTTCGAGCCTGTGGCCCTTGTTATATGGGACGGCTTGCTGCTTTATTGAGTTTGCTGCCTTGATTGGCTCTCGGTTTGATTTTGATCGCTTTGGGTTGGTTCCGCGATCGAGTCCTCGTCAAGCCGATCTAATCATTACCGCAGGCACAATCACTATGAAAATGGCACCTGCTTTAGTGCGTTTGTATGAGCAAATGCCCGACCCAAAATATGTGATCGCCATGGGTGCTTGCACCATCACCGGCGGAATGTTTAGCGTCGATTCTCCTACTGCCGTTCGAGGCGTAGACAAGCTGATTCCGGTAGATGTATATCTGCCGGGTTGTCCTCCACGTCCCGAGGCGATTATTGATGCCATCATCAAATTGCGTAAGAAAATCTCAAATGAATCCATTCAAGAGCGGGGAATGCTGAGGCAGATCCATCGCTACTACAGCACAACCCACAATATGAAAGTGGTGGAACCCATTCTAACGGGCAAATATCTTCAGTCTGGCACTCGCGAAGCGCCGCCTAAAGAATTGATGGAAGCAATGGGAATGCCTATTCCTCCAGCCCTACTGACGGCTCAGAAGGAGGAAATGGGTCGTGGTTGAAGCACAAGAAACGCCAAATCCAGCCCCCATTGTAGAGACGGGCAAGATTTCTAAGTGGTTAATCGAAAATGGCTTCGAGCATGAATTTTTAGGGCTAGATGCGTCTGGTGTTGAGATGTTGACGGTTGATCGCGACTTTTTAATCCCCATTTCAACCGCACTTTACGCTTACGGGTTTAACTGCCTTCAATGTCAAGGCGGATATGATTCAGGTCCGGGGCAAGATTTAGTCAGCTTTTATCATCTAATCAAAATTGCTGATAATGTTGATCGCCCTGAAGAAGTTCGAGTCAAAGTCTCCCTATCCCGCGCCAATCCTTCCGTCCCATCGGTTTATTGGATTTGGAAGAGTGCAGACTGGCAAGAGCGAGAAACCTATGATATGTATGGCATTGTTTATGAAGGGCACCCTAACCTCAAGCGCATTTTGATGCCTGAGGATTGGGTGGGTTACCCTTTACGAAAAGATTACATCTCACCCGATTTCTACGAACTTCAGGATGCTTATTAACCAGTAATTGGCTGATTTTAATGCCTGAAGTGAAAAGCTGTGTTGTTCAGTCTGCACAGCTTTTCTATAGAAATATACCTGCCCGATTGACTGCAAGCTATTGAAGAGACCGCGATCGCATTTTCAAAAAACTACAGTATGCAACGTGCAACTTTCTAACCTAGCTCCATCAATCGTTTGAGCTAATCATCACAGGTTTTTGATAGAGTGCGACCGTAAAAGTGACCGTAGAGCCTAAGCCCTCGCCCATACTATAGAAGTTCACCGCTCCTCCCATCGCCTCTACAAGCTTTTGAGAAATGGCTAGCCCTAATCCAGTGCCCCCATATTGACGGGTTCGAGAACCATCGACCTGGCTGAACGATTGAAACAACTTATCTTGCTTATCGAGCGATACACCGATTCCAGTATCTGCTACGCGGATTTTGATGTATCCCGGTAGGTCTGCCCCCTGTACCGTAAGCCTTTTCATAATAATTTCCATGCTGATGGAAATACCACCCTCGTGGGTAAACTTGACCGCATTGCCGACCAAATTTAGCATCACTTGTAGCAAACGCTGATAGTTTCCATAAAGAATAATCTCGTCATCGGTCGGTAGTTTTTGAATTTCAAAATTTAGGTTTTTTTGACGAACCTGATTGCTAATGAAGCCCGCTACAGCACTGAGTAGTTCCGATAGCTTAACTGGACTCAATTCGATCCGTAATTTTCCAGCTTCAATTTTCGCAATATCAAGAATGTCATCAATGATATTCAGAAGATGGAGGGATGAAATGTAAGCTTCATTAATAAATTCAGTTTGCTCTTCAGGGCTATCTGCTGTGCCATCTAGCACAAGCTTGAGAAATCCAATCATGCCGTTGAGCGGAGTTCGTAATTCATGAGAGGTGTTGGCGAGAAACTCACTCTTCAATCGAGAAGTTTCTTCAGCCTGTTCTCTAGCTTCTTCTAATTCGCGATGTTTTTGCAGAAGGTTGCTATTTGCTTTTTGCACTTCGGTTGCTAAAGCTTGGCTTGCAGAGATCAAGTTAGCGTGGGCGATCGCAGTTCCCACCTGATCTGCCAACTCTTGAACAAATTCTAGTTCTATCTCTGTCCACCGACGGGGCTGATCATCTTGATACAGCACGATTAACCCATTGGGTCGATCTTGATAAGAAGTTCTGACAATCACCATCGAATACTGCATAAGTCCGCGCAGCGTTGAAGGCTGTTGAGTTATTTCTGGAGCAAGTACCCTCGGCTCATGCCGCAAATTTACAGGCTCTAAACTTTTCAGCGCGGCTTGCAGGTCGGCATCCTCTGCCACAAAAAACTCCAAACCCTGCATGGGGCAAAACGCCCCATGACAATATTCAGCAGCCACCTGTATCGTAGGGCTGGCTGGCTCATAGGGAAAGACAATACAGCGGCTCACCCCTAAAAGCTTACCGAGTCCCTCAACGGTCTGCTGCCAAATTGTGGGTAAATCTAGAGTACGGCGAATATTCCAAGCAATTCGAGTCAATAACTCATGGCTGTCAGCACCAAGTGGGTCTAACGAAAACTCTTCTAAATCCACATTGTCGCGTTTTGACGCTTTACCCAATGGAAGCGGGCTAGAGTTGGAGGCTGCCTTCAATTGAGTAGAACTAGGACGAATCTTACCCATGACTAAAACAATACTGGCAATTCCGCTGCGCCCAATAACTGGATGCATGGTCAAATCGGCTTGCAACCGAACATCGTCACAGCAAAATTTGGGTCTAATTTTTTGGGCTGTTTCAGATTCTAAAACTTGACGAATCCGCGTAACGTATGCCTTAGTATCCACTGGACCAAAAATACGACTTGGCAATTGTCCAATCAGTTGGTCTGTCCGAACTCCATAATCCGCTGCCAACTTCCAAAAAATTGACAGATACCGCCCCTCACTATCCTGAGCCATTACAAGCTCAGCTTGGGCGCTACCACTATCCTGATTTTTTAGGGTTGCATCTTGGGGGTCAGAAAAAGAGGATTGATAGTTTGCAGTAGAAGACATCAGAACTCTATCCAACAGCTTTTTTGGAAGAATTAAAACCAGTGATTTGCAAATGCTTTGATAAGACTGCCCAAGCCTCACTACTCTGGCTGAAACTCAGAAGTATACGCTTCCGTAGTTTAGCTTAGCCGCTTGTATTCAGTTGTCATTACAAATAGAGTGAAGTCAAATCTTCATCTTCCCCCTGTCCTCTTGACCTCTAGTCGTTCCATTCACCTCGCGGTGGAACGGGTGGGTTTCTCTGTAGATTGCGGGTCAGATCATCATCCCGGCGCAATTCATTCTTTAGCCACTGTCGCACAGCGACTTCGATCACTTTGCTGGGGTCATTAGTCAGGTGCTTAAGCTGATCTAGCAAGGCAGGATCTAAACGGACGGACAGTTCAACTTTTTCAGAAGCCGACTGGGAAAACACAACAGACTCATTCATAGTATGGATGCTAGCGATCGTTGTCTAAAGCGATGAATAACCTATCTAAAGACGATAGACTATTTGAACTATTCCAACGACATAGGTTTAACCAGACGAAGACGTAAACATAAACAATCTAAGGCA
Source organism: Leptolyngbyaceae cyanobacterium (assembly GCA_041752515.1). Classification (GTDB taxonomy): domain Bacteria; phylum Cyanobacteriota; class Cyanobacteriia; order Leptolyngbyales; family Leptolyngbyaceae; genus ULC077BIN1. The sequence continues at coordinate 21,250 of JBGSWI010000058.1, read as the reverse complement.
CAACTGCCTGGTATTTGTAATGCTTCCTACAATATTTTACAAAAGTGTAGAATTTTGGATTCACTCAAAAGATACAGAATTGACGCTCTTTGATGTGAATGCACTATATTCACTGAACAAAATTCACTGAACAAAACTCAATGGATTTTGTGAGTTTCTGAACTTTTTCCCCTTGAAGAGGTGAGATTCGTGAAAAAGTTGGATTGCTGCCTGTGAGGTTTCAGAGGTGACCCGTTACAATACGTATGAGCTTCTATACAGCCAGATATATGACTGATGTGCCCGTTTCTCGGATTCGTAACTTTTCGATTATTGCCCATATTGACCATGGTAAATCTACGCTTGCCGATCGCTTATTGCAGGAGACTGGCACGGTCAACGCACGGGAAATGAAAGAACAGTTTTTGGACAATATGGATCTGGAGCGAGAACGGGGCATTACGATTAAGCTCCAGGCTGCGCGGATGAACTACACGGCGAAAGACGGCGAGAGCTACGTTTTGAACCTGATTGATACTCCAGGACACGTCGATTTTTCTTACGAGGTTTCGCGATCGCTGGCAGCGTGTGAAGGCGCTTTGCTGGTGGTGGATGCTTCCCAAGGGGTCGAAGCGCAAACGTTGGCAAACGTTTATCTGGCGCTGGAACATAACCTGGAAATTATTCCGGTTTTGAATAAGATTGATTTGCCTGGAGCCGAACCAGAGCGGGTTAAACAAGAGATTGAAGACATTGTGGGTTTGGATTGCAGTCAGGCAATTCATGCTTCTGCGAAAGAAGGGATTGGAGTTGCCGAGATTTTAGAATCGATTGTCCATTTGGTGCCTCCCCCCAAAGATACGATCGCGGAACCGCTGCGCGCCCTCATCTTTGATAGCTACTACGATCCCTATCGCGGGGTGATTGTCTATTTCCGAGTGATGGATGGCAATGTTAAAAAAGGCGATCGCATTCGATTGATGGCATCCCGCAAAGAGTATGTGATTGATGAACTAGGGGTTCTCTCACCCACCCAGGTGCAAGTAGATGAACTGCACGCAGGCGAAGTAGGATACATTGCCGCATCGATTCGAGCCGTTGAGGATGCGCGAGTGGGCGACACGATTACCCTGGCAGCAGTGCAGGCGACCGAACCCTTGCCGGGTTATGTAGAAGCCACTCCCATGGTGTTTTGTGGCTTATTTCCCACCGATGCTGATAAGTTTGAAGATTTGCGAGAAGCCCTAGAAAAGCTCAAGCTTAGCGATGCATCGTTAAATTACGAACCTGAAACCTCCAGCGCGATGGGGTTTGGCTTTCGATGTGGCTTTTTGGGCTTGCTGCACATGGAAATTGTCCAAGAGCGGCTAGAGCGAGAATACAATCTAGATTTGATCACCACCGCGCCATCGGTGGTTTACCGTATCACAACGCTCAAAGGCGACGTGCTGCTGATTGACAATCCCAGCAAGCTACCCGATCCGCAGCAGCGAGAAAAAATTGAAGAACCTTATGTTCAAGTCGATATTATTACGCCAGAAGTTTATGTAGGCACCTTGATGGAGCTTTCTCAAAATCGTCGGGGTGTTTTCAAAGACATGAAATATCTGACGACCGAGCGCACTACGCTGATCTATGACTTGCCTCTGGCAGAAGTGGCAACAGACTTTTTTGATCAAATGAAGTCGCGATCGCGGGGCTATGCCAGCATGGAGTATAAACTGATTGGCTACCGTGAAAATCCATTGGTCAAGCTCGATATTCTGATCAATGGCGATCCAGTTGATCCGCTGGCGACCATTGTTCATCGGGATAAGGCATACAACGTAGGACGCGCCTTGACCGAAAAGCTAAAGGAATTAATTCCTCGTCATCAGTTCAAAATTCCGATTCAGGCAACGATCGGCAGCAAAGTCATTGCCAGTGAGCAAATTCCTGCTATTCGCAAAGATGTATTGGCGAAATGCTATGGTGGCGATATTTCTCGAAAGAAAAAGTTATTGCAGAAGCAGGCAAAGGGCAAAAAACGGATGAAGGCGATCGGCACGGTGGATGTGCCTCAAGAAGCTTTCATGGCGGTACTCCGGCTTGAACCTTAAAAGGGCGATCGAACTTCAATTAGTTCAGGAAGGGAGTCGTTGCATGAGAATACTCGTTACAGGCGGCGCTGGTTTTATTGGCTCTCACTTAATCGATCGCTTAATGACTGAGGGAAATGATGTTATCTGCATCGACAATTTTTATTCAGGTCACAAGCGAAATGTGCTGAAGTGGGTCGGTCATCCTTACTTTGAACTTATCCGACATGACATTACCGATCCTATCCGGCTAGAAGTTGATCAAATCTATCATCTTGCCTGTCCCGCCTCTCCAGTGCATTATCAATACAATCCAGTTAAAACCATTAAAACCAACGTGCTGGGAACCATGCATATGCTGGGCTTGGCAAAGCGCGTAAAAGCCCGCTTTTTGCTGGCATCCACTTCAGAGATATATGGCGATCCCGAAATCCATCCCCAACCTGAAGAATACTGGGGTAATGTTAATCCAATCGGGATTCGCAGTTGCTACGACGAAGGCAAACGCGTCGCTGAAACGCTGACCTTTGATTATCATCGTCAAAATGATGTTGATATCCGCGTAGCGCGCATCTTCAATACCTATGGACCACGGATGTTGGAAAATGACGGGCGCGTGGTCAGCAATTTTATCAGTCAAGCGATTCATGGAAAACCGATCACCGTGTATGGCAACGGCTCTCAAACTCGCAGCTTTTGCTATGTATTGGATTTAGTGGATGGATTAATTCGGCTCATGACTTCTTCTCATATTGGTCCGATCAACTTAGGCAATCCAGATGAGTATACGATTTTGGAACTTGCGCAAGTCATTCAGCGGTTGGCTAACCCAGAGGTGGCGATTCAGTTTGAACCCCTTCCTCAAGATGATCCTCGTCGTCGTAGACCTAACATTACTAAGGCACAGATGTTGCTAAAGTGGCATCCTACCATTCCTTTACTAGAAGGGTTGCAGCGATCGATTGAAGATTTTCGCTGTCGCTTGGGAGAAAGCGCGATCGCTTTTGGAAGCGATCGCTTAGATTCCGTTCAATTTTAGAAGTTCTGTCGTATTACTCAGCTAGTTTGAGTTTCACTCCCCATTCAAAGATTTAGCCCCCCAACTCGCAGCCTCCGAATAATAAGTTGGGTGGATTGAATGCCTAAATGGGAATGGTTAGATATGCATATTGATGTGGCTGATTAGGATTGTCATTTCATTTGTCCCTTCTTGCGTGAGGATACTCCATGCGGGTGTGTGTTGTTGGTACAGGATACGTTGGCTTGGTCACAGGCGTTTGTCTTGCCCATTTGGGGCACCACGTTTTATGTGTGGATAACAATGTGGAGAAGGTGACGCTGATGCAGTCGGGGCAGTCGCCAATTTATGAACCAGAACTAGCCGAAATTCTACAAGCATCCTTACAAAAGGGCACCCTCAGTTTCACAACAGATTTAGCCGCAGGCGTTGCTCACGGACAAATTTTATTTGTGGCTGTCGGCACTCCTGCCTTACCCAATGGGGAAAGTGATACTCGCTATGTGGAAGCGGTGGCACGAGGAATTGGGGCTTGTCTCAATGGTGAGTATAAAGTGATTGTGAATAAATCTACGGTGCCAATCGGGTCGGGTGATTGGGTGAGGATGTTGATTTTAGATGGCTATACTGAACACGCTTTGGCTCAAGTTCCGGTGGCGACTCGTGAAAGGGTTCCTGTGGGAACCTCTACGGAAATCGCCGTAGGCAGAGGTGAGGCTGTCCCCTCAAGCGCACTTCTCGGCAAAGAGCCAACCTTTGATGTCGTCAGCAATCCAGAATTTCTGCGGGAAGGCTCGGCAGTCTATGACACATTTAACCCCGATCGCATTGTGTTAGGCGGCAGCAGCAAAACCGCGATCGCAATGATGGCAGAACTTTACGCGCCCATCATCAATCGAGACTCTGCAAAAAACCAATCTTTGCCGCCGGTTCCTCTAGTGGTGACAGATTTAAACTCGGCAGAAATGATCAAATATGCCGCGAATGCATTCCTGGCAACCAAGATCAGCTTCATTAACGAAGTGGCAAATATTTGCGATCGCGTGGGCGCAGACGTGACCGAAGTTGCCAAAGGAATCGGCTTAGACTCCCGGATTGGCACCCGATTTCTACAAGCAGGCATTGGTTGGGGTGGTTCCTGTTTTCCTAAAGACGTGTCTGCTCTCATTCATACTGCCGATGATTATGGGTATGAAGCACAATTATTGAAAGCGATCGTGCAGGTCAACCAGCGGCAACGGTTGCTTGTCGTTGAAAAACTCCAGCAAACTCTAAAAATTCTGAAAGGAAAAACAGTTGGCTTACTGGGGTTGACCTTCAAACCGAACACTGATGACTTGCGAGATGCGCCTGCGCTCAGCATTATTGAACATCTCACTCGCTTAGGTGCCAAAGTTAAAGCCTATGACCCGGTTTTATCTCAAGCGAACTCACCCCATAAACTAGCGGACGTAATCATAGAAAGCACTCCGGATCAGTTAGCAAAAGGCTGCGATGCCCTAGTGCTAGTAACGGACTGGTTAGAATTTCGCGATTTAGATTACGCTCACCTGGCAATTCTGATGCACAGTCGTATTCTGATTGACGGGCGCAATTTTTTAGACCAACAGGCTTTAGAATCTGCTGGATTTCGCTATGTGGGCATTGGGCGATAGGAAAAATATTAGCGCAAGTCAAAAGCGCATCCCTCATATAGAGATGCGCCTTTTAGGAAGAGAAATTTCAAGAACAGCAGTTACTGTTCTTAAAAAGAGATTTACGCGGGCATTAGCACCGTGTCGATGATGTGAATAACGCCGTTGTCAGCCATTACATCAGCAGTTGTGACTGTGGAGTTATTAATCTTAACGCCGTTTGAAGCATCGATCTTGATCTCTGAACCTTCAACGGTTTTAGCTGATTTCAGGTTTGTGACATCAGCCGCAGTTACCTTGCCAGATACGACATGGTAGGTCAAGATTTTCGTGAGTTGAGGAATATCTTTGAGCAATCCGTCTACTGTACCTGCGGGCAATTTAGCGAACGCTTCGTCGGTAGGAGCAAAAACTGTGAACGGTCCAGCACCTTTGAGGGTTTCGACTAAACCAGCAGCCTTAACAGCGGCAACCAGGGTGCTGAAAGATCCAGCATTAACGGCGGTATCAACAATGTCAGCCATGTAGTTCACCTAGTATGTGTTATTTGCTAAAGATATTATTTGCTAATCAATATCGTTAACATTTGTAATCATGACAGCTTCACGTTCTAAATCGTGTTTGAATTAGCGTTTGATTAAACATTAATTGTATAAGTTAACCAAAATAATTGAATTTTTGACGTAATTAGTCTGCTCGTAACACATCATCTGAGATATTTCTGTTAATTACGTTGCCGTAAAATCGCTCAAACCATTCAAAACGAATATTCAGCTTTTCACTGTGCCGCGTCAGCACAAGGTAATCCTCCTGCTTAGCACTCAGCCCCGCTACAGTAGGCTACTGCTTAGCAAAGCTTGCGGGATCTTGATCGCGCCGATGCTGGGTAAGAATAGGATCACCTTGGCGATCGCCCACCAGCGCTGCCGTTTTTTCCAGAGATTCCCTTAGGCGTTTAGCCGCATAGATCGACATATCACGGGGCACGTTGACGCGATCGCGTAAATATCGCAAGGCAGCATCTGATCCCGCTGGAGGTGTGCAAACTTCTCCAGTCATCATTAAAGTGAGGGCACAGCGCAAAGCCTGGTCAAACAATGAGTCATCAGCGGGGTTAACCCAAATAATATTAGCGCGGTGTTTAATCACCCGATGAAGTGCCTCAACACGAGAAGTTTCAGGTTCCGCATAGGTCACATCGGGCAAGCCAAACCAAGGACCGTTATTGACGCGATGCTTGTTGATTTGCATCTGAGGGATGCCGTTTTCAAAACAGCCGCCCATTTGCGGAGGAAGATCATGCACGTGAGTATGAAAGTCGCTTTGGGTGCCGCGATAGGTGGGTCGGCTTTCCAGCGCGTCAAACCAGGCAGACAGGCGCGGGTTTTCTTCTCGCAAAGAGTAGCCCTTGTAATAGTAAAGGCTGGCATTCATCCGTTCAACATAGGGGGTGAAAATCACATCAACCGTGCTAAATTCCTCCAAAAAATAAGCGCCAGGAGTTCGCCCTAAAGCATTCTCAACCCTTGCCACGATCTCGGTAAATTGGGCACGGTTGTCTTGCTCTTGCCGAGATGACCCGGCTGGATAGCACAGCCAACCACACCAAGCTCGAAATAACAGGCGCTCTAGCTGTCTGAGCGGCAAAACCTTTGCGTCTGTCATGCCCAAACCGAGCGCCCCAAACGCCTGTTCCAATGCGATCAAAATATCATCGCTTTCGGTAATTATGCGATCGTCTAATGCGATCGCAGGAAGCATCCCTGATGGCACCTTGCGCTTATACCAACTTTCTTTTTGCCCGTAGCAAAACATCGTAACTTTTTCGATGCGATAGGGAATTTGCTTTTCCTCTAGCCATAGCCAGATTTTTTGGCAGTAGGGGCACCAAGCATGATTATCCCGATAAAGCGTCACTCGGACATCAGACTCGGCATGACCAAATAAGCGCAATTGAGCCTGAGCGTTGGTCACCCCATTGACTAAATCAACTGGATAATCTGCCAGCGCTTTTAGTTCTGTCCAACTTAGAGGCGCGGTGGTTGCTGGCGCAGGATGAGAATTCGAGTGCATAATTTGCCTTGATGGAGAGGATCAATGAGGATAAATCTGCTGACGTGAAAGGCTTAGAATGTTTTCTCACGGATGACTTTCTGAGCCATCCAATGATCGAAACTCATTCCATTTTCCTCTTCTTATCACTTTGTATGTTGTAGATTCTTTAACGTATTTTAAGTAAGCTAAAAATAATTTTCCAATTCTTTATCTGTCTCAACCTGTGAATCTTCCTTCTTTCATCTGGCTGTGGCGAATTGCCGCGTGGTCAATGGGTTTATCTTGGTTTGCCTACTTGCTGCTGGGAGTATCTGGGCTATGGATGCGATCGCTGAGGCAAAATGAGCAAACTCGCCCAGATTGGTTGCGCCCTGTACATTTTTTGTTGGGGTTAACTCTGGCTATTTTGGTGCTGGTGTTATTGGCGATCGGCATTGTTGGCACCTTGGGTGAATACGGCAGCTTGGGGCATTCCGTTCATTTAATATCAGGGTTTGCGGTTGTCTATCTCGTCTTTCTATCTGCTTGGAGTGCAGTGCAGATCAGCACCGAGCGGTTGTGGGCAAGACATCTACATATTGGAGTTAATGCAGTTTTGCTGGTTGGGTTTATTGGGGTATCGGTTACCGGCTGGGCAGTAGTGCAAAAGTATCTGCCTTGAAGGATAGATTCAGGTGTAAAGTGTAGGAAAAATGGAGCAAGATTAGTGAAATCGGCTCAGACATCACAAGAGACTCAGCCTCGTTCTTTAACAGATTCCTCAATACCAATTCCGGCAACGTTCAAGCTCTCACCATTGATCCGGGTGACGCTGCTAGCGCTATATGTAGCCTTAACAGCGCCCTTGCCCTTATTGCCGCAAGCCGACGGAGTTGCCGTTTCTCCTAAATGGCTCTGGTTGGGCATTGGTTTAGGGTTGATTGCGCTGTATGGAGCTTTGTCAGAGCGAGTGATCGTCACTGAAGCTGACATTCAGGTTACCTATCCAATTTGGGTGCCGCGTTTTTTGCGGAAAGGCTGGGTGCTACCGTGGACAGAGATAAAAGCTCTCAAACCCCGCTCTACCGGTCAAGGCGGGATTGTATATTATTTTGTAAGTCAAGCTGAGCGAGCCTATTTGCTGCCCATGAGAGTCGCAGGATTTTCGCGGTTGGTGCGATTGGTGCAGGAAAAAACCGGCATTGACACGAGTGATGTGCGTCCGTTGTCGCAACCGTGGATGTATTTGACGTTGCTAGGGTTGACGCTGCTATTGTTGCTCGTTGATGGGTGGACAATTTGGACGGCACTCGCACTTTCGCCCAGAACATGATTTCCTCTGCTCGACCTGCCCAAATTCGTGTAGAGCGGGTGAGTTTTGCCCCACAACTCTTTAGATCGGCTAAATTGCGGCACAAGGCGTTGACGGCACCCGCTGATTATTTGTTGAGAGAGGTGTCATTTGAGGTATTTGAGGGCGATCGCATTCTCATTGTGGGGGCTGCGGGGGTAGGCAAAACGTCTCTGTTGCGGTTGCTCAATCGCCTGATTGCTCCGACTCAGGGATCGCTCTACTTTAGAGATCGCCCCTATACTCAGATCCCTCCCGTTTCCCTGCGGCAACACATTCTTTTGCTGCCCCAAGAATCTAAGCTGCTGGGGATGACGGTGCAAGAGGCATTAGCTTATCCTCTGCAACTGCGGGGCGTTTCGTCGAAAATAATTGCAGCCCAAGTGAGTGAATGGTGCGATCGCCTACCCATTCCGACTGAGTGGCTAGCCCGCACCGAGCAGCAACTCTCACCGGGGCAACGGCAATGGGTTGCGATCGCGCGTGCCCTAATTGCCCAGCCCCCAGTTTTATTGCTCGATGAACCCACCGCTTCATTGGATATCCGTCAGCAGCATCAGTTTTTGTCAGTCTTAAACCAATCGGGCTGTCCCGCAACGGTGTTAATGGTCACCCATCAGCTTGAGCTTGCCCAAGCTTGGTGTACTCGTGTTTTGCAGTTTCAGCCAGGGCAGTTAATCGTCGATCAACCCGCCAACCAGATTAACTGGCAGGTTCTGAAGGAAAATTTGCACCAAGCCGCGATCGCGGAGGCAGAAGAATGGACATGAGCAGTCAAAAATCTAGAAAATGAAAAAGGCTCTCCCAAACAGGAGAGCCATCCCTGATCAAGCGGTTAGAAACAGAACCTTCCAACACTAGAAGCGATCGCTGAGTCTATGCTTGCAACAACTTATTAAAAAACCAGCGCACCACGGCTTCTAGCAATCCTAAAAACTTGAATGAAACGGCTTAGATGGCTTCTTGGTTTTTTTCACTCGTGCGAATGCGAATGATTTGATCAACGGGACTCACAAAAATCTTGCCATCGCCAATCTCGCCCGTCCGAGCCGCCACGATAATTTTGTCAACCACCATATCAACCTGTTCATCTTCAACCACAATTTCGACCTTGAGCTTTTGCAAAAACTCCACGGTGTATTCCGACCCGCGATAGCGCTCAGTTTGTCCTTTCTGACGACCAAAGCCTCTCACCTCAGAAACCGTCATACCCACAATCCCGGCATTGACGAGCGCAATTTTTACTTCATCAAGCTTAAACGGGCGAATAATAGCCTCGACTTTCTTCAACTCCTACACTCCTTATTTTTTGTGGGCTGCTTTGTTATTTACCATGACACTTTCTATCACCGTCTAGAACGAATATTTTGTAACAAAAGGTACACTATGCGGTCTAGCGATCGCGCCTTAAGCAAAAACCTGCCTTATAGATAGCGATAAAGGGCACTTCAAGCATTCGGCTAGGCAAGGATTTTTAACGGGAAGGCAATAACGGACGCACAATCAAAAATCCGGTTCCAAACGCCGTCACAATAATCATGCAAATGACTAAAATGAGCCACCAAGCACCGATTTCTTTTGCTTCTCCCTGCTGGATCAAATGAGGCTGGCTAGGTTGCCCTGTAAAAAGCTTGCTAGGGAGACCCGTCAGCCGCCTCAAAACTTTTTTGTTAGGCGTTGCGATCGCCTGATTCGAGGACATAGGTTGTGTCGTTGCAGGAGTGGATTGAATCTCGGCAACTGAACTTGAAAAATTGTCTGCGGTGCGATCGCCGGTCTTCAAATTAGTATCTGCAAGTTGACGAAGGTAGAGCGCTGACTGCACGACTCGCTCAATTTCTAGCCGCAACTGCTGATTTCTTTGAACCAGATCATCATTTTGACCCTTGAGAGAATTGAGAGAAGCTTGAGTAGATTGCAACTCACTGGCAACTTCGCGGTAGACCGAAATGGGAACAGAGGGGCTGCGCGCGATCGCTGGGCTGGTTACAGGCACCGATACTTTAGCCGGTTGCATCATCGGTTTAGTATTGACATTAGAAGTCATAGGAAAGAAGTGTTTGTGGATACAGCAAAAAATGATTGCCCACACGATAAACCCAAACTCAAAAAGTGACCGTTTTTCTTGAGATCATATAGGTCTAAGTTTTGAGGTCTAAGTTTTTTCTGTGCCCCGTTCCCTGAAACCTAATCCTTCATCCCATTTCTATATCCCAACCATGAATCAAAGTTCTACCAACCTGATCCCGCCTGAGTCTGAATTGTCTAGTCAATCTTCCAGCCAAGTCCCCGAACAAAAGTATGGGGAGCGGCTGATTGAGTCTGGACAACTGATTACCTTTCCCAATCCGCGCATAGGCAGACGCTACGAGATTCAGCTTGTGTTGCCTGAATTTACCTGTAAGTGTCCGTTTTCGGGCTATCCCGATTTTGCCACGATCTACCTCACCTATGTGCCCAACCAAAAGGTAGTGGAGTTGAAGGCGATTAAGCTTTATATCAACAGCTACCGCGATCGCTATATTTCGCACGAAGAATCGATCAATCAAATTTTGGATGATTTTGTTGCGGCGTGTGATCCGCTGGAGGTGAGAATTAAAGGCGATTACAATCCACGCGGCAATGTGCATACCGTGATTGAGGTGGAGCATCATCATCCATCGGCTGAAGCACAATAGCGAGACAAAGTGGCAAGCGGGCTGTTGATAACTGCCAAGGTTGGGCACACTGAAGGACAAGGTAGCGCAATACCGCGATCGTCGCCCTTAACTTATCCATGAATCAGCCACTTGAACCGTCACTCACCCTATCCAATTCTGTTGCTGCCGAAAGTCTATTGCTCAAGCTTCCCCCAGAAGCGCAGCGATGGGCTGAGAGCTTGCCTTGGGCACAGCGGCGCTATGTGTTGTCGTTGTGCCACCTAATGGGCGCTGCTACGCCGGAAACACGGGCGAAATTTTTAGATGATTATACTGCCGACGGGTTGGTGTCTAAAGTTTTGGAAGACCGTGACACCAAGCAAAAAGTCAAGAACTATCTGAAGGAGTTTAAGGTCAAAACAGACCTGGACACCAACTCGCTACGGCATTATATTCGTCAGTTTTATATTCATTCGGCGCAAGATATGCGAACTCAGCCGCAGCTTTATCTAGAGTCGGCATTGCGGCTGGTGATGAACACAGAAGAACGCAACAATGTGTTCTCGTATATTTTGGGGTTTGAGTTAATTAAAATGATGTTCCGCATGAGTTGGTATCAGCAGGAAAAGCTATATCGCTTGCAGCGTAACCAGGAGGAGTTTTTGCAGACCTATATCAAGCCGATTCAGCACGCTCATCGAATTAATCAAATTGTGGTGCCCAAAGATGAAAACTTATTTTTTGCGCGGCGCGATTATTATGTGAAGAAGCCGATTATGTCTGAGAAAAAGCTGGTGGAGTTGGCGATCGCCACCTTTCCTACCGATATCACCACGAATATGGGCTTTTCGATCATTCGCCATTCTCAGTCGCTTGTGTTCGACTATCACTATATTTTTGAACTGGATCAAGACGCAATTTATCTGCAATGACCTATTCCCAAACCTATTCTCAGAGTGACTTGATTGCAGAGCTAACCCACCTCTACCAAACCTACGAAACCGCCCTTTGCACCAACGACTTGGCAACCTTGGATGCACTGTTTTGGGACGCAGCCGAGGTGGTGCGGTTTGGTGTCACCGAAAACCTCTATGGAATTGACGAAATTCGCCAGTTTCGCCAGCATCGCCCGACGCAAGATTTAGCGCGAGAAATTTCCCGTTTAACGGTGGTGCCGTTTGGCGACGATACGGCAGCGATTACCTTGGAGTTTCGCCGCACGATCAATGGGGTGGCGCGATCGGGCAGGCAAAGCCAGTTTTGGCGGAAGTTTCCCCAAGGCTGGCGGATTGTGTCGGCTCATGTGTCGCTGTTGCCACTCTAGTTGAATGCGATAGGAGTGAAGTGGGATAGAAGCGCGATCGCCCGTTCTTTTCACCCTTAACTGGCTTCGCACTTGCATAATAGAATGCGAGTGAGGTAGCAGGAGAGTGTTTGTATGAGTCAGCGCGATCGCCCATCTGTTCAACGGTCAAAGCGACAACTCGGTAAAGGAATTGGGTGGTTGGTTATGGCAGGCGCGATCGCGCTGACTAGCTGCACTTCTCCAGATCCTATCCCCGTTCCAACCGCGTCACCCGTCACCCAGTCGCCTGATCCCACTGCCACCGGATTGTTGTCCAATCCTAGCCCCACTGAGGCATCACCTAGCGCCAGCCCCACCCCAACTCTAACGCCATCTCCAACGCCATCTCCAACGGTGGAAAAACCGGAATCCGTTAAAGTCGTCGAAACTAACTTGGCGGGGCTAGTCGGCAAAGCCGGAAATTTAACCATTCAATCGGTAGACTGTCCTGCTAATTTGGCAGCACCCAGCCCACCTGAAACTGCTGCAACCGTGCCAAAAACGTTTGACTGTCAAATCAATTCAGATGCAGGGGAATTCACGGTGGTGGTGGTGCCAACGGGCGATCCCACAAAATTTCGTTGGGGCACCAAGGGGATGCTGCTACTTTCCAAATTGAATGACTTTATTCAAAAAAGTGCTGAGAGCAAAGATTTGGGCAAGGTGACTGTGGATTGTGGCGGCAAAATTCGACCTGCCAAGGCTGGAGAAACCTTTGACTGTAAGGTGACTGATACGAAAGGGGTTCTCCGCACCGTGAAAGTGACGGTTCGCGATGAGGTCGGCAACGTGTTTATTGCACCACTAACCCGCAGCTAATGGCGATTGACGGCTGGCTTTTTACGGCTGAGATACCACACTAGCGACGCAAAGAGCGTAGTGCCGATCGCGTACTTTGCCAAGTCAGGAATCGCGGGATTGGGAGAAACAAAGCCTTCAATGATGCCAGCAATGATCAGCATAGACACGATGCCAAAAGTGAGGTTGGCAGCTTGCATTCCATAGAGTTTGAGGGCATCCGCGCGGCGATATCTGCCTGGAAACAGGATAGCTCTTGCCAGCAAAAAGCCTGCGCCTCCCGCCAGAAATATGGCAGGCAGTTCCAGCGCTCCGTGAGGAAAAACAAATGCCCAAAAGGGAATAGCCAGATTATTTTGCCCCACCAGAGCGCCCACGGTGCCAATCATTAAGCCGTTGAAAAGCAGGATATAAGTGGTGCCCAATCCGGCGGCGATGCCACCCGCGATCGCCGACAGCGACACTTTAATATTGTTGATCATGATGCTGCTGGAGGCGAGTGGCTCAATCCCTAAAATGGAACCCATCCACAGTTCACCGCGATCGCGCACTTTTGCGATCATCTCGGTGGGCAGCAATAGCTTCATAAACGACGGATCGTGCCACGCTAGCCACCATGCCACCAATCCAGCAAATGTGAAAAGCGCGGTGGCAAAGGCAACATAGCCGCCTGCTTGCTGAACTGCCGCCGGAAACCCCCAGCGATAAAACTCCAGCACCGCTTGCCATTCTGGTTTGCGATCGCCCTGATACACTTGGGCATAGCTCCGGGTGGTCAGAGTTTGCAGATCACGGGTCATTTGCTCCCCAACCTGATTGGTTTTTGCCCGCGCCAAATCTGCCGATACCGAGCGATAAAGACTAGCAAGTTGGCGAATTTCTTCTGCCTTAAGTGATTTCAGCCCCTTACTCTCCAGCTTTTTGAGGAGAGTTTCTAAAGCTTGCCAACTGGGCTGTCGTCGCCCAATCCAGCGCTGAATGTTCATAGATATTTATATTTGCAAATAACGAAAACAAGTGGATTAGGATAGCGGCAGCATTCACCGTTTTAACAGGAGCGTAAGTCATGGCGCAAGGATCGCGATCGTCCTCCGTAGAGCCGCTCAGCGTTGGCAACATTGTCAGCAGTGGATTTCAGCTTTACCGGGAAAAATTTAACGAATATTTGCCTATCGCCCTAGCGGCTGTGGGTTGGTCGCTGCTCCCCATTGTGGGACTGATTGGACTAGGTCTGATTGTGGCATTCATTATAGGGACTACCCAGCAGTCAACGGCAGCTTCTGGGATAGGCGTTTTAGGGTTTGTGGCGCTGATCGTGTTGGCAGTGTTTTGCTCTGCTAAATCTTTAACTAATTCAGCACTGATTGCTCGCCTAGCCTTTGGAGAACTGACCAATGAGCCTGAGGCACTCCCCGAAGCTCGCCGATTTGTCAATTCTCGCAAGTGGAGTTTTTTGGCGGCTCAGATTTGGGTTGGGCTGATTGTCTCTGGGCTGGTGCTTGGGTTTTATTTGGTCGGTGGGCTGATAGGCTTTGCGATCTATTCGGCGGGCAGCGGCTTTATTGGAGGCTTGGCGGTTGTGGTGATAGGGCTAGTCGCGATCGCGGGTTTCTTTTGGCTGAGCGCTCGACTATTTGCAGCAGAAGTTCCTTTGGCAGTTGAACCCCAAATCTTGGCACTTCAATCCGTTAAGCGTTTTTGGGGTTTAACCAAGGGCAGTGTTTGGCGGGTGTTTGTAGTATTGCTGATTACCTTTGTCATCACGCTGCCGCTCTCTTTAATCGCTCAATTCGTTTCTATTATTCCCCAAGGCTTGGTGTTGGCGTTGCTGCGAGACAATCCCGATGCGCTGGCGATCGGGAATGCTTTATCGTCGCTCATTAGCTTTGCCACCAGTTTGCTATTTTCTGTGGTGGTGCTACCGCTGTGGCAAATTATTAAAACAGCGGTTTATTATGATTTGCGAACTCGGCAAGAAGGGTTTGGCTTGAAACTGCGCGATCGCTGATCTAGGGAATGCCATCATGCGCTACTTCAATCGAGTTTCGTTAGCCACTCCAGAAAGCGTGGAGCTAGAGTTTACCCTGGCGGGGATTGGCAGCCGCACGTTGGCGCTAGTGATCGACTATTCAATCTTGCTATTGGTGATCCTAGCGTTTTGGATTGTTTGGTTTGTAGTGGCGATCGGGCTACTGAGTTCTTTAGAAGCCATTGGCAGAGATTATAGTTCGGCTCCACTGTGGCTCATAGCGATTTTCATATTGCTCAATTTTGTCTTGTGGAACGGCTATTTCATTTGGTTTGAAACCCTTTGGCAAGGGCAAACTCCGGGTAAGCGCTGGGTCAAAATTCGCGTGGTGCGCGATGACGGTCGCTCGGTGCGCTTGGGGCAGGCAACCCTGCGATCGCTGCTGCGACCAATCGACGATTTTTGCTTCATTGGTGCGTTTTTCATCCTGTTTGGCAAACGAGAGAAACGCATGGGTGACTGGGCAGCCGGAACGATTGTGATTCAGGAATCTCAAAGCGGTAAAAAAGCTGCGATCGCCCTTTCAGATCATGCTAAAACTCTTGCCGCTCAATTGCCCGATAGTGCCGATCTTAACCAGCTTCTACCAGACGACTATGCCGTGATTCGAGACTATTTGCAGCGACGAACCACCCTAACGGCTCAAGCCCACACCGAAAAAAGCATGGAACTCGCCCGCCAACTGCGATCGCTGCTGGCAATGGAAACCACGCCACCCAACACCACCTCTGATGAGTTTTTGGAAGCCGTATTGATCGCCTATCAACAAATGGGCGACAAGAAACAATATTGAATCCTCACTTGTTCGACAAAGCGCTTGCGTCGCACTTTGCACTCCGCACTCACGCTTGCCAATCTACGCTAGTGTAGGGCTGTAGAGGATTTTGGCTGAAAGTAACCGTGTTTCATCGTGTGTCGGCTTCTTTAATAGTGTTATGTGGCTTGCTGTTGACCAGTTGTGCCAACAGTGGGTTAGGCGAGTCGCTGCAAACTTCTCTAGCCGCCGACCCCAAGCTGGAAGATACTGCTGTGGATGGGCAAGCGATCGCCCCAACACCCGATTCTACTGGATCACCCACTGCCCAAGCCGCTCTGCCAACCGCATTTCCAACAGAAATTCCGCAATATCCAGCGGCGATGTTGCAATCGGTGAATCAGCCAGACGGTGCCACTCAATGGATCAGTGTAGACAGCAGCGATCGCGTTTTCGCGTTCTACAAACAGCAGTTGCAAACAAATGGTTGGACGCTAGAGGAATCCCCTTTAAGCACAACTCAAGGAACCCTGGCAGCCAGTCGAAACAATCTGAAAGTCAGCGTTTCTATCCAGCCTAAACCAGATTCCTCTAACGCTGCTGGCACGGATTTTACAATTCAATATCAGCAGGAAAGTTCGATTGGGGCGGCTCCTAGCCCATTACCAGCGCCAACTATCGGCACACCTACGCCAGAAGAAGCATTCTTAGGCTTATCGGGAAGCTCGGATGAAACTTCGCCCGCCACACCCAGCCAGCCGACAGTGCCCAGCCAGCCGACAGTGACGTTGCCGCCCAATTCTTTCACCGACATCGCGAAAGCCCCCAAGGAATTACAGCCTTACCTTACGGCGCTTGCCCAGCTTGGCGTTTTGGATTTGTCGTCGGGTGGAAAGGAGAAATCTGGCAATAATCCCTTTGCGCCCAATAAGCCAGTTTCGCGACGGGAGTATGTTCGGTGGCTGTTCGCGGCAAACAATCGCTTACATCGCGCTCGCCTAGCCCAACAAATCCGCCCTGCACCCAGCAGTTCTCAACCCGTTTTTCGAGATGTACCCGCCAGCGATCGCGATTTTGCAGCGATTCAAGGGTTGGCAGAAGCGGGAATTATTTCCAGCCCGCTATCAGGCGATTTAGCAGCGGTCACCTTTCGCCCCGATGCTCAACTCAGTCGAGAAACTCTGCTGCTGTGGAAAGTGCCGATGGATACGCGGCAGCCTTTGCCTACTTCCAGCCTAGATACGCTGAAACAAACTTGGGGCTTTCAAGATGCCGCCCGGATTGATCCTAAAGCGCAGCGGGCAGTGTTAGCAGATTATCAAAATGGGGATCAGTCTAATATCCGTCGAGCTTTTGGCTACACCACAATTTTTCAGCCGAAGAAAGCCGTTACTCGTGCTGAAGCTGCCGCCACGTTAGGCTATTTTGGCTATCAAGGAGAGGGAATTTCGGCGCAAGAAGCCCTGAAAACTGGAGAATAAAAGATGCAGAGTCAGGTGTAGAATGCAACTCTGTGACGGTCTAGGGAAATTTCTATGCTCGTTCTTTGGATAGTGGTGATCGTCGCAGGAGTCGCGCTGATTGTTTGGGGTGCAGAACTATTTGCCGAACATCTCGGAGCGGCAGCAGTGCGGTTACGGGTGAGTTCGTTTGCCCTAGCTTTATTGCTAGCTGGAGCCGAACCCGAAGAATTAGCAACTGCAGTAACTGCTTCTTTAAGAGATTCTCCGGGGATTGCCTTTGGGGATGTGGTAGGCGCTAACATTGCGATTTGCTTAGTGGCTCTGGGTGTGGGGGCGATCGCTGCACCTCTACCATTTGGTAAGCGGGTTATGCGCTACGCCCTGTTTGGTTTGCCGATTGGTTTTTTGGCGACAGGACTAATCTGGGATGGAGAAATTAATCGTCTGGAAGGGTTGCTATTGGTTGGGCTGTATGCGCTCTATGTAATCACTATTTGGGTAGCAGAGCGGCAGCCTCCCGCATTAGGTGAAACGAGTGAATTAGTAGAAGCAGCCGAAGAGCTACAAATCGAACAAACAAAGGGGATTCAGCATCGGGTTGGAAAAGATTTATTCTTGGTTTTCGCAGGGTTAAGTGGAATGATTGTAGGCTCCATCCTGCTGGTTGAGGCGATACGCCAAATTAGCCAGGTCGAGGAGACTCAAACTAAGCTTGGATTGACGCTAGTTGGTTTTGCGACCGCTTTTGAATTAGTTGTGCTTGCTTGGTCAACAGCCCGACGAGGCGCAACAGAAGCGGCGATCGCGGGTGTAGTTGGATCATTTACTTATAATGTAACCATGACGCTAGGAGCAGCAGCGATCGCCCGTCCCCTCAAAATTCTGGATGCTGATCTGCTCCATTTCCCTTTACTGGTAATGTTGGCTTCCCTAGTACTGGTCATTGTCATGGCATCATTCAACGGCTCAATCGGCAGAGTTCAAGGAGGCTTTCTAATTGCAGCTTATCCAGTTTTTATCCTTACCCTGCTAATCATTTAGTTCCATGCGATTTAAAGCGTTGAGTCTCCTGCACCTAGCTTTTAGCCTTGTCTTGCACTATGTCGATTGATTTCACCAACACCAATCTCGTCTGGGCTTCTATTTTGGTGGAGACATTATCTCGCTTGGGATTAACGACAGCCGTGATTTGCCCAGGGTCGCGATCGGCTCCGTTAGCGATCGCCTTTGCCACCCATCCCCACATCGACGCAATTCCGGTGCTAGATGAACGCTCTGCTGCATTTTTTGCGCTTGGAGTTGCCCGTCAGCAGCATCAAGCTGTGGCATTAGTTTGCACCTCTGGCACGGCTGGAGCCAATTTCTATCCGGCTGTGATTGAAGCGTCTGAAAGTCGGGTGCCGCTGCTGATCTTCACCGCCGATCGCCCCCCAGAACTGCGCGATTGCAACGCGGGGCAGGCGATCGACCAGCAAAAACTTTATGGCTCCTTTCCCAACTGGCATACCGAATTGGCGATCGCGTCGGTCGAGCCTGCCCTGCTTGCTTACCTGCGCCAAACCCTCATTCACGCTTGGAATCGAACTCTCTTCCCCGTTCCAGGAGTGGTGCATCTGAATATGCCCCTCCGAGAACCGCTTGCCCCCAGCCCTGAACCTTACGTCCAAGCTCAAGCCCTCACTTTCAACAGCGCCGATTTTTTTTCTACTGTTTCTGCGGAGTGTTTGCCGCTCCATTCTGCCACGCCTCCCCTCCCTCTGGGTGATTGGCACGCTTCAACCCAAGGCATCATTATTGCTGGATTGGCTCAACCCCCTTCACCCGAAGTTTATGGTCGAGCGATCGCGGCGCTCTCTAGCTGCCTGGGTTACCCCGTCTTAGCAGAAGGACTGTCTCCCCTCCGCAATTACGCTGACCTAATGCCCAATCTCATCTCTACGTATGATCTAATTTTGCGAGATACCACATGGGCAGAAAAGTTGGCACCTGCGATCGTCCTCCGAATTGGCGAGATGCCCACCAGCAAACAGCTACGAACCTGGCTAACCGCCACAAAACCGCTCCAGTGGGTGATTGATCCCAGTGGACGCAATTTAGATCCACTCCACGGAAAAACGATTCATTGGCACGGTTCTGTGGAGCAATTAGCCGCAAAATTAGACGAACAAGATTTAAATGCGGCTCAAGCCAGCCCTTACTGGCATCTCTGGCAAGCCGCAGAAGTTGAAACCCGCCAAAATCGCGATCTCGTCCTGAGCAAAACAACGGACTTATTTGAAGGCAAAATTGCCTGGATGCTCTCCCGCTGTTTGCCTGACGACACCCCCCTTTTTGTCAGCAGCAGTATGCCCGTGCGCGACGTAGACTTTTTTTGGGTTCCTGGCAATTCCAGAATTCGACCCTTTTTTAATCGCGGCGCAAACGGCATTGATGGCAGTCTTTCCACCGCACTAGGGATTGCCCACCGCCACCACAGCAGCGTCATGTTGACTGGAGACCTAGCCTTGCTGCACGACACCAACGGCTTTCTGCTGCGATCGCATTTTGAGGGACATTTAACCATCGTGTTAGTCAATAACAACGGCGGCGGCATTTTTGAAATGTTGGCGATCGCCCAATTTGATCTCCCCTTTGAAGATTTTTTTGCCCTGCCCCAATCCATTGATTTCGCTAACCTCTGTAAAACCTATGGCGTTGAATATGAGCGCATCACTGCCTGGGAATCTCTAGCAGACCGACTCAACCCTTTACCAAAATCTGGCATCCGTGTTCTAGAACTCCGCACCGATCGCAAAGCAGATGCCCAATGGCGGCAGAATAATTTAGGCACCTTTGCTGCAAAAATGAATGATTGAAAGACAAATTCCCCAACTCAAAACTCAAAACATCTCCTGCGGAGACGCTACGCGAACAAAGCTCAAATTCCCCAACTCAAATTCCTCAACTCAAAACTCAAAACTCAAAACTCAAAACTCAAAATCCTCAACTTAAAACTCAAAACTCAAAACTCAAAACTCATTTTGTATGCAAACCGACTGGCAAGTTGCAAAAACTTACGAAGATATTCTGTATCACAAAGCCGATGGAATCGCCAAAATTACGATCAACCGTCCCCATAAGCGCAATGCTTTTCGCCCCAAAACGGTCGTAGAACTCTACGATGCGTTTTGGAATGCCCGTGAAGATACGCGAATTGGGGTCGTCTTGTTTACCGGAGCAGGACCTCACACCGATGGCAAGTATGCCTTTTGCTCTGGCGGCGATCAAAGCGTTCGAGGGGATGCAGGATATGTCGATGATGCTGGAATTCCGCGCCTAAACGTGCTGGATTTGCAAAAACTAATTCGCTCGATGCCCAAAGTAATTATCGCTCTGGTGGCAGGGTATGCGATCGGGGGTGGTCATGTGCTGCATATTCTCTGTGACCTGACGATCGCGGCTGATAATGCCATTTTTGGGCAAACAGGACCCAAGGTCGGCAGTTTTGATGGCGGCTTCGGCGCTAGCTACTTAGCGCGACTTGTAGGACAAAAAAAAGCACGGGAAATCTGGTATTTGTGCCGTCAATACAACGTCACTGAAGCCCTAGAGATGGGCTTAGTAAACTGTGTGGTTCCTTTAGAGCAGCTAGAAGCGGAAGGAATTCAGTGGGCGCACGAAATCCTAGCAAAAAGCCCGATCGCCATCCGCTGCCTCAAGTCTGCTTTTAACGCAGACTGCGATGGTCAAGCAGGATTGCAGGAGCTAGCAGGTAACGCCACCTTGCTCTACTACATGACCGAAGAAGGAGCCGAAGGTAAACAGGCATTTTTGGAAAAGCGATCGCCCGATTTCAGTCAGTATCCTTGGTTGCCTTGACACTCCTCGACCTAAAGCCAGTGGGATTCTTTAATCAAAGACATGACTTGCTCACAGCAGGATTGCTCCAACTTGAGTAGCGGTCTTATCTCCTAAAGCGTTGCTTGCATCTAGTGCAAAGGTTCCAGTGTGCCCCACCGTACCCAATCCCCGACTCAGGATATTTCTAGCTGCATTGTGGTCACGGTCTAACACACACCCACACTGACAAGCATGAGTGCGGGTACTCAAAGATTTCTTGACCACTTCACCGCAGCTAGAGCATTCTTG
>JBGSWI010000057.1:0-5819 GCA_041752515.1 Leptolyngbyaceae cyanobacterium | reverse complement strand
TTCTGTGGGTAATAAAGGCTCAATTCTGTGCCACTCGGCATCGGTTAAATCACTGCTGTAGGTTTTAAGTGCTCCCATCTCTCAACCTCACTCAACTCTGGCTTCTTAGTACGCTTTTTAACTAGATTTCGTAAATACTTTAGCAATGTTTATTTACAAACACTCTCTAAAAGGGCGATCGCAACCCCCAGCATTCCACCGAGCAGCCAAACTTGACCCCTCAGATGTATGGTGGTTTGCCAGAGGTTTTTTAGGTTGAGGCGAGACACCAACGGGCTGGAAAGCGTTGCTCCATCCTGCCAATAGTGGACGGCAAGCTGACCGTAATACAGCAGTAACAAGCCCACCAGCAGGCTCAGTAAGAGGGTGAGAGGGAGGAGCGATCGTAGCCTTAAAGCCACAGTTGAGGGAATCGGCGGTGGAGAAGGAAGCGGGAGCTTTACTTTGTATGGCGATAGTGAAGGTTTCCTGAGTTTCTCACTGGGGTGAACCGCAGAAGGATCAGGAAGATATTTTAATCGCTGCGCTAGCGCCAAATTACCCAGTAAGTAAACTGCCGTGAACCCTGTCACAACAGCTAAAAGCCCTAGTCGAACCTGGAATTTGAGCAGGAAGACTGAAAGGTAAGCGACTTCCTGAAACCAGAGCAGTTCGGCTCCTAAACGGGAGGCTAAATCAAGCAGTAGCCCCAATCCCAGGAGAACAACAATCAATTGAAACAGACGTTTCCAAGGCACAGGCATAATCAGTCACAAGAGCAGCAGCAATCGGTAAGATTATGACCTCAAATGAAGCTGCTAACAAACCATCCTAGACTTACCCCTGCCAAAGCGGTCACCAGCAAGAGCCAAAATGATGTAATTACACTAAAACTACTGTGGCGTAGCTCCAACCTGACTATCGTCTCGGCTGCAAGCATCGCAAACAGCTTGAGAAAAATGTGGAACCACAGCAGCACCACAGAAAGCAACGCAGCCATAACAACGAGCAGTACAAAAGCGCCTGTATCTGACCTTAACCAGCGAGAAAACTGCCGCTCAAACTTTAACTGAGGCAAGGTAAAAACTATTGTTACTAGAAAAATCCCAGCGATCGCCAATGTCCAGCTAAGCCAAGCGATGGGTAATTTGGCTAGAAAAAGCCCTAACATGATGTAGGCAGAGAGAAGCAGCGTCAGTGCTGCCCACGGAAACATTCTTGTTGATGATTTTAAAGGATAAAGCGACATAGCGATCATTGCCCTTGAGTATGTGTTAAATCAGCGTCAACGCATGGTCAGGGTGCCAAACCCACTTTACCGATACCAGTAGCCAGACTCAGAATGGACATCCTTGTGATTGAGATGGCTAATTTCAAACATCTGTGATCTTCCCATCAGGCGCGTTTCCATTGGTCATGCGTTCCTTTTAGCGCTAAGAATCGTGACTCTTCTGCCATCATTCAGATCCGATCGACATCACTTGGCAATTGCCCTGCAACATCGGCACCCAACTATTCGTGATCAGCAACTCTGGCTTGTTTAAGCTAGCGATCGTTTGCATAGCCTGAATATAAGTTGCACATCCTTGTCGTCTACAAGATACCAACTCAAAGTCAGGATGCTAGAAGGAAGTCGGGGGGAAGTCGGGGGGATTACAGCACTCAGATCAATTGCTTCAACCGATAACCCATGCCATACACCGTTTCAATTAAGTCGTCAGGCGCATTTGCCGCTTTTAGCTTTTGCCGCAGGGTGCGAATGTGCGTTTTCACCGCTTCTTCAGTCGGGGTTTCTTCCGGCAACCAGAGTCTTTCAATGATAATGGGGCGGCTCATCACCCTGCGACCACTAGCGATCAGCAGCTCCAGCAGGGCGAATTCTTTCGGAGTCAAAAGGAGAGGCATACCGTGGTAGGTTGCTTCATAAGTGCTGGGATTTAGCTGCAAAGCGCCCCACGTCAGCGTTGGATTGGCTGTGGGACTACCCCGGCGTAACAAGGCACGGATGCGTGCCATCAGTTCCTCAATATCAAACGGCTTGACCATATAATCATCGGCTCCAGCATCTAACCCGACAATTTTGTCCGCGATCGTATCGCGTGCAGTTAGCATCATGACGGGGATTGCCGCATTTTGCGCTGTAGCGCCCCTTGCCCGGATCTGCTGACAGAGCTTAATGCCATCGATTTTAGGCAGTGTTAAATCCAGCACAATGAGGTCATAATTCAGCGTATTGACAAGATTCCATGCCGACTCTCCATCATCCGCTGTATCAACTTCATATTGACGATTAGCGAATGCTTCCACTAGCAGATTGGCAATTCGCACATCATCTTCAACAACCAGAACACGCATGGAGCTTTGAGACCTCAGACTTTAGATTGGACGTATGGTGGAGCAATGGTCGCGATCGCTCTAAATTTACTTTAATGCAGATTTTTACGCTCGGAAGGTAATGGCTCTCAGCACTCTAAAATGGTCGCTCGAACGAAAATGGGTCACGGCAGCCTTCTGTTTGGCTCTGCTGCTAATGGTGCTGGTCAATGTCTTTTCCTACCAAAATGCGACTCAACTCATTACCAGCCAGGTGCAGGTGAAGCAGACTAACGAAGTGCTCATAGCACTCACCAACGTCTCCGAAACGCTAGCCGATCTTGAAACCCGACGCTGGTTATACTTTTTGTTGGGTGAACGAACGGATCTGGAAAGCGACGATCAGGCAATGCACAGCCTAGCGACCAAACTGGAGCAACTGCGCCAACCGCTGGCAGATACGCCCCTTCAAGAACAGCGTTTAGATACCCTCGAAGGGTTGCTTCAGCAGCGACGAGAACTGTTTGAACAATCGGCTGAACTTTATCTCAAGCCGCGATCGCTCCTTTCAACCGATCACCCTTTGGTGATTCAAACAAACCAAAACCAGACACAAATTCGGCAGATGATCACCAAGCTGCAAGCCGAAGAAGAAAAAATTCTACAAACTCAGGTTGAGCAGTTTCAGGCTAATTCTCAGGTCAGGATGGCGATCGAAAATCTGGGTACAATTTTGGCCTTTGCTGGACTTCTGGGCGTTTATGCATTGCTGTATCGGCAGATGTTTCAGCGCCAGCAGCTTGAACAGGCACAACAAAAGCTAGCGCAAGAAAAAGAACTGGGTGAATTAAAACTCCAGTTCTTTTCAATGGTCTCTCATGAGTTTAGAACGCCTCTAAGTGTGATTGATGGGTCATCCCAACTGCTAAAAGAAAGGCTTAGTCGATTAGTTGAGCCTGATCAATTGAAAAATCTGTTTCAAATTCAGGCATCTGCTAAGCTAATGACTCAATTACTGAATGATATCTTGACACTTGCTCGAGCCGATGCTGGAAAGCTAGAGTGCAAAGCAGAATTGCTAGAAATGCAATTTTTCTGTTTAAATCTGATTGAAGATATTCAGCTTTTTAGTGAGCAACCCCGCACGATTAAATTTGATAAGTACGGAACTCGTACTTATGCCTATCTGGATGAAAAATTACTCTATTCTATCTTGAGTAATTTGTTGTCTAATGCCATCAAATACTCATCGCCAGAAAGCTCCATCTACTTCACATTGACCTGTGAACCAGATGTGGTGATCTTTCAAGTCAAAGATGAAGGGGTTGGAATTCCTGAAGAAGAGCAAAGCAAAATTTTTGAACCATTTTGTCGTGGCAGGAATGCTGGAAACGTTACAGGTAGCGGTCTAGGTATGGCGGTCGTTAAAAAATGCCTGGATTTGCACCAGGGAAACCTGACTGTAGAAAGTCAAGTCGGTATTGGAACAACATTCACAATTAAACTGCCCCAGCCTCAGACATCAGGATTATTCAATCATGGTTTAAAATAAGAGCCACCACATACTCAATGATTTATTCAATCAACCTATCGGGTTGTGTAATGGGTATCTTTGCACTGAAAGAACTGTCAGATTTTTGCGAAGTTAGCACTGAAATGCCGTTAGTCACCACCAACTTTCCCTAAATACACGCTTTTCAACCCCATTGTCCCCTTTTTCGTTATTCCCCAATACCGTAGATAGCGATAAGGTCCATAGGTCTTACCTGTCTTGGAATAGGGAATCATCTTACCCCTCTTAAATCACTCTGAGTAGAAATTATCTAGAATAGGGTGTAAGTTGATCTCAATTCAATTTTTATGCCAGCGTCTAGAGAAGCCGGACCAACAATCCGCTTTGTGGATGAATACTGCCAATTGTATGAGGGATTATTTCCCGAAGTACGAAGCTTTGAAGCGTTTAAGCTGTTGCACCTAGGGATGATTAGCGAGATTAAACGCAAATCCTTACCTGCGATTGCTAAAGCCGTAGGTTTAGAGAATCATCAAAACTTGCATCACTTTCTCAGCGAGTCTCCTTGGCAGGTGCAGCAGCTACGCCAGAAACGATTGGAGTTAATCCTCAAAGTACTCAATGGCAGGTCATTGATTTTACTCATTGATGAAACCGGAGATTGCAAAAAGGGAAACAGTACGGATTACGTTAAGCGGCAATACATTGGCAACGTCGGCAAAAAGGAGAATGGCATCGTTGCAGTGACTGCCTACGGCTTGGTGGATGGGATGATTTTGCCGTTGAGCTTTGAGGTCTATAAACCCCGAGAACGACTCAAAGAGGCAGAGGAGTACTACAGCAAACCGCAAATTGCCGCAAGGATGATTCGAGACCTGCAAGCACTGGGATTTAAGTTTGAACTGGTGCTTGCCGATAGTTTGTATGGCGAAAGCAAAGTCAATTTTGTCAATGTGCTAGATGAATTAAAACTGCCTTATATTCTGGCAATTCGCAGTAATCATGCCTTGTGGCTACTGCAAGACCAGGAAGTATACCAGGAGCCTTGGCAGACCTTCAAGCGCACCTTTAGCAATGGCACCACTGAAACCCGGCATATGGCAGAGGTCATCTACGGCAAACCGCACCGCAAGCAATATTGGCTGTTGACCACTGACCCCGAAACCTTACCGGATAATTCAACTTCGTTTGTCATGGTCTGTGCCCCAGCAATCCAACTGGCAGAGATTGGCGACAACTACGGGTTTAGAACTTGGATTGAATACGGTCTCAAGCAAGCCAAAGACGCGCTGGGTTGGGCAGACTTTCGGATGACCCGCTATGAGCAGATTGAAAAATGGTGGGAGATAGTTATGAGTACCTTCCTCATGGTCAGTTTGTTTGCCGACCCGTTCAACGACTCCTGCCCTCTAGCTCATCAACAATTTACTCAACATCCTTGGTGGGATCACCAAAGCGGTTGGAAGAATCTGCTCAACAACCTGCGCTTAATCATTCAACCCCTAATTTGTTTTAACTGGCTCAAGCGTTGGTTAGAGGTTTTTCCCATCGTCTCACTCCAAACTGGATTTGAGCACCTGACGCAAAAGATGAATCAGTTTATCTGTCCACGGGTGCATCGGCTAAATCTACAACTTATCTTTTCCTCTGCTTAAAGTGACTAATGAGGGGTAAGCTTTACAGGTCTGTGCCCTCAGTGCTGCTACCAATTCTCCGATCCTTCAGAGCGTGTTCACTGGGACTGCCCTTCGTGTGGATGGAAAGACGACACTGTGTAAATTGCATTCAGGTAATTTTGTTTGGATCTAATTTTCTAGATTTGGCTTAGTCTAACCATACGCCAAGCAGACGAGGCGGTTCAGGTTGTTGCATAGCAGCATGATGGATAACACCCTAGGTGAGGATGTTATCCATCACAAGTGACCGATAACATCTTCTATTCCAGGATTAACTATCAGATGTGATGGATAACACCCCGATAACTCGGACTTAACCTGCGAAGTTTCTGTTTAAT
>JBGSWI010000056.1:0-6053 GCA_041752515.1 Leptolyngbyaceae cyanobacterium | reverse complement strand
AAATATGGGTTGAGCAGAAGACTGATTCAGGAGGTTGGTTCGGTGTCCAAAAAGACTTTAGCAAACTTATCGTCCGCTGATTTATCTGGCAAGCGCGTTTTGGTGCGGGTAGACTTTAACGTGCCTGTGGATGATCACGGCGAGATTACAGATGACACGCGCATCCGTGCCGCTCTGCCCACGATTCAATATCTCACCTCTAACGGTGCCAAGGTCATTCTAGCTAGCCATTTTGGTCGTCCGAAAGGGGATGATTTTGCGGCACGGGTGGCTGACAAATTTCGGCTCACTCCTGTGGGCGATCGCCTTGCAGAAGTGCTGGGCAAACCCGTAATCAAAACCGATGACTGCATTGGCGATGACGTGGCGGCAAAAGTGGCGGCGATGACCAATGGCGATGTATTGCTGCTAGAAAACGTGCGATTCCATCCCGAAGAAGAGAAAAACACCCCCGAATTTGCCAGACAGCTTGCCTCCATTGCCGACCTTTATGTGAATGATGCGTTTGGAACGGCTCACCGTGCCCATGCCTCGACCGAAGGCGTAACTCATTACCTGAAGCCCTCGGTTGCCGGGTTCTTAATTGAGAAAGAACTCAAGTATTTGCAAGCGGCGGTGGATGCTCCGGTTCGTCCTTTGGCGGCAATTATCGGTGGTTCTAAAGTTTCTAGCAAAATCACGGTGATTGAAGCGCTGCTAGATAAGGTAAACAAGCTATTTGTCGGTGGCGGCATGATTTTTACCTTCTACAAAGCTCGCGGCTTAAGCGTGGGTAAATCCTTGGTGGAGGAAGAGTTTTTGGATTTGGCAAGAACGCTAGAAGCTAAAGCGAAGGAAAAAGGCGTGGAACTATTGCTGCCCACCGATGTGGTGGTTGCGGATAAGTTTGCGCCCGATGCAGAATCTCAAACCGTGAGCGTGGAAAACATTCCCGATGGCTGGATGGGCTTAGATATCGGTCCTGATTCGGTGAAGGTATTCCAAGCGGCACTGGGAGATGTAAAAACGGTGATTTGGAATGGTCCCATGGGCGTATTTGAGTTTCCTAAGTTTGCCGTGGGCACAGACGCGATCGCTCACACGTTGGCAGGCTTAACCAAAACTGGAACTACCACCATCATCGGTGGCGGCGACTCGGTTGCAGCCGTTGAGAAGGCAGGATTAGCCGACCAGATGAGTCACATTTCTACCGGTGGCGGTGCCAGCTTGGAACTGTTGGAAGGCAAAGAGTTACCGGGAATCGCCGCCTTAGATAATGCCTAACTGAGTACTGCCGAGTTAACAAAAAGGGGACGTTGCCTAGACAACGCCCCCTTTCAGCTAAAACAATTGACCCGTAAGAACTAATCAAGGTAGCCCATGAGAGCTTCTGGTTCAGGATCAACGTCTTGATTTGAGGCGATTGGGCGACCGCCAGGAAGCAAAGAACCTTGCATCAGATCGGGACTGCTTGCCATGACGGGACGGTTCATCAACATCAATCCTTCTACCATTTTAATTTCGCTGTTAAAAACCGGGCGATCGCCCATCAGCATTCCATACACCGTCATACTGCTAGAGGCGATCGGGCGACCGTTCATAAAGGAACCAGCCAAATCGAGATGGCTGGCACCAATGGGGCGAATGCCAGCAGCAGAAATTGTTTCAGCAATCTCAAACTCGCTAGACATTAAAGGACCATCCGCCGCAACGTGAGCGTGTTGGTGGATCGCGATCGCCGATTCACTCGTTTTTTTGTCTTGAGGAGAAGGAGCTTGCAACTTGACCATATCATTCGTACTCATCACTTTTTCGCCAGTTACTTCAGGGGTGTTTATCTCAATTGCCGCGTCATCAGTCGCGGTCGCTTCAGTCGCTACAGCTTTCGTAGAACGGGAAGAACGTGCTTTTTGAGTCGTTGCTTTCGTCCCACCATCATCTGCTCCAGGCGTATTTTCAGTAGTCATAACCAGTAATTCCTAAGGAGCATTCAACACCAAAAAACAAATTACTAAAACCCAGTCAACTCTAAAATTTATCTGAAAGTCGTAAGAGAATCATATCGGAAATCAAAGGGCAAGCTGACCCATCAATCAACCAGAATTTCTTCTAAAAACTATTGAGTTTACTAATTTGTTATCTGCTCCAACTCAGAGATCAACCCGGGGTGCAGAAAAGGCGTTTGTAACCGCTCCCCTGCATCCCGTGTGGATGATTAGACGTTGGCAGCAATCATCGGTTGAGCCGCAGTCAAACGCTCATAGGTAGCCCGCATCTTTAAACCCGTCAACACTTGGAATAAGCCCGTTCCATTGGTAGAGCCGGGATAATCGCGATGTTTAAGCAGCAACTCTGTAAGCTCACCATTATATTTCGCTGAAGTGTTGCTTAAGTGTTGCTCAATATAAATCACTTCTTCTAGGCGATCAAACTGACCGTCTATCTCTAATACCGAAACGCTATGCCCATAGTAAGCATCAGGACCGTAGTGCATCCGAATGCCAGGGTAAGAACAAGTCAGCTTCCGTCCACAAGGAATCCAGTCAATTGTTGAGCCTTCATCAAAGAGGTACGAGGGTTCAAAGCCTTCAACTTCATCGCGCTGAATCATTTGAACTCTGAGAACTTTCCGCTCTTGATCATCCTTAATTAATTGAGTCGGCAGAACTTGAATCACCACATCTGCAAACTCTTTCTGCGGATCAATGTAAGCGGTAAAATCAGGACGACGCGAATTGATAGCGGCTAAGACATCTTCATAGGTATGCCCTCTTTCTGACATATCGCGCTGGATCTTCCAAGCGATTTTCACCTCGTCGCTAATGTCAAGGTAGACGCTGAAATCCAACAGCCCGCGTACCCGCTCGTCATATAACGGATGAAGCCCTTCGATCACTACGATATGATTTGGTTTGATTATTTCGGGTGGATCGATACAACCAGTTTCATGATTATAAATAGGCTTATTAATAGATTCACCGTTTTTCAAATCTTTCATTTGCTCATACATCAAATGAAAATTGTTGGCTTTAGGATTTAAAGCAGTGATGCCAGTTTGTTTACGCTGCACCCGATCTAGACTGTGGTAATCATCTAAGCAGATCACCGTAATAAACTCTTCCCCAAACAGGTCTGCCAATCGGCGCAGAAAAGTGGACTTTCCGCATCCTGAATCTCCGGCAACGCCAATCATTACCACGCGGTCTGGCTTACTGTTCATAGTTTCCTCTAACAAAAGGGTTATCTACTAAGGATTCGTCTAATGCAAAGATTGCAGATTAGAGCGACTCTCGTTATCTAATAAATTGCGATCGCTGACTATATACCAAGATCTAACGCACTGCTCATCGCTTCTAGCCTAAACGCTTCAACATAAAACTCAATTGCAACTACACAATGCAAGCACAAATATTTAGCCAGCGAGAAGCGAATCTTTTAGGCAGATCTTCTTGACGATTGAGTATTTGATACTACCGTTAAGATCATCTTACCAAAATGGGATCACCGCTACAACACTACTTATAAGGAAACTCATCGCTAAATCCTACTTTTTTATAGGAGTAGTCATCCGATGAATTCTGAAACTCATCTGGAATTCAGCAGTACTCTTAAAAGCCCGTGGTACGGTAGGGAAGGGGACACTTTTGAGATCAAAGTTCGTGGGTTAGCACGTCAATGTTTTGAAGTGGATCGCGCCTCAATGTTAGGTGACATTCACCCTAGTACTGGTGAAAAATTATCGCGATCGCAGGCATTCGTTAAGAACGGCATATTGCAGCACAATGATAAGTTAGGTGAATCGGAGATCCAGGCAAAATGTACAATTCAAGCGCAGTAGGCGTAACGTCAGATTCTCAATCTGGAAATCGTATGTATCGCTATGAAGTAGCGGGTCTGCGCCAGAATCAAGAAACTGACAAAACGAGCTACGAAATTCGTCAAAGTGGCAATACATTCATCACTGTTCCCTATAGCCGGATGAATGAAGTAATGCAGCGAATTACCCGCATGGGCGGCAAAATCATTAGTATTCAGCCCGTGGGTGTGTTGAGTGGAAGTAACGGAAACGTTACTCTAGAGCAGAAAAAAGGTGAGGCGATCATCGAAACTGAACAGAGCAATCCTACATCTGTAAATGAGAGTAAGCCTATGACTCAAGCGAAAGCTGCGAAGAAGGACGTTCTAATTAACATCTATCGTCCTAACGCTCCTTTTATTGGCAAATGCATTTCCAACGAACCTTTGGTTTCAGAAGGTGGCATTGGCATCTGTCAACACGTTAAGTTTGATATTTCTGGTGGCGATCTTCAGTATCTTGAAGGGCAAAGCATCGGGATTATTCCTCCCGGCACCGATAAAAACGGCAAACCCGAAAAACTGCGACTTTATTCAATCGGCTCAACCCGGCATGGCGATGATCTAGATAAAAAGACGGTTTCTCTGTGTGTTCGTCAGCTTGAGTATAAGCATCCTGAAACGAACGAGACGGTTTATGGAGTTTGCTCCAGTCACATTTGCAACATGAAACCGGGAGATGAGGTCAAAATTACAGGACCCACGGGTAAGGAAATGTTGCTGCCCGATGAGCCTGATGCCAACATCATCATGTTGGCAACGGGTACCGGAATTGCACCTTTCCGCGCCTATTTATGGCGGATGTTTAAGGAGGGCGAGCGATCGCTCAACCCTGATTATCAATTTAAGGGGCTTGCCTGGTTGATTTTTGGAGTTGCTACTACGCCAAATGTGCTTTACAAGCAAGAGCTTGAAGAGATGCAGGCGCAATATCCTGATCATTTCCGTTTGACCTATGCCATCAGCCGAGAGCAGAAAAATCCTGAAGGCGGCAGAATGTATATTCAGCATCGGGTGGCAGAACACGCTGAGGAAATTTGGGAGAAGCTGAAAAGCCCTAAAACCCACGTTTATATGTGTGGATTGAAGGGGATGGAGGATGGCATTGATGAAGCGTTGGGGGCGATCGCAGCCCAAAATGAAGTTGACTTAAAAGAGTATCAGCGCCAATTGAAGCGCGAAGGTCGTTGGCACGTAGAAACTTATTAGATTCTCGTTCTGCCTCTTTACATTGACCATTCCAAATCCCTTGGTAGACATTGATTCCACCAGGGGATTTTTTTAGGCTGAAACATAGCCGATCACTCGGCGATCGCCCTTTGCTTTGCACTCACCAATACCCCCAGTTCCCGCTGAATCGGCACCACGTTTGAAGTATCAGTTTGAGCACAATATTTAAGATCATCATGGCACTTTAACCGCAGCAGACGTTGACCATGACTGGCATGGTGCAGCAGATCGAGCAACGAATCTTGCCATTGGCGATAGAGGCTAACGGCTCCAATCACTTCATCATTGCCAGACAGTTTTTCCAGGGAACAATTGAGCGCAGTTTGCAAGCTATGGGCGATCGCGCCAGCACAGACTGTATCTTCTAGCGAAAAACTACCTTCCCAGCCTGAAGCCACAATCCACACTGTTTCTGGCTGCTGTTCCAATAAATATTGGACGATCGCTTGACGATTGATTAGGGCGGCAGCCAACACCATTGGGGCAGACTCCACTTGCTGCAAAGCGCGAGTGCCGTTGGTGGTGCTGATAAATAAACGACGACCAGAAACCCGTTCTGGGGTGCAGGCAAGCGGTGAATTGCCAAAATCAAAGCCGTCTACCATTGCGCCTCCTCGCTCTCCCGCCCGAATTCGCTTTTCGGGTGCCCAGCGATCGCTCACCTGCAACAGCTTATCTAGATCGCTGAACACTTGCACGGCTTCGGCTCCTGCGCCCAGAGCGGTAACCATCGTGCTGGTGGCGCGCAACACATCAACCGCGATCGCGCAATCAGCCTCGGTTTTGGTTGGAGCCAGTTCAGGCGTATGAAAAATCGATAGCTTCATATACAAAGAGGTAGTTGAACGGTTGACACTCCCTGGCGTAAACGCACAGGGATTCTTAGTTCATCGACGCGCCTTAAAACTGTCTATCCTTGCGGCAATGCTCAAACCTGATGCCCGTTTGTCCAACGAAACCTCTAGTTTGATTTAGACAGCCCCAGTGGG
>JBGSWI010000055.1:0-10210 GCA_041752515.1 Leptolyngbyaceae cyanobacterium | reverse complement strand
AATCTGCCGCCCCAAGGCATTGCAGTCAGCCTGTCGCGATAACGAGCATCAGCCCGCATAGTGGCGATCGCCCCTTCCGCATTAAACTGAAACACAAGGGAGGCAGTTGTTGCGCCATCCGTCACAGTGGCGCGAGCGGAGGCATCATCAATCGCTTCCCAGCGCACACCCTGGCTGGGTAATAGCGCGGTGGGATACCATGCTGCTTCAGCAAAGAACCGCAATAATTCACCTAGGTTCGATTCAGGCGTACTGTCCATTTTTGCAACGGTGAAAAGACCAAGTAATGATGCGTGTAAGCTGCCTTCTCCTAACAGATAGGTATCATGGACAAAGGCATTCAGCCCTAGAGCCATCTGGATGCGGGCATCCCAATCAAAACCCAGCCGTTGAGTCGTCACAAGTTGAGTGGCAGTAAATGGACTCCACTGATCCTCCATTTCATTCAGATTGAACTGTCCTGTTTGAGAGAGGTTGACCTCCGCCACGATCGCTTGTCCATCCTTAAGAACGGTCCGAAAAAATCGCTGGACGGGATCTGGTAAACCTTCAAGCTCTTTTGGGTCGTAGATTTTTGGCTCAATGGTTCGCCGTCCACTGGTTAATTTGGCACGTAATTTATCAGTCTCTATCTGCCACCGATAGCCCCCATAAATGACGGTAAATCCAATGCAAACTAGAATTAAAACACCAATCATTGAAATCCATTTTATCCACATGATATTTACCTAATTTTTAATGCAGAATTTGATAGATGGTTATCATAAAAATGATTGCGAAAATAGTGGTGTAGATTAACTTCGTGTACTTGGCGAGCCAACTGGGAAGATAAATATCAAAATTGTCTTTTGTGGAATTTGTGTATTTTCGGGCAAGCAAATTCAAGGGGCAGTGGGACTTGAACGTGAGGAGGATGAGTCCTTCCAGGAACACAAAGCTATACCCGATCCAGAGCCAGCGATCAAGTTTATTGGCGATCGCGGCATACAACATATAGGAAATCACACCATTGAAGAATATCCAGATCAACGTGTGAATGCTTTTAATCAGCGTTAATTTAGTTTTACTTTCCATGTTGTGCTAAGCAGTTGATTGACTGACACATCTCGTTCTAAGCCTCTGGCTTGGAAAGTGTTTTGGCGGCTCTGCCGATTGGCGCGAAGTGGCAAAGCCACTTTTGAGGTATTCCCATGTAGAACAGGGGAACAAGGAGCATCGTGATCAGCGCAGTATATTAATTGCTTCTAGTGGTTAATCGGGCTGACTCTTTTAATAGACCGATGAAAGAAGCTAGGGCTATTAAGCCAGGAGCCACTAGCCATAGCCAGAAACCCAACAATAATTGGTTCAGGGCAAATTCAGAAACGCCACCGCTATCGGCGGGTAAGGTGAACCAAAAGGCTGAAAGTGTGCCTCCAAAACCAATAAGGATGGCAGCTATTCCAGCGATGGCTGAAAACCTATAGCGTTGCATCATAAAGGTGATGCAGCACAACCAATAGATGGGATTGGCGAACCAACCGATCGCGGGAATTTGCAGAAACAGCAATCCAATGATGCCAAAGAAAGTTAGTTCGATTCCCTTCATGGCATAAACGTCATTGGGGTTAGCGGGACTCACACCAACAGAGTCTGTAGGAACGACATTAAACAAAAGGCAAGGTAGCGCGAGTGCTGTGCCGTATAGGAAGAGGGATAATCCCAAGAATACAATCTTATATTTCACAAGTTACGCTCCGAAACCTATTGAAGCTTGCAGATTACCAGTTAGAACTTTGTTCACCGTCACAGTGATGAATTTGATTCACTTCTCCCCAAAAACCATCTTGGCAAGCTGGACACCAATCGTTCCAGAATCTCCATCTTCCCGATTGCCCAAGACGATGATGACCACCTTGTCATTGGGGTAGCGAGTAATAGAGCTGCTGAAGCCTTGAACTCCGCCGACGTGACTAGCCACTGGGCGATCGCCTTCCTTGCCAATACCCCAACCATAGCCATAACCAAAGCCGCCGAAAGCAGTGAACATCTGGTCTCGCAGGCTTTTCGGAATCAGTTTATCTGTATACAATGCCTGATCCCAACGGTAGAGGTCTTCCACGGTAGAGTACAAGCCCCCAGCAGCGTAGGGAATAGACATATCAACGAAATCAGCTACATTTGCCTGATCGCGATAGCCAACAGCGAGATCGCCCTGATTGTGGTCGTAGCCCGAATCTACCATCTGCAACGGAACAAAGATATGCTCCTTGAGGAATGCCTCATAGCTTTTACCAGATGCCTGCTCAATGATGGCACCTAGCAGAATGTAGCCAGAGTTGCTATAGCTAAACTTTTCCCCTGACTGAAACTCTAACGGTTTGTTTTTGAATCGCGCGATCGTTTCGGTGGGCGATGACGGCGATCGCATAGTAATCTTAAAGTCTGGAAAACGGGCAAAATCTGGGATGCCAGAGGTATGGGTCAAGAGTTGATGAATCGTGATTGCCTGCCAGGAGGTCGGACAATTTGAAAGATACGTGCAGATGCGATCGCGAACATTGAGTTTGCCCTGTGCCTGCAAGATGAGGATCGCCATCGCGGTGAACTGCTTTGT
Organism: Leptolyngbyaceae cyanobacterium; assembly: GCA_041752515.1. GTDB lineage: Bacteria > Cyanobacteriota > Cyanobacteriia > Leptolyngbyales > Leptolyngbyaceae > ULC077BIN1. The sequence goes on along the minus strand of JBGSWI010000055.1, from coordinate 7,614 downwards.
GAGGGAGCCGAGGCGGAATTTTGTTTGCGCCGTGTTCACCCAGTGCTTTTTGCGATCTGCCTCGCCATACCCCTTACTAAGAATAACTGTGCCGTTTCGCGCCATCAGCACTGAGCCGCTGAAGAGTTTCGCTTTGACCAGCTTGCTCAGATATGTGTCAGCTTTGGCAGTGATGTCCTGAGCCAAAACCCTGTTTACCATCACATCAATGAATTTAGCTGGCTCATTCATCCAAGACCCGTGACCTGAATGTTCAAACCAAATCAATTCTTTATGGGGTGCAGTCAGAAGATTAAAATATTCTTCGGTCAGCTTCGGCGACGTGGTGCGATCGTGGCGACCCATCAAAAAGTAGACGGGTACTTTGAGGCGCGTTGCCTGCTGGCGAAAATCGACACTCCACAATTGCGGAAAGACAACGCCGACTGTTTTCAGTTCTCCTCTGGACAAATTCACCTTGTCGTATAGTCCATACTCGGAACTCGTAATCAGGTCAAACAAGATGTTGGACTTCGGTTTGGCGATCGCAAGATTCTGCTGATCATTCCTATACTTCTTCTGAACATTGAGGTAGGTCAGCATCTTGGTCATGACATCGTTGCCGTAATAGGGCGGTGCTCCCTGCTGCTTGAGTTTTTCCACTAGCTGCCTGTCTCCGTGTTCCTGTGCCAAACGCAGCGCCAAATCATAGCGGATCAGTTCATTCTCCAGAAACGCCACCACCTGACCCGTGCCAATAAACGCATGAAATAAGTCTGGATAACGTTGCACCACCATAATGCCCAGGGCGCTGCCCCACGACTGCCCCGATAGATAGATTTTTTCTTTGCCAAAGCGTTGCCGCAAGTGCAAGACCAATTCGTGGGCATCGCTGATGTAGCGATCGGGGGTTAACTTGGCATGGTCGATCGCATGGAACGATTTGCCTGCTCCCGGTTGATCCCAGTTCACGACCACAAAGCGATCTTCCAGCCCAGCAAGGGCGCGCTGCTCCAGTACCAGTTGGCTACCACCGGGACCGCCTGCCAGAAAGAGCAACACTGGATTGCGCGAGTCTTTGCCGCGAATCGTGATCCATTGCTCGGAGCCGCCGAGTTTCACTGTTTCCAGTACCGCAATGCTGTTGGGAAGGGGTTTGCCGTTGGCATCCAGAATGGGGGGTGTGGATGCAAATACTTGGGAGGCGACAATGGCAAGGAGGGCGATCGCCACAAACCCGGCAAGCTCGGCAAGAACTACACGCACAGTAAAGCTAAGCCGAAACACCGCCACCCACAGGGCGACCTCTGCCATTGCAAATAGAATCAGGATCGACGGGGGAACGGTAGTGCTAATAGGCAGCAATGCCACTGGTATCATCGCTAGAGCAATCAGGATAGATACTAGAATTCGCAGCAAAACGAGGGCGATCGCGCTAAAATTTTTAAGTTTGGATCGCGGGTTCGACTTCAGAATAGGTTGTGGATCATCATGACGAACATTCATGCTGCCCCGTTCACTCAGTCGCTATTTGAGGTTTTTCTGTACCAAATTTCCACAGCAAGATCACACCCAAGCCGAACAGATTGACCAGGAACACGATCAGCCCTCCGAAAAATGGCATGAGGGTTAGAACGGTCACGATCGCCAAACCCACTAAGAACTGCTGCGCTAATAACCGATGTCCATTACTGATTAGGCATTGACCGACAAAAAGTGCCACACCTAATGACCCAACTAGAGAGGTGATAATCACAGCCAGACTTAGGAGTGGAATCAGTGGAATACCAATGAGCGTGATCGCCAGAAACACACTGACAAAGACAGTGGCGACCATGGCTCCGATTCCCCAGAGAGCAGTTAAACCGGGATGTTGACGCAATTTTGTCGCCAAGTCTTGCAAGAACTGTGGGTTGGTGTGCAAAATAATCAGTCCAAGAATAGCGGCTACTACAGCGGCACTGATTCTAAAAATGGCGCTGAGAAAATACTGAGTGAAGAAGCTACTTCGACCGCGTTGGCTTAGCCTCTCCTCTGGAGAATTGGAGCCATACATCATGCCATGCCTATCGCTGAATGTAGCGCGTTCACCACTGACGATCGCACCGGGTTCCTGGACAATTTTGCCACCAAAGGAGTAAGCATCACCCTCGACCCGCGCTCCTGTTTGCAGGATGACATCTCCGCCAAACGCGATCGCCGTATCCACAACTTTAGCATTTGGGGAAACCGTCACATTTCCACCAAAGGCAATGGCATTTTCGACCACTTGATTCTCTGGTACGGTGATGCCGCCGCCAAAGCGAATCAGGTTAGCATTATTGATATTGATATCGGTCTGCGCCAGAGCATTGCCCGCAAATATCATGCAAATGGTGACTATAAAAGCTAGAACTAATTGGTGCCATTTCATAGATTTCATCCTCGTAAGCGATCAGAAGCGATCAGAACATCGACTATCTTTCATAGCATTGAAAAAAGACGAGGAATTTGTGACGAAGGGATGAATGAGATGAGCTATTCCAAAGAAGATGAGAACAGCATGGAAGGCGCAAAGCTCCCAATAAACGTTAATGTAGATCCGTCGGTATTCTGAGTGTGGTGTGCTTACCATATTGATTGAACCCAGATATTTCTGAAAACCCCTTCGAGCAAGGCTTTCAGAAAATACCCGATCCCAACCTCAACAGCGGTCAGCGTGACTTATTTCTTGGTGGTGTCAGCAGCCGTTTTAGCATCTAGCCTAGCGGCGATCGCTGCCAGGGTCGCTGCTTCAGCTTCTTCCATCATCGCCATCGCTAAGAAGATCGCCGTATTGGCATAGCCTTCCGCGTTGTCTGCTCGATGTTCGAGTTTCTTGACTTCGCGATTTGCCTTCCATTCCTCAACACTTGATTTCACCTCGGATTCTTTTTCATCAAATTGAGTTTTAAGTTTTGCCCGGTACTCATCAAATTCTTGCTTCTTAGCGTCTAGTGCTGTCTTCGCTTCGTCAAATTTTGATTGAACCTCAACTTGAGTTTTTTTCGGTGCCGATTGAATGCTTTCCTTCAGCGATTTTACTCGGTTCTCAACTGCTTCTAAATTGTCGTGCAGTTGCTTGGTAAAGTTGTCGATTGCAACACTCATGATGGTTCCTCTAATAAGCTGATTTCACTAAGTTGAGTTAAAACTTTACTTCCACTACCAACATGGCAGACAAGTGTTCTATTTCTTGAATGAATTGATTGAATACGATACAAAATGTAAGTGAAAAAAGGATTCATTATTTTCTTATTTTTTAATGCCTTGTCAGCAACCTTGCCAATACAAAAGCAATCCTAACAGCCCCATTACCCACCCTAAAATTTCCTACAGCGCCTTTGAGCGGCAGTTTCAGAAATCACTTTTCCATCAAGTTTGAGGTTCATTTTGAATCTGACGGCTGACTCCATCATCGTGTGTCCGCTCATTTCGCCCTCGTGGATGCGATAGAGGGTCATTATCTCTGCCCGTCCCCAGGAATCGATTCCAGTTCGATTGATAGCGGGCGAAAGGGTTGGATTACGCGCTTTGATAAATTCCATTACATGATCGATATCGTCCTACTCAGTGATGCGATCGGCTCGACCATTCACAATCACGCTACGCCAATAAGCGGATCATGAATTTCTTCAACCTGTAGGCAGATTTCTGGATTCGCGTCGATATCCTGAATCTTCATCCCCTCAGTTGCAAACAGGTAAATGTCCGAATTTTCGAGATAATAGTGTATTGGCATCACGCAGGGTTTTCCGTTGTGGATGCAGCCAAGATGACCGTATTCCAGTTGGTGCAGGAAGTCTTGTATTTCTCTTGAACTCATTTCATCAATATCGACTATGCTCGTTCTCCCAAAGATGTAGTCGATTGAGTAAATTGAATAAGGTGATGAACCACGGGACACTATGTAGAAATTTTGCTTAAAGCAACGATGGAGCGATCGCTCACTTGATCAGCTTTATACAAACGTTTGAATTGTATGATTTGAAGCGAAATGTATCATAGCTTTACGAGCTAGAGCGCCATTTGGCATTAAGACTTTTTTTGTCATTTCGTAGAAGATTTCGAGCAAAAAAACTTCTGAATGCCTTACGCTGAGGCTGAAGCGCGGAGTTGTCCGCAAGCGGCATCTGCTTCTAGCCCACGGGAATAGCGGACGCTGACGGCAATGTGACGTTTTTTCAGTTCCTCTGCAAAGGCTTGGACTCGCTGTGGGGTCGGGCGTTGGTAATCCACTTCCTGAATCGGATTATAAGGAATCAGGTTGACGTGACTTTGAAATCCGCGTAGATGAGAGGCTAATTCTTGGGCGTGTTCAGGGCGATCGTTTAGGTCTGCCAGCAAGATGTATTCAAAGCTAATCCGCCGACCCGTCAGCCGCACATAGTCTCGACATTCTGCCAGCAGATCTTTTAAGGCATAGTGATGGGCGCTGGGAATTAGAGTTTCCCGTTGCGCTTGGTTGGATGCGTGCAGGCTGACGGCGAGAGTGACTTGCAGTTGATGATCGGCAAATCGCCTGACATGACCGGGAATGCCGACGGTGGAAACAGTCATCAGCCGTTGCCCAATGCCAACATCTTGATTGAGGCTATGAATGGCAGCGACGACATTATCCGTGTTGAGCATCGGTTCGCCCATTCCCATAAACACAATATTGCTGACGCGCTGCCCAAAGTCTTCTTGCACCGTCAAGACCTGATCGACAATTTCGTGGGTTGCCAGGTTGCGCACAAAGCCCCCTTTTCCCGTGGCGCAAAAGTCGCATCCCATGGGGCAGCCCACTTGAGACGAGACGCACACCGTCAGGCGATCGAGATCTGGACTGTCGCCTTCTATCGGCTTATTTTTCCAGTCGAAAGTGGGAATGCCGACGGCTTCAATAATCTGTCCATCCGTCAGGCGCAAGAGGAATTTGACGGTGCCATCGGGCGCAACAGAGCGGAAGTGAATCTGCGATCGCCCAATTTCTACCGCTTGCATCTCCGTTCGCCAGGGCTTGGGGAAAACGGTAATGTCTGCCAGCGATCGCGCCCCTTTTTCATAAATCCACTGATGCAGTTGCTTGCCTCGGTAGCTTGGCTGCCCTTGCGCTTGCACCCATGCCGTTAAGTTTGTCAAGGATTGACCAAGCAGGGGAACCGCTGATTTTGTGGATGGAGCAAACGTAGAAGGTAAAGACATGGAAATGGGCGATCGCAAAGCAGCACCTTCTATCTTAAAGCGTTTGCCTAACTAACGCGATGAGCGACTTTCCCGAAACCATGCAAAGACAGCCCTCACCCTAGCCCTCTCCCAATGGGAGAGGGAAGCGGAAATTTCTGAAAGCCCCTCTCCCGATGGAGAGGGGTTTGGGGTGAGGGCAATTAGTAGCACATCGGGTTAACTATCTGCCTCGCCTTCAAACAGGGTTTTCAACGGTCGGGCATTCAAGTGATGAACTTCTGACAAGTAGCGAGATAGCACATCGCTTTGACCGTGGGTGACGTAAACCGTTTTTGCACCGGTTTGCAATACGGTATTGACTAGCCCGTTCCAGTCTGCGTGGTCTGATAGCACAAAGCCGCGTTCATACCCCCGACGACGACGGGCACCCCGCACCGCCATCCAGCCAGAGGCAAACGCGGTTTGGGGCTGCTGAAAGCGTTTCATCCAAGTCGATCGATGACCAGAGGGCGGTGCCAAGACGAGATCGCCCTTAAACTTGTAGTCACGCGGCATCTCTGAAACGGGAATCGTCGGCACCATATCCACGCCCACCTGTCGATAGATTTCAGTGAGCAGATGAACCGCGCCATGCACATAGACGGGCTGATCGGTGAATTTTCGCAGTTCTGCCAAAACTCGCTGAGCTTTGCCAAAGGAATAGCAAAACAAGAGCGAGGGACGATCGCGATCGCCCATCCACCAGTCATATACTTGGCGGCAGGTTTCCTCACCCGGATTCCAGCGATAAATCGGCAATCCAAAGGTGGCTTCAGTGATGAATGTATCGCAGGGAACCACTTCAAACTCATCACAGGTTGGATCGGCACAGCGCTTGTAGTCGCCCGATATGACCCAGACTTCATCGCCGCACTCCACTCGAATTTGGGCAGAGCCAAGCACGTGTCCGGCGGCATGAAAGGAAACCCAGGTTTTGCCCAGCTTGACGCGATCGCCATATTGCAAACCTTGCAAGTTCGTTTGGTCGCCTAACCGCTTCTTCAAAATGCCTTCCGAGACTTGGGTGGCAAAATACTGGTTAGAACCCGAACGCGCGTGATCCGCATGGGCGTGGGTAATCAGTGCGGTGTCTACCGGTTTCCAAGGATCTACAAAAAAACCGCCCTGTTCGCAATAAAGTCCTTCGGGCAAAACGGTGATCAAAGACATAGGAGAAGAGGCTAGAGTCAGGGAAGGAGAGGCTGGAGTCAGGGAAGAAGAGGCAGAAGGAGGGTGACAAAGTAGTAGACAAGGGGCGCGGTGAAAACGTAGCTATCGGCGCGATCGAGAATGCCCCCGTGTCCTGGAATCAGTTGCCCGGAGTCTTTCACGCCAGCATCTCGTTTCATCATCGATTCGGTCAGATCGCCCAACAAGCTAGCGATGCCGATCAACAAGCCGAGGGCTGCGCCAGTGATGGGCCAGCCTGACCAGCCCAGATACCAGGAACCCGCGATCGCCACTGCCATACTGCCCGCCACGCCGAATACCGCCCCTTCCACCGTTTTTTTGGGGCTAATATCAGAAAGGCGAGTGCGCCCAAAGGCTTTACCAAAAATGTAAGCGCCAATGTCGGCTGCCCAGATGCAGCTAAAGGCGAGCAAGGTGGAGGTCAACCCTTGAGGTAAAGCGTGTAGGCTCGTCCAATCGGCAGCCCAGAAGCCATCGAGCGGCAGGTTGCTTGCCTCCACTTGTCCGAGCGATCGCAATCGTACCCAATAGCTGGGCAAATAGCCGCCATAAAACAAACCCATGATCGAAGCAGAAATATCGGCGATCGTGGCAAACTTCGGCTGAAACAGCAGGTAGAAGCAAATGAATGTGCCTGCCACCGGAAACACGGCATCAGCATACCCAGAAGAGATATTGGAGATAATGAGCAACGCCTGACTGACAACCAGCGTCGTTTTAACCGCAGGAGCGATCCCTTTCGCCCGCGCCAGTTGAAAATATTCAAGCTGCCCCAAATAAATGATGATGCCAAAACCCAGGGTGAAATACCAACCTCCCAGCAAAATCATTCCAAGAGCGATCGCAATGGCGATCGCCCCACTCAAAATGCGAGACCATGGCATAGAAATTGTTGGATGTGAAGAAGACCCAGACACAAGTTTTGGCAAAAATCAACTAAAAATCAAGGAAGATTAAAAGCCTTTGAAACACTGTAACCGATTTAGTTTTACCTAAATTGAACAGCGCTCCAAAAAACCAATTGAACACTTTTAAAGTAACGAATTTAGCTGGAAAAAAGGGACCAAAAATCTATAGTCACGCGATGTGCGACTTTCCTGAAACAACGCAAAGACTGCCCTCACCCTAGCCCTCTCCCGATTGGAGAGGGAACCGGAAATGTCCGAAAGCCCTTCTCCTTGGGGAGAAGGGTTGGGATGAGGGCAAATTAGTTGCACA
>JBGSWI010000054.1:0-6556 GCA_041752515.1 Leptolyngbyaceae cyanobacterium | reverse complement strand
TCCTTCCCCGCTGGTTCTGGTTTGGTGGCGTTTGCGGCGGCGTTGGGTGTGATGCCGCTGGATATGCCAGAATCGGTGCTGGTCAAGTTTAAAGGCACCCTGCAACCGGGGGTGACGTTGCGGGATGTGGTGAATGCAATTCCCTATGCGGCGATGCAGCGGGGATTGCTAACGAACTCGAAGGAGAACAAGCAGAATGTGTTCTCTGGGCGAATTATGGAAATGGAAGGATTGCCCGATCTGAAGTTGGAGCAGGCGTTTGAGCTGACGGATGCAACGGCGGAGCGATCGTGTGCCGGGTCTACCATTAAGCTGAGCGTCGAAACGGTGGCAGAGTATTTGCGATCGAACGTGGCGCTACTCAAAAATATGGTGGCACGGGGATATGGCGATGCCAGAACGATTCTGCGGCGAGTTGCCCAAATGGAACAGTGGCTGGCAAATCCTAGCTTGATGGTGGCTGATCCCGATGCCGAATATGCCGAAATCATTGAAGTGGATTTGGATCAAATCAAGGAACCGATCGTTGCGGCTCCCAATGATCCGGATAACATCAAGCTGATGAGCGAATGTGCGGGAGATCCGATTCATGAAGTTTTCATTGGTTCTTGCATGACCAATATTGGGCATTATCGCGCTGCCGCAAAAGTGCTGGAAGGTGCCGGAACCGTGAAGGTGCGTTTGTGGATTTGCCCGCCGACGCGGATGGATGAACAACAACTGCGAGAAGAAGGCTATTACGGGATTTTTGCAGCTTCGGGGGCGCGAACCGAAATGCCGGGATGTTCCCTTTGCATGGGCAATCAGGCGCGAGTTGCAGACAATACAACCGTGTTTTCGACTTCAACGCGCAACTTCAATAACCGCATGGGCAAGGGCGCTCAGGTGTATCTCGGCTCGGCTGAACTGGCGGCGGTGTGTGCGCTGCTGGGCAAGATTCCCACGGTGGAAGAATACCTGGAGATTGTAACGAAGAAAATCGATCCGTTTGCGGCAGATCTTTATCGCTATCTCAACTTCAATGAAATTTCTGGCTTTGAAGATGAAGGGCGCGTATTGGCGAAGGAAGAAGAGGCGAAACTCACGATCGCTGTTCGGTAGGGATTGGGCTGTGTAGAGGGAGCGATCGCGCTTTGTGATTGCTCCCGCCCCGAACGTATTCACAGCATCAAGTATTTTTATGGTGGGTCAATTTAATCACGACAACAATCGATAGAAACGCCGCACAACAGAATATCGCCACTAATGTTTCTAGGATATTAGGAGAGACGACTACAATAAATCCTTGGTCTTTAATCAAAGTAGAAAAGCTGGAGACACAAAACGGCATCAGATAAAGTCTAAAAGTTTGCCAAGGGTCGCGATCGCCACCAGAAGAAACACTGAGCAGCAAGCCTGTACCAATCACCACACTAATTCCAGTGGCGTTAATCCATATCTTGAATGCAGGATCAAAATGAAACCAAACGACTACAAAATACCAAATGAGGTAACACCAAAGAATCGTTTTGTCTAACTTAATTTTGTAGAAGTATTGAAGCAACCATTTCATTTTTTCAAAGCGCATTGCTGCTAGCGCATAGGCTCTATTGCAGTTTAATCGAAACTATCGTGTCACTCATTACTTGAAGAGATTGTTGTATTGATGACCTTTTTTAGCCGCGATCGCCTTTCTTGATCAATAAAACAAAAGGCAATTTCGCACATCAAGATAGCTACATGAATAATGAATTGATTTGGTTTGAAAACTGGCAAGACTGGTTAGTAGTGTTGAGTTATATTATCTTTACGGGTTTTATCATTTGGCGAGTATTAGCCAGTAAATAATGCATAAGAACTACTATTTGGCGTGAGCGTCGTTAGATTTTGCCCCTACAAGTCTTATGCCTAGACTCAGCATTGCGCCTGTCCTCTGCCCACTGAATCTGTGAGAGTTTAATGACATCTGCCACGCCCCAATACGACCTAGAAAGTTTAATTGCTGACCTGTCAGGATTGGAAATCATCACCGACCTAGCTCAAATCAGCAAACTGTCTCAGGATTACTACACCTACAGTCCGCTTTTGCAAGAGGCTCTGGGCGATAAGCGGGGGGATGTAGTTGTCCAAGTTACGAGTGAGACAGAAGTGCTGCGCGTGGCGAAAGCCTGCGTCAATCAAAAAATCCCTCTGACGGTCAGAGGCGCAGGCACCGGAAACTATGGGCAGTGTGTGCCATTAGCAGGCGGCGTGATTCTGGATGTGTCTCGAATGCAGCAGGTGAAATGGGTGAAACCGGGAATTGCCTGTGTGGAACCGGGAGCGAAACTTGCCGCGATCGATAAGCAGACGCGAGAAAGCGGCTGGGAAATTCGGATGTTTCCTTCGACCTATCGCAAAGCAACGATCGGCGGGTTTATTGGTGGTGGCAGTGGCGGCGTTGGATCGGTGACCTATGGACAGTTGCGCGATCGCGGTAATTTGCTGGCGCTGCGAGTGGTAACGATGGAAGCAGAACCGCAAGTGGTGGAACTGCGCGGTGATGATGTCTACAAAGTGGCTCACGCCTGGGGCACCAATGGCATTATCACTGAGTTGGAAATTCCCTTAGCGCCTGCCTATGCCTGGGCAGAAGCGATCGTTGCCTTTGATGATTTTATGACCAGCGCCCGATTTGGGCAGGCACTAGGCAACAGCGACGGCATCATCAAAAAAATGGTGTGCGTCTGTGCCGATCCGTTGCCCACTTACTTTGCCGCGTTAAAGGGCAGCATTCCCACGGGTAGCCATTTGGTAATGGTGTTAATCGCAGAATTCAGCCTAGAGCCGTTTGCAGAACTGGTGAAAGAATTTAGCGGGGACGTGTGCTATCAAAAATCGGCGCAGGAAGCAAGCAAAGGCATCACGTTAGTAGAATATTCCTGGAACCACACCACGCTCCACGCCCGCAGCGTTGATCCAACCTTGACCTATCTGCAAACCCTGTTCCCCGATGACCCAGAGTTAAAGGTGCTTGAGCATTTGTATGATCACTATGGCGATGAAGTGATGATGCATTTGGAATTTATTCGAGTAGGCGGATCGATTCGCCCGGTGGGCTTGCAGGTGGTGCGCTACACAACGGGCGATCGCCTCCAGGAAATTATGGATTATCACGAATCGGTGGATGCCTATATCTTCAATCCACACACTTACATTTTGGAAGAAGGCGGCAGAAAAACCGTGGATATCCAGCATTTAAGCTTCAAAGAAAAGGTCGATCCGGCTGGCTTACTCAATCCCGGCAAGATGAAAGCATGGCTCGAAAAAAGTAGCTAGGATGCTCTTATCCAGCGAACTTCGAATTCGGAACGGGCACGGAACATCTCCTCGTCTGGGGATTGGTCAAAGGAAACGATCGTTTTCTCATTTCTTCCGTGTCGCTGTCCAAAAGATGCGCCTCGCTGGCATCTTGATGTGTCTCGCTGGCATCTTATGGTATGCTCATCCGAGCAATGATTTATTTTTGGGACGGTTTGTCTTGCTTTAAACGGATAGATAATTTCCTGGATTTAATCCCTTATTTCTCTCGCAAATCGGAGACTCGTTATGTCTGTTTACGTTGGCAATTTGTCCTTCCAAGCCACCGAAGAAAACATTAAAGAAACCTTTTCGGAGCATGGAAAGGTGGTAAGCGTGCAATTACCCAAAGATCGAGAAACGGGGCGTATGCGCGGTTTTGCATTTGTAGAAATGTCCTCTGATGCGGAGGAAACAGCCATAATTGAAGCGTTGGATGGCGCAGAGTGGATGGGTCGCGCCTTGAAGGTAAACAAGGCAAAGCCACGGGAAGATCGTCCTTCCGGTGGAAGAGATAGCTTTGGTGGTCGCGATCGCCGATACTAATCGTGTGATTGCCGCTGAAATGATTTTTTATTTGAATTTTTGAGGCTGTTTTAATCAGCGTCTTCAAAGCGTTTTTTTGATGAAAATGCTCTGTCATTGAGTGGATAAGAGCGCTGAAGCTAGGGTTTATTCGTGCTAAAAAGTCTGCTTCAGCTTATTTGCTAACCTGATTTCACCTGATTTCACTTTAAAGAGGAGGTAGTAGCATGACTCAAGTAGTTGTGGGCGAAAACGAAGGGCTTGAGTCGGCACTCCGTCGATTTAAACGTCAAGTCGCAAAAGCGGGCATCTTTCAAGATATGCGAAAAAATCGACATTTTGAAACGCCCATTGAAAAGGAAAAGCGTAAAGCGATCGCTCGGCGGAAAAAGCGATTTCGCCATTTCACCTAATTTTTTGTGAATTAGGATTTAGCCAGAATCAGGCAAATAGCCGATGTCTGAGGCACTTTTGTCCTTGCGAATTTTTTATAGCGCGCTTTAGAAGTTCGCTGCAAGGATGGGGCGAGATCAAGTGCGAGGCGATCATTGCTTGGAAAATCATGGGCTGCTCACAAACTCGCGGAGGAATTGATCCCACTCCACGATAAAATGAGAGCCTAATTGTGGGCATTGAGCTAAAACTCAAAGTTTAGGTTTGCGTTAATTACAAAAGTTTTGCCTAGACTTTAAAGTCTCGTCATCTTCTATTTGATCTAGGCAGCACCCCGCCATGAAACACACATTATCGGTTCTCGTTGAAGATGAAGCTGGTGTTTTAACTCGAATCGCCGGTTTATTTGCACGGCGTGGGTTCAACATCGAAAGCTTAGCGGTAGGACCCGCTGAACAACTCGGAATCTCTCGGATCACGATGGTGGTTCCGGGAGACGACCAAGTTATTGAACAATTGACCAAGCAACTGTACAAACTGATCAATGTGCTTAAGGTGCAGGATATTACTGAAGTGCCCTGTGTTGAGCGGGAGCTAATGCTGCTCAAAGTGAACGCTAGTAGTGCAAGCCGTTCTGAAGTGCTTGAATTAGCGCAGATTTTTCGGGCACGAGTGGTAGATGTTGCTGAGGATTCTCTAACGCTAGAGGTGGTCGGTGATCCAGGTAAAATGGTGGCGATCGTCCAAGTGCTCAACAAATTTGGGCTACGAGAAATTGCTCGGACTGGCAAAGTCTCTCTGACACGAGAATCGGGGGTGAATACCGAGTTTTTGAAGTCGCTAGAATCGAAGGTGGAAGGCTTGAGCGCTAGGGGATAGCTTTGTTAGGGGACTCACCTATTCTGGCTGCGATCGCAAAAACTCCTCTATCCCAAAACTCCTCTATCCTAAAAGGCAGATCCAGGTTGTTAGTCTCTGCACTCCACGCTCAAGGCAATGAACCACGAGAATGCCTGTTGAGTTCACCGAAAAATCCCAGAGAAACTCCAGAGAGAAATCCATCTCGTCACGCTATTTCGCGAATCGTAAGGTGTAGCGGTACAGAGCAACGGGGCGATCTCCCGCTATGAAAGCCTTGGGATGGGGGGAATTGAGATAAACTGCCGTAAATTGATCGGCGGTTACACTGCCATCAGGCTGGTGAGTGTAAGCGGTGGTCGTTTCTACCTGATTTTTGTAGGGTTTTTCGGGGGCTTGAAAAAACTGCTGAAATAGCTCTGAAGCAATGAAATGCTCTGAGTCGGGTTGCTCGACGCTGCGCCCTGTGGCGAAGGAAAACAACTTCCGATTATCCCGAAATTTTGTGACTATGCGATTGGGGTCGCCTGAATCTACCCAAACCCGAAACACCCGATCGCCCAAATACGCTTTGGCTAGGCTCAATCCATTGAACGCGCGATCGGACACCACTAGCGCTTTGGTGAGAGATTTGATCGGCACAGACAGGAATGGAACCATTGCTTTATTGCGTTCCAAAATATTGTTGGGCACAAACCGCACCTGGCAAATCACGGGCGTGTTCAAAAAATCTCGATTGCCCTCAAATCCTGGAGTGGTCACTTCCGGTGCCAGCGGCGCAACCATATCGACCAAGGTGCTGGTCATGGTCCAAGTGCCCACCATCCAATCGGGGTAGATTAAATCACCTTTAACAGTTTGCACAGTGGGTTTGTCGTTCCACTCAGGAAAAGCAGCAATGCGCTCGGTCAAGGTGCCCGCCAGCACTGCGGAGGGTGAATAGAGACAGCCCACCAGCACAACTGAGAGCAAACAATAAGCGACCGTGAATAGAATCCGAAAACTTGAGACAGAAAACTTCATGAGGCAGGCTTAGAAAATGAATAATCTAGGAAATGATTGACAACTCCCACGCTTAAAAGACGTGGGATTCTTTCGGACAAGCGTTAGACTTTTGGTGTTGCCCAAAGTCTAATTCTGCTTACGGTGGTCAAACACCGTCTACCCAGTCTGCTTAGGTCAATGCCTAAGTTTCTGGCTACCTTGCGTAAAATGTTTGCCGAACCATTCAGATCGGCATTCACTAAACTTTTGTTTCCCGACCGATACAAGCCCCGCTTGATCCTTTTCCCCGATGCTTTCCACCCATCAGGCTTGCAGTCATGTTCAGGTAGGGAGTCTCCATCCAGGTAGGAACCAGCGGAAGTATTTGCTTCCTCAGTCTGCACAACGCGAAAACCGTAGATGATGCCTAGTTGCTCCAGTCTGGTTTTGAGTCGCGCTAAGGGCATCTGAACAAATT
>JBGSWI010000053.1:0-30398 GCA_041752515.1 Leptolyngbyaceae cyanobacterium | reverse complement strand
TTGGAAGAGTGCATTGAACAATTTGAGATTATTGCTGCAACCTTATTGGTGTTGGGCATGGCTAGAGATTTGGTTACAGATATTTCCCGTCCCCGGACTTAAGCGGGGGATTCATCAGTTGATGGATGACATGGATGCCTTTCGAATTCTCCCAATCCCACTCCTGAAGACCGCTTGAGCGTTCTTGAGCTATTTCTCTCCTACAGTAGTAACAAAAGAGGGGTTATACCAATTTAAACGGAGGATGCGACAGATCTGAGCTTGAAACCGTAGCCGAGTGAAGCTTCTACCATTCAAAACTCAAAATATCTCCTAGGTCAACGCTACGCGTTGGCAAAGCCAGTCCGAAGGACTTACAAAACTCAAAACGGTATTAGAAAGCCTTCTCCCCTGACTCCCTGAATGACCTATAGAGCCAGCAGGTTTAGGGCGAGTGCGATCGCGAATAGCCATCACCGTCTCAGTTTAATCAAGCAATTTTTGAGTCACTAACCGCCCTAGAGAAACTCCAAGAACACCTAACACGGCGCTACCAACCCAATAGAATAATGTGAATCCTAGATTTCCGCTTTGGAAAAGCGTTATAGCGTCTAGAGCATAGGTAGAAAAAGTGGTGTATGAACCTAAGAAACCTACTGCAATTAGTAAACGGAGATCCAGAGAAGTCAGTGATCGCTCTAAAGTAGCCGTGATAAATACTCCCATCAAAAATGCGCCTGTGAGATTAATAAAGAAAGTTCCAAAAGGAAAGTCGGTGCCAAACCATTTCCCAAAATATAGTGAAATATAATATCGGCAGAGTGCGCCAGGAACCGCCCCTAAACTAACCGCGATCGGCGATCGAATCGTGGGGTCGGTGGTTGTGAGCATAACTAAAATATTCCGTGTAACAGTAGTTAAAAAATGATGTGCTTGTACGAACATATGGCTTGCTAAAAATATTAGATGCCCATTAAAAAACGGACTAACCATTTTAGGTTAGCCCGCTAGTTTGGGAACGCGTGGAGAGACTATTTTTGCAACACTAGCTTAACGTTTGCATTTTGCAAGCCAGGGCGCTTAACCTCTGCCAAGGTTTTGTTAACTGCGTACTTTTGGTTGATAGCGTTGATCAACTCGGTTTGGTTGTGACGTTTCGCAACACCCCAAAGATCAGCAATCAGGTCAAAAGAGCCATCAGCATTACGAGACCAACCTAGATCATATTCACCTTCCAAAATGGCAACAATGTCAGAACGGACGCGCTGCCCGTTATAGCCACGAACATCAGCTTCAGTTTTAACGCTGATGCCTAGGTCACGCAAGGAAGCTTTTAAGATCTCAGCATCAGTAATTTTGGTACGCAGAGTGCTAAAATGAGACATTTGGAATTTCCTCCTGATAGAGAGTTAAGAACAACGTTGGGTTAGCGGATACTATTAGCCTTGCGGTTAACAGCAGGTGTGTCTACTGAATTTGCTAGCGTAATCGCCAGCCTTTCTACCTGTTGGGAGCAGGAAGAAAGCTCTAGAACTCTAATCGCTGGTATTCAGCGACAGAGGCTGCAGCAGGTCTAGCTCTTTGACGTGCCCAATCGCGCAGAGCCGTCACTTGTTCACTCATTGTCTTAGACAAAGGCTGAGTTGCCTTGACCGCTGCAATAATATCCAGTTGTGTAAACTCTCTCTCTTGAGCAAAGGCATCATACATTGCTGCCACTAATGCTTGCTCAATTTCTGCTCCAGAGAAGCCATCGCTTACATTTGCCAACTGGTCTAAATCAAATCGGGAAATATCCCTTTTACGCTTAGAAAGATGAATTCTAAAAATATCCTTTCGTTCTTCAGCATTGGGTAAATCTACAAAGAACAATTCATCGAACCGACCTTTCCGCAAAAACTCTCCAGGCAAGCGTTCTACTCGGTTTGCCGTTGCCATCACAAAAACAGGGGAATTCTTCTCTTGCATCCACGTCAAGAACGATCCGAAAATCCGGCTGGAGGTGCCACCATCCGAATCGGCGGAGCCAGCGGTTCCAGCAAAAGCCTTGTCCAACTCGTCAATAAATAGGATAGCGGGTGAAATCGATTCAGCAGTTTTTAATGCATTACGTAGGTTAGCCTCTGATCTACCCACCATTGAGCCATCATAAACTCGACCCATATCTAGCCGCAGTAGAGGCAACCCCCATAATCGAGAAGTTGTCTTAGCGATTAGCGATTTACCGCACCCCGGAACCCCAAGAATCAACATTCCTTTAGGCTGTGGAAGACCATACTCCCTAGCGCGCTCCGTAAAAGCATTGGAACGTTGAGTGAGCCAGCGCTTTAACTCCTCCAATCCACCTACAGATTGAATCGTCTCATCTTCTTCGATGTATTCAAGAATACCGTTGCGTCGAATCAGTTGCTTCTTCTCTGAAAGAACAATCCCAACTTCTTCCTCCGTCAAGCGTCCAGTGGTGACTTGGGCTTTACGATAAACCTTCTCTGCTTCATCTCGCGTTAATCCCAAAGCAGCCTTCAGCAGCTTCTCTCGTGTCTCAGTCGTGATGCGACGATTGCGAGTAAGATCTAACTGCTGCGAAAGAACCTGATTTAACTCAGCCATGTCTGGCATTGCAAAATCCAATACTGCAACTTCCTTCTCAAGCTCAATTGGAATTTGCTGAACTGGAGACATGAGGAGAATCGTTCTCTGGGAACCCCGAAAGTTAGCGATCGCGTCTCTCAACCAACGAGTCACTGCTGGAGAATCTACAAAGGGGTGAAGATCCTTAAAAACAAAGATTGCCGGATCGCGCTGCCGAATTGCCCACTCCACGGCTGCTTCAGGAGACACCGTATTATGTTGAGTGACGTTTCTAGGCTGCCCATACTCAACGATTCCATGAGTCACAGTCCAAAGAAATATGCGTCGCTGAGGTTTTCCAGCTTGAGCAATAGCTGCGATAGCTTGCTCGGCTCTTTCTTCCTCAGAAGTGATCAAATAGATCAAAGGATACTGAGCCTGTATTAGGATGCTGAGTTCTTCCTGCATATCGTCCACCCATTAGAGACAACTCTGATTGAAAAATCGTTTGCCTGAAGATTGCGGTGCTAGTCGAAAGTAAAACCCTACTTGGCTAGTAAAGGAATTAATTCCTCTTCACCTTGAGATGCAGTCGTAACTTGAGGGCTATCTGGAGAAAGATCAATTTCTGCGCCGGATACTAACTGATCACCCAAAGCAACCACCTCTCCGTTCTGAAAAACCAGATGACTCAAACACTTTGGACAGCCGTAGACCCTGTGAGCTTGACCATAAAACCCATCGTGATGCTCAACAACTTCTGGATTTAATAGATAAAACTCTATCGCTCTTTGAGCAATATCAGTCATCGTTTCCACATCAACCGCTGCCTTTACCTTTAGCTGCCTGTGAAGCTCTTGGGGCAAATACAACGTAACTTTTTGCTTATCCTCTTTCAGCTCATCCTGCATATCACTCTCAGTCTTTTGTAACCCGGGTTATGAACTAAAGCATATCGACCCTATTCATTACTGTCAAGACGGAAAGACGGCATGACGGCAATTTCGTTACTTTTGTTTACAATACTCGCGCGTTTTGCCCGTAGCTAGCCTTTTTCTAGGCAATCTTCTAGGCAATGTCGGAGGGGGGAATGTTGGTAGCAGGGACGTGTTGAGCTAGCTGAGCTTGAATCAAAGCTTGTAGCTCCTCTCTTTTAACCTCGGTGCCTATCATCGTGTTTCCAGGCACTTCAAAAAAAACAACGCTATCCACTGTTTCCAATGCCATAATCTGAAACAGGATATGGATAACCGGAATGGGTAAGGCTATCATTTGCGGATCTTTCATTGGATAGGGTCCAGAAGACACGTCCTTCAGATTTGGAAACGCGTAGATAATCTGTTTCTGCAAGCCAATTTGAGTCTCATGATTGAGCAAAGTGACTGCCCAATTTTGTTCTAGAGTTTGTGCAATGTAATACTCTGAATGCCGCAGTTGTAATGCTAATTGCTTTAGAATAGGTGCGATCGCTTCAATTAATGCAGGAGTGACTCCATCCTGCGGCGCATCATCAATGAGTTCTTGCAATTGTCTATTCAAATTTGTGTTCATTTACGGTATCCATCACGCCCAAACTAAGTTTTACAGTCACCTGATCACGCTGTAAACGAGTGAAAGTTGTAAAAGATAATGTTAGGTCAATCTGCTCAACATCTTCAAAAGATCGTCATTGTGTATGTTTACTAAGTTTATCTGGATTTGCTCTGGACGCTGACTCGTCATCGTTGCCAAAATTGATCAAGATATTTCGATATTTGTTATCGTTAGGCGTTGGAACACATAGTGATAGAAATCTGCCAAAGCGTGGAGCCAATCTTTCAGCTTTTACTTGTCGAACTTAAAGTATCAACAAATGCGTCTGAACAGCACTGTTGGGATGTTGCGGATCGCCTTTCAAAGGAAGTCACCCGAATTTGTACTGAGAGTAAGCGCATTCAAGCTTCTGGCGATCCTGAATCATGGGCGCTCACCCTAGCAAAGCATCGCCTTCAGCAATGTTTACATTATTCCAAGCTCGGTTCCCGGCGAGGACGGATTGAACTTCATAGCACCTTGAGTGCAGTGGTATACCGCTACATTACGCCGCTTCAAACTCAGTTCAGCTACCAAGCCCGTCTGCCCTTGATCGAAGATTTTCTTCAAAGCTTTTATATGGAGGCGCTTAATGCTTTCCGTCGGGAAAATCAGCTTCTTCCAAGTTATACGCCCAACGCTCCGCTCCAGTTAGCCGAATACATGGCTTTTACAGAGCGGTATGCCAAGCGCCGTATTCCACTGCCTGGGAATCGTAGTCAGCAACTTATCATTCTTCGAGCACAAACTTTTTCGCAACAGCAGCCCTCTGAAACCCCTGTAGATATTGAGCAAGCGGCTGAGGGGATGTCGGGTGAGGCAGATGGCGCTTGGAACGCCGCATCGATGCAGCAAGTTCGGGAGCAGATGGTTGCTCAAGAACCAGAACCCGTTGAGGATACTCTTCGCCACACCGTTATTGCTGAGCTAGTTAACTATTTAGATGAGCGTAAGCAAAATGATTGTGCTGATTATTTTGTGTTGCGGCTTCAAGACCTGCCCACAAGTGAAATCGAAAGCATTTTAAGGCTCACGCCTCGCCAGCGAGATTATTTACAGCAGCGATTTAAATATCATTTAGTTCGCTTTGCACTTTCGCATCGCTGGGAACTGGTGCACCAATGGTTAGAAGCAGACCTCGATCGCAACTTGGGGTTAGCGCCTCAACAATGGCAGGCTTTTCAAGCTCAGCTAGATGAAGCCCAAAAAGCATTATTGAATTTGAAGCAACAAAAGTTGAGCGATAGGGCGATCGCCCAGGCGTTAGGCTTCACCACGACTCAAATTCAAAAACAATGGTTCAAACTATTAGAGCAAGCCTGGGAACTTCGTAACGATTTTTGGGAGACGCAAAACCGTTGAACGTCCGGAGATCGTCCTTCAACCCCTGTATAGGAACTTGTACTATGAATCGTGACCCAGAAAAAATTCAGAGACGTATACTAATGCTGTTGCAAGATCTTCTCCCCGCAGCAACTTTAGTCAATGCTGAGGCAGTAAATCAGGCGATAGGGTGCGAGACAACCGGAATACCCCCTCTGGATCAGTCAAATCTACCTATGTCCCACGATCATTCCTCTTCTGTCTCTGGCTATACCGATTCAAAACGCTCTCCCCAAAAAGAGCCACTATTTGAACTTGGAGATGTACCTGCTGTGCAAGACCGTTTTCATGCCTTGTTAAAACACCGCCTGCAAAGCGAAATTCAAAAAAATCCTCCCCTTTTTCCTTGGGAGTCCACTGTTCAAGACTATGAGGCTACTACTGCTTATAATTCAGGCGCGATCGGCTCAGAAACTCCTATCCCTATTGAAGTTTCTGCCTCAAGCATTTGGAATCGTCAGTTAGACGCTCTCAATCTGCCGGTACAAGTTCCTAGCCTAGTATTAAGTCGGCTATTTAAACAGTGCCAACAAGTAGTGCGATCTTCCCTTCGTGAAGGAGTGCAACTGGTTCGCGCCGTAGAGGATCTGTTTCCAGGACAGGAACAGGCGCTCAATTATTTGGCAGGTTTGGTAGTTGCCTCGCCAGCCCGCTCCGGTGCAGCGGCTCCAACGGCGACGGCAGGTGCTAATTTTCCTCATAGCTATGAGACAGCGGCTCCAGCCCAGCAAATGGTGCTGTCGCTATTGGCGGCACGAGAAATGATTGTGAGTTTGACGTTGGCGGTATCTACCAGTCAGCCGATCCTTGAGCGCCAGTGGGAAACTGAAAAAGGAAATTTGCAGCTAAGAGTAACTTATACGCCCCATCCTGCAAACTCAAGCCTAGGTGTTCGGGCAGAACTGCCACTAGGCGGACGTTTAACGATGAACGGCTCAGGGTTGCAATCGGTGGCGGAGCGCCGTTCTCCTGGATCGGTAGGAGTAGAACTCTGTGACCCTGAAATAGGGCAGGTTTATGTGCTAGAAGCGTGTTTGGATGGAGATGAAACACCCCTCATTTTCGGGGTGCGAATTATTGAAGAATAAGTGCTTTAACAGTAAAACGTGAAGCCGATTTAGCAAAGCTAGTTGTGGACTGTTGGGTACGATAGGGAAATACATCTTGATACTTTAAGGCTGTTTTTCTATGTCCAGTGGTTTTTGGGTTAGCCGGATGCGATCGCTCCCCCTATTCGGCGCACTCTTGCACCGGATTGAAACACAGCCACTAGCTGTAACGGAAGAATCAATTTCGCTGCGAATTTTGAGTCAGGCAATGGTGGTTGCCGGGATGATTGCGACCGATGTTGCAGCAGATACTCAAACTAGCCTCTGGGCGATTCCACTCAGCGTTGCCGGAGCGTATTGGAGTTGGCTACACCGACGAAAGGCAAATGTAGCCGTCAAGTTTTGTATTGCGATCGGGATGTTGGGCGCACTGGCGATATTTTTTGTGGCATTGCGTCAGCAGTTGAATGATACTCGGCTGATTTTGGCTGAGTTGTTGATTCAGCTTCAGGTGCTGCACAGTTTTCATATGCCGCGCCGCCAAGACTTAGGTTATTCCATGGTGATTGGACTGATTTTGATTGGGGTGGCGAGTACCCTGAGTCAAACCATGCTATTTGGCGCAATTTTGCTCGTGTTTTTGGCGATCGCGCTGCCGGTTCTAGTGCTGGATTATCGCTCTCGACTCAACCTGACAGCCAGTAAAACCCGGCGATCGCCCTTCCAGCAACCAGGGTTATCGATCCGTCAGTTAGGGCTATTTTTGGGCACAATTTTAGCGTTAGGGCTAACCATTTTTATGTTGATGCCCCGCCTACCGGGATATCAGCTTCGCACTTTTCCCGTAAGTGCTCCTTTAGATGAACAATTTGCAGATAACCAACAGGTGATTAATCCGGGATATGTGCGAAATGGCAAGGCAGGTGGCGGAAGTTCCTCATCCGGCGGGGGATTAAACCCAGGCGAAGTGGATGAAACTTTTTACTATGGTTTCAACACGCGGATGAATCAAAATCTCCGAGGCGAGATGAAACCGCGGGTGGTGATGCGGGTGAGATCGCAAGCAGAAGGCTTCTGGCGCGTATTGGCATTTGATCAATATTTGGGGCAAGGATGGGAAGTCTCCCGCAATAGCGAGACCAAAACTCTGGCTCGCCCCGCTTGGTCTTATCAGTTCTTTTTGCCGCGACCGATCACCATTAACAAGGTGCAGGAAGTTATTCAGACTTACACAATTGTTTCAGAAGTGCCCAATCTGCTGCCTGCGTTGACTCAACCTAAAGAGCTTTTCTTTCCAACCACCCAAATTGCGATCGATGCGGAAGGAGGGATACGCTCTCCGCTCATCTTGCCAGAGGGGTTGACCTATACCGTCATCTCAGAGGTGCCCTATCGCGATCGCACTCGGTTAGGAAAAGCCCCGACCGGGTATCGCCAAGAAATTCAAGACTATTACCTAGCCGTGCCCAGCAGCATTCGAGAAAAAGTTCAGAGACAGACCGAGACGCTTTTAGCGACTTCTCCAAAACCGCTGACCAACCCTTACGAAAAAGCTTTATTTTTGGCGCAAACTCTCAAAATCCGCTACTCTGTTCAGCCAGAACTACCCTACCTTAATCCCCAAGAAGATTTAGTAGAGGCTTTTTTGTTCAAATACGAAGGCGGCTATCCTGATCACTTTTCTACGGCGCTGACGATCATGCTGCGCTCCATTGGCATTCCTGCTCGACTGGTGGCAGGCTATGGATCGGGTCAGTTTAATTCATTCACAGGGTTGTACGAAGTCCGCAACACCGATGCTTACGCCATGACGGAAGTGTATTTTCCCAAACATGGCTGGTTTGCTTTTGACCCAATTCCTGGGCATGAACTGATGCCCCCGTCGATTGAGGAAGATCAAACTTTTACGGTGCTACAACAGTTTTGGAAATGGATTGCGGGATGGCTTCCTTCGCCAGTCACCAGTTTTTTGGGTGGGCTATTTAGCGCGATCGCGGGTAGTTTGGTCGGCGCGATCGCGTGGCTGGTGGCGCAATTTAATCAGGGGTGGGTTGGACTATTGACCCTATTGTTCTTAGGCGCGGCGGGTGGATTTACCAGTTGGCTATTATGGCAAAGTTGGAGACGTTGGCAATATCATCGATTTTTAATCAAGCTCACGCCGATAGAGCGCCTCTATCAAGAAATGCTGGATTGGCTGAAGGTTCAGCGGGTGGTGAAGCGCACGGCGCAAACCCCGTTTGAATTTATGCAAACCGCAGTATATGCGCAATCGGCTGATCGAGCGGCAACCCTGGAAGCAATTTCTCAAGCTTATGTGCGCTGGCGATATGGCGGGCAATTGCCTGATAACGTGCAAGAATTACGCGATCGCCTAAAAAATCTAAAAAAACGCTCATCCCATTAACTCTACATCAACTAAAAACCCCTGAGAAACCTTCTCTCAGGGGTTTAAAAACAATTAGAGCCGCAAAATCTACCAGCCCTGTTGAGATTGAGTCATCACATAATGGGCAATGTCTTCGATTTGATCATCTTTTAATCGACTTCTAAAAGAAGGCATGGCGTTCTTGCCACTCATAATTTGATGTTTAATCGCATCCAAAGAAGCCATTCCATACTTGTCCAATGCTTCTTTTTTCAAGGTTTTGCTTGAGATGATGACGTTACTCCCGCCCATGTGACAAGCGGAACAATTCGCGTTAAATAGCTTAGCGCCATTGGTAATTTCGCTAGCGGATGCAGGGGACATAACACGGATGACCAACCAAATCGCAAGACCAATGCTGAGCAGCGATCGCGTCACAAGCTTCACAAAGGGAGTCCTCTACCAACTAAAAGGGCTGACACTTGAAAGCGATCGACAGTGCTATCTCTAAAACGGGTAGCCCTGCGATCGCTAATAATAGAAGAAGAACATCCCTGTTATCACGGGTAGGCAAAAGCCATATCCAGTTAGAGGGCGTTTGACCTAGCCAGCGACAATTACCTTACCAACCATGCCAGCACC
The DNA here is from genome assembly GCA_041752515.1 of Leptolyngbyaceae cyanobacterium. GTDB lineage: Bacteria > Cyanobacteriota > Cyanobacteriia > Leptolyngbyales > Leptolyngbyaceae > ULC077BIN1. The sequence goes on along the minus strand of JBGSWI010000053.1, from coordinate 20,834 downwards.
CCGATGAGGCTCACAATAGTAGCTATACTCGCCAGGTTGAGCATCGGCAGGAATCGTAATTTCAAAGCTGCTGCCAGGAGTCATTTCTAACTTTTTGTGAGACAACGCAGTGGCAACTGCCTTATCGCCACCCGGAATGTTAGAACTATCAAAGACAACATTATGAGGGCGCACCTTGTTGATCACCCACTTCACCGTGTCACCGGGCTTTACATCAATTTTTGCAGGCACAAATGACAACATACTGTTGTCGGCACCCATTTTAACGGTGAAAGTTTCAGCAGCGGCAGGAGAGACAGATACACAAAAACTTCCTAGGACTAAAAGAAAAGCCGCACAAGTCACACAAAGGCTTTTTACAAACGAAGTGATAGATTTCATATTGGATTCAACAATCTACAGCGTACGTACAACCTAAATTCTAAAACAACTGGGAAGGTAAAACGCATTTAAGGCGTAGGAGAATCCCGACTAATTTTGGAAGGTTTCCGTACCCCAACCCGGTGCATTGTAAGCCGCTCTTAAAATAAATCCTGCCATATTTTCAACCATTGGCGTGGGCAACCAAGATTCGGAGACTTGGCGACAGACTAATGTTTCTTCGGTGCCGTCGTAGGTCATGGGCTGGCGTAAGTAAGTCACTAACGCGTCGATGTTGTCGCGCTGAGGGGTTGCGCCCTGCAAAGCAGCCAGAGAAAGCGGCACCGCTGGATCGGGTAGAGTATTGCCACCCACATGACAATTCAAACAACTTTGCTCAAATAGAGCTTTTCCAACCGATAAATCTTCAGCAGAGAAGAGGCGAGTGCTTCCAGTTGGGTTTACTCTGAGCGGAATCGGTTCAGTGACCTTCAAAAAGCGGGTAATGTAGGGGTCAACGGCTGCATAGGCAGGTAGGCTAATGGTGACTATTGGCAGGCACAGCAAAACGAGACAAACCAATAGCCGGAACCAAAACTTTTTATGCAGCATGAGACCCCCTAATAGACAAATCGCAGTTTAGTAATAGATTTTACCGCCGCCCCATTTGTCTCCAACCACTTTAGGTTGAAGCAAAACGTGACCCGCGATCGCCACCAAATCTTCCTGACTCAAATTTCGCATGGTTGGAAAATTGTCCTTGCTTTTCAAGCTGGGATGAATTTCGGCGATGGATTCCACTCCGTCATAGCTAGTCGGGTCTTTCATATATTCCACCAATGCATCAATGCTATTGCGAGGAGGAGTTGCCAATGAGAGGGCTTCGGGATCTAACCCAACGTTTGGATCAGTCTTCGTGACTCCGCCTGCGTGACATTGGGCGCACGCGTATTGAAATAAACGCTTTCCTTCTTTGACTTGTTTCAGGCTGAGGATGACAGTATCACCGTCTCCATTCTGGGGAACGGTGCGAATGGCTGCATCCAATTCAGCAGCGATCGCATTACCCACAAAGACCTGAAAAGCAAAGACTACAGTGGCTACGGTGAGCCAAATGTATCTTTTAAGCATGGTTCTCCTTAAGGTGGCTTAGGTGTACGAGTTTTATGGCGATCCACGAAACTTAATCAGCAGTGCTTGAAATTATAAAACCTGATTGTTGCAGCATTCTTCCGGGCAAATCTTACCGCTCAGTAGGCTTACAAAAGCAAAGCCAAAAAAGTTCGGGAATTTTTATAGGAAGCGGCTTACTAACCATCTCAAAAAAAAGCGATCGCCAGAAGGCAACGTTCCTGTTGGATCAATGATTAAGCAGGCTGCAAATTTGCCGTGTATTTTTTATGCAAGCAGATTAAGTTGGTTTGATATAACTATCATCCCACTGAGTGATCCCTTTCCCAAGGGCTGAGACAGATATTAGCAATCGGGTACGTCACTCAGGAATGGTCACGCTAAGAGGGCGGGTTTCTGTCAAATGAATCGGCAGATGAGTAGAAGCACTCGGCTGATGTAATCGAATTAATCGAGCTAACGTTGTTTTTAATTGAGTCCGCAGTACGATCGCATCTACAAATCCATGCTGTAGCAAATATTCTGCCGTTTGAAAATCGTCAGGAAGCTTTTCGCGCAGGGTTTGTTCAACCACTCGCCGTCCGGCGAAACCAATAGTGGCTTTAGGTTCTGCCAAAATGATGTCGCCCAACATGGCAAAGCTAGCCGTAACGCCGCCGGTCGTAGGGTGAGTGAGTATGGGGATATAAAGTAACCGTGCAGCCTGCAAGCGGTGTAAGGCACCAGAAATTTTTGCCATTTGCATCAGGCTGAGCATTCCTTCTTGCATTCTGGCTCCACCCGACGCACAGACGATCAGGGTTGGCAGGCGTTCACGGGTCGCTCGTTCAATTAATCGAGTCAGCTTTTCGCCTACTACCGACCCCATGCTGCCGCCCATGAACCGAAAATCCATCACTCCCAAAGCAATCGGTAAGCCATCAAGCCGCCCAATTCCGGTTTGAACAGCATCCGTTAGCTTAGTTTTTTCTTGCATATCGCGCAGGCGATCGCTGTAGGGTTTGCGATCGCGAAACTGTAGCGGATCAGTGGCGACCAATTCAGCATCGATGGGCATCCAAGTGTTGACATCAATCAGTTGACGAATGCGCTCATCACTAAAAACGCGATTATGATGCCCACAATCTGGACAGACCATCTGATTTGCTTGCAAATCTTTGGTGTAGGTGAGGACACTGCAAGCTTCACATTTTGACCAAAGCCCATCCGCAATCTCTCGCTCTTGGCGATCTTTACTGATGGGACCGGATTTTTGTCGATTTGCGAACCAATCAAATAAAGACATGGATCTGTGGATTCCTCACGAACGGCGATCGGGCTGTGATTGTGGCGCTGTGCCCCAGGGTAATCAGCAAAAGCTGACTCATTTTTAGGCGTGTTAAAACACACTCGATAGTTTACCTGCGGATTGATTATACCAATTCGCTTTCTCCTCTCTGAGGATTATTTAGAGAAGTCTCATTTTTCAGGCAAATTAAAAGACGATCGCCGCTTTTCAAGCGATAGTTACTTTGCTGGGCAACTGGGAACTCTAGCAGATACTTAGGGTAAAACAAATATTCTCAGGCACATTTATCAGGCACATCTACCAGTGAGCTACGGATAATGAAATACGCTACAGGCTTGCACAGCCGCTTTACGGGTTTGATTAGCCCCAAAACGGAGATGATTGCTAGTTTGGTTGGCTCATCCAACTATCGTGGGGTTGCAGACGATGCTTTAAAAGATGAAGATAACGCAGGATGGGTGATGAAATTAGATCCGCCCGTTTGTGCCCAGTGGGTTGAACGAATTCGCTGGATTCGGCTGATCGACCGGTTCGCCGAGCGTGAACTCTTAGATAAAAGACAACCTGTAAATAAAGGACAACCTACGCTCCAAAACTTCTTAGCCGATTGGCAGCATTTAGTTTCAACCGGAACGGTCAAGCCGGAGTCTGCGCACAGTTCACTGCTAAACGCCATGCAATTGTGCTGGTTTGATCAAGCAAATCTCCCTTCAATTCAATTATCTTTAACTGCTTGGAAGCAATATGTGCAAGCGATCGCGCACTATCACACTGATTATTTAATCATCCATACGATCGCAGAATATGAGCAAATGCTGACCGCTTTAGGAGGGTCACTTTTCCAGGTTTTACCCTTTCTCTCCGAAGCCCATCACCAGGCTGCTCACTATTTTGGCATCATGGATCAGTTTTATAACCACCTGCGCGACCTGCACGAAGATGCAAAACAGGGTATCTGCAATTTGCCCAGCGAACTTTTGGATGAGTTTGGGGTGAGTCGGGCTGAAATTTTGCAGCAGCAAGCAATTAAAAACCCTGGCTATCACCGAATGATGCAGTTTTGGCTAGAAGAGTATTTACATAAGCTCCGCTTCAACGCCGAGCGATTGCTTAGGGCTGAAAATTTGCATCCCTCGTGGCAGATTCTTTGTGACTGGTCAACCTATCGCTATCGGCGAATTGAGCGCGTCTTCCGGGAGTGCCAGTTCGATTACACCCAATTTTCTCAGGTTTACTGGCAGCAAGTCCGCAGGGATTTACCCCTGATGCTTAACCATATTTGTCATCATCCAGCGCAACCCTTGCCGCTTAAATTTTCCCCTCAAACGATCCCGGTTCAGCCGACTTCTGTTCAAGTTAAACGGCTGGAAAGATCCTCTTCTTGGGCAGCATGAAAAAGCGATCGCCCTTTCTATCTGCTAAGGAACCTGAGACGACGGACTGTGAAACCGGATTTTGCTAACGATCAAGCCGATAGATTAAGTAGATTAAGCCTTAGCTATCTTTGACCGACAACTGCCACAGTTGCATTTGGTAGCACAAATGGCGCTGAAAAATTTCGCCTGCTTTTAACCCTTCCTCTACAGGTTTTTGCAGCCAGCGCTTATATGCCCACTGCAACAATTGATAAATCGGGGGAACCGCAATTTGCACCACATCGGCGATGTATTTCACCGTACTGATTCCAAATCGGCGAAATGCATCAATGCCGATCTCAATCGTGGGCGCGGCTTGGGTGGAAATGTCTTCCATTTTTACTAAGGTAAACCCGTTCTGAAGTAGCGCCTGGTGCAGATCTTCAACCACGTGACAATTGGAAAAAATGCCCTCCGTGTAAGCTGCGTCGGAGCGGAGCATATCGGCAAGCAGCAAATAGCCACCCGGTTTCAGCCCCCGTGCTGCTCCTTGAGCAATGTCTTGAGCGCTCATATATTGGCTACTTTCGCTCATCAACACGAGATCAAACCCATGACTCGTTTTGAAGTCTTCAAATCGGCTGAGGTGAAACGGTGCCCTGCCGGATGTGGCGGAGAGAAACCGCTCTTGCTGGAAAGTATCGGGGGCGAGTCCTTCCACGGTGAAGCCGCGATCGAGCAGATAGGTGGCATTTCCGCCAGTCCCGCAGCCTACGTCGAGGATTGAGTGGGTGCCTTCTGGAATCAGCGCCATCAATTTTTGGGTATAGGCGGCTTGAGCAATGCGGAGTTTGGCAATAGTCAGGTCTTCAGGGGATTCTGGTGGGGTTTCCCAGTAGCCATAGTGCAGATAGGGAGAATCGGTGAGGCTGAGATAGTAGTTCAGCGCGGCGTTTTGGTAGCGGGTTGGTTTAGAAATACGAATAGCGGGTTGTGACATTACGACAATACACTCATGGTTTCTGAGATGACATGAAACAGGGTTGAAATTCTGCCCAGCGATCGCACACTTGTTGGTAACAATCCTGGGGGGCGATCGCCATATTGTGTAACAGGCTTGCTTCTATGCGACCGCTGGCAATTAACAGAATCATAGCGTCTCGGTTTGGGTCATAATCATTGGTCTGTTCTTGCAAGGTAAGAATCGCGGTTGGATCACCGGAGTAAGGCAGCGTTCCCGTCAAGCTTGCCAACGATAAAGCCGTGGATAGCTGAGCAGCGGGAATAAACTGAGCCATAAATGGACTGAGCGTGAGCGGGGTGGTGCTAGATGCGATCGCCGCTTCATCCACAGTACACACCACAAAGCCACGCCCAAACTGAAGGAAACCGCTCCAGGCAAGATAGCCAATCATCATCAGATTTGTGTGAATATAGCCCGTTTGCCAATAGCCAAAGTTACCTTGCCAAACGCTATCTTTGAGCCGCATGGGGTTCCTCCTGCCATGCTGGAGAATTGACTAGCGGCGGAATCCGCGCCAGCACTCGCGTTTTCAGAAGCTCTGGGCGATCGCCATAGGCAAGGGCACCATCGGCTTTTGCCTGATATTGACGGGCACACTCTAGCACGGCGGTTGCCGTGGACTCGATCCGGGCGGCATCGGTGGGCAAGTTGCCAAATAAATAGGTGCGTTTGCCCGGAGAGACGAGGGCGATCGCGCAATCTTGCTCACACACGCCCATACACTTCACGGGCTGAATTGAGACTGTTGGGTAGAGTGACGAGGTTTGGTGCAGGGTTTGCAATTGGGCAAGCAGACGATCGCCGTCGCTGGGATCATTTTTGCGATCGCTGTGCTGATTTTTGCCACAGGTCGTGCAAACAAAGATGGCATGGGGATGGTTCATGATGCGATCGGGGACAAGGGTTGAATAGCTGAAAGAATTTGCGCGGAATCGAGCGCCTGACCAATGACGATCAGCCGCGTTTCGCGGACTTCATCGGGCTGCCAGGGACGATCATAAAAAGTTTCGATGCGATCGCCCACCCCCTGCAACACCATTCGCATCGGCTTATTGGCAACATTGACAAAGCCTTTGATTCGATAGATTTCCTGGTCGGCAAGCAACTGTTTCAGGGTTTGCAGCAGGGCTTGTGGCTCCACTGGGGCGGCAAAAATCACGGGCACCGACGTAATCGTGTCGTCGTGTTCGTGATCTTCTTCCGTATCGTGATGGCTCGGACGGGCATCTAAGTGATCTTCCACGGCAGCATTAAAGCCCAGCAAGATATCCGCGCTAATCTGCCCATTCTCACAGGAAATCATTTTCACGCCGGGGCGCAGTTCTTGCTGGACGCGGTTTTTGACTTGAGTGTGGGTTTTCAGATCAACGCGATCGCTTTTGGTCAGCAGCACTAAATCGGCGCAGGCAAGCTGATCTTCAAACAGTTCTTCTAAGGGCGTTTCATGATCGAGATTGGGGTCGGCTTGACGCTGCTCGTTTAACGCCCCCAGATCGGCGGCGAGGGTGCCCGTTGCCACGGCTTCACAATCCACGACGGTGATCACGGCATCGACGGTTGCGCCTGTACGAATTTCTTGCCAGCGAAAGGCTTGGAGCAGCGGTTTGGGCAAGGCTAAGCCAGAGGTTTCAATCAAAATACAGTCGATGCGATCGCGCCGCTTCAGCAGTGCTTGCATGGTGGGCAAAAACTCTTCTTGCACCGTGCAGCACAGGCAGCCATTGGTCAGTTCCACAATATTGGTGGCGCTGGGTTCGCCCTCTTCATCGCAGACTTCGCACGATCGCAGCAAGTCGCCATCAATGCCGATTTCGCCAAATTCATTCACCAGTACGGCAATGCGGCGACCTTGATTATTTTGCAATTGCTGACGAATCAGCGTCGTTTTGCCACTACCGAGAAATCCGGTAATGACGGTTACTGGAATTTTTGCAGCCATAAGACTTAATATTCTCTATTTGAAATGATGGATATTGCGGTATGGATATTGCGGTGGAGTCGGCAGACCGGGCAAAGCCATGATCCGCCTACAGGATTTAATTTCGTGAATAATGGCAGGGTTAGATTATTCGTCACGCTTTGGGTAGGTTCGCGATCGCTCATTTTCTCCAGAAATTGCCCTGCCCAATAACAAACCAAATATCAAGCCAGCCCCGCATTTCAGGCTGCTCCCTTGTCGATGATATGCCTTCACTCTGTACCTCGCAGATAAGACGGTGTGTAGTGTGACGAGCGGCAGGCGTTCTGACTTAAGAGAGTTCTAAATTTTGAGTGCTTAGTTTTGAGTGAACTGCATCCAACTCAAAATTCAAAATTCATCCCTTCTTTTACAGTTGCGGGACAGTGGCAGATTTTCACTGCGCTTTCCCTGTTTCCTCCAACGGCTGTTCCCCGTTAGAACCGATCGGTCAACGTTTAGCTTACTGGATTACCACCCTTTCGGGACTCTTCGTCAAGAAAGTTTTTGTCTAGATTTAGAACGGCTGGTTTGAGATGCCGTCTTGGCTTATGATTGATAGCTTGTGAAATGTTTTCGTTCAAACCCTCTATGACTCAGCAGTACCGCATTACGCTACTTCCCGGTGACGGCATCGGTTCCGAAATTATGGCGATCGCCGTAGAGGTAATGCAGATGGTAGGCAACCAGCTAAACCTGGGCTTTGAGTTTCAGGAAGCGCTGCTGGGCGGGGCGGCGATCGAGGCGACGGGCGAACCGCTGCCTGCTGCGACGGTGGAAACCTGCAAGAATAGTGATGCGGTGCTGCTGGCGGCGATCGGTGCCCCGAAATATGACACCTTGCCGCGCCACCTGCGCCCTGAAACCGGATTGCTCGGCATTCGGGCAGCACTAGGCTTGTTTGCCAATCTGCGCCCCGTCAAAATTTTGCCCCAGTTGATCGATGCTTCCAGCCTCAAGCGCGAAGTAGTCGAAGGCGTGGATGTGATGGTGGTGCGGGAGTTGACGGGCGGCATTTATTTTGGGCAGCCGAGGGGCGTGTTTGCCACGGAGTCGGGCGAAAAACGCGGTGTCAATACGATGGCATATGCCGAGTCGGAGATTGATCGGATTGGGCGCGTGGCATTTGAAACCGCCCGGAAGCGTAACAAGCGGCTCTGTTCTGTGGATAAGGCGAATGTACTGGAAGTGTCGCAACTCTGGCGCGATCGCATGATTGCCCTGGCGGCAAACTATCCCGATGTCGAGCTATCTCATATGTATGTAGACAACGCCGCTATGCAGCTTGTTCGCAATCCGCGTCAGTTTGACACGATTGTTACAGGCAACCTCTTTGGCGATATTCTGTCCGATGAAGCCGCCATGCTCACAGGTAGCATTGGGATGTTGCCGTCTGCCAGTTTAGGATCGTCTAACCCAGGCTTATTTGAACCGGTGCATGGCTCTGCCCCCGATATTGCCGGACAGGATAAAGCAAATCCGCTAGCCCAAGTCTTGAGCGCGGCGATGATGCTGCGCTATGGGCTAGACCAGCCTGCGGCAGCCGATCGCATCGAGCAAGCCGTGATGAAGGTGCTGGATCAGGGCGATCGCACAGGCGATATCATGTCCGCAGGGATGACTCTGCTGGGCTGCAAAGCGATGGGCGCAGCCTTGGTTAAAGCTCTAGCCGACTTGGCGTAAGCAGCATATCTGCCAAAGTAAAGAGTTCAAAGTAAAGAGTTATTAAAACAAATAATCGATCCCAATCAGTCAAGGGCAAGTATACTAAACTCGTTCAAAACTCAGAGGGGTACAACTCGGTGGCATACTCACAAAAGCAAGCGACTGTCCAAACCGACGAGACAGACTTCGACGTTTTGCTTGATCCCGGCTTAATCCGCTCTGCTCGCAGCATTTACACAACCTATTACGAAGTTCACCCCGAACTGATTCAGCGTCCCTTAGGAGTGGCGATCGATCGCTTCACCTATCGCGGCAAGCTGATCTTTTCTGGCAAGCCGATTTTGCTGCCTCAAGAATGCTTCGTTCCCTTTAGCCAAATTGAATCTGATTTGTATTCTTAAAAATCCATATTTCTCATTCTGTATTCTTAAACCTGTTTTAATGGTCGATGTGTAGCGTTGTTGGCTCTGCATCATGCAGTCCTGGAATAACCAGCCATAGCCACATCCGGCATTTGAATAAACGCAAGGGCAAAAGTTCTTCTGGAAAGGTTTGCCGATCTTGCCCTTGCCAATGTTCCAAATTAGCAAGTTGCTGTTTGGCGCAGGAAGGACACAAATCTCCAGGTTGACCTTTGTCAGCGCTGTAATTGGGGTCAAATTCGTCCAGTGGTATGGGGACAAGGTTTGCCATTCAATTCTGCTGAGAGCAGTCCAGAGCAAATCAGAGTATCGGGGTAGATGTTGCCGTCGGGTGAGAGAAACAGGGCTTTGGGAGGAGTATTGACACCGCTCATTGAGCATACCGATAAGAGATCTTGCTTCAGGAGTACGTCTGAACGCCTGCCAGTATTTCGAACGCCAAGCGGACATTAGTCAATATGGACGGTCACTTTTCTGAGGGTGGTACTTGGAAATCAGATTACTTGGCAATGAGTTCTAAAAATTTTGCAGTAGAGCGATCAGGGTCATAAACACCGTTTTCCCATTCGCTGACAGTTTGCCGACGCACCCCCAACTCTTGGGCAAATCGAGCTTGGGTTAGACCCATATATTTGCGAAGGGCTTGAATCGCGTCCTGTTGCCAGACGATTTCTCCGTCTTTCTGCTGGATGTTGTATCGTGCCTGAAATTTGCTGAAGGTAACAGTCTGCTGCGCTAAATCAACGGACTCAATCTGGTAGCCTGCGTTAATCCAAGCGCTAGCTTGCAAGGCACTAGCACTATCACGATTACTCCACCAGTTTTTCTTTTTCAGTGCTGAGGCAGGAAGTGAGCAGCCCATCAAGGCTTCGATTTCGGTGAAGGTAAACGTCACTGTCTCTTGATTGCAGTACTGCAAGTGTTCAAACAGTGGATAGTACTTGCTTCCAGGTTTGATGCTCATTGTTCATCAGGCACTGAGGATAACAAGATCTCTAGTTGAGTAAGTAGCGTTTCCAACTCTGAGACAACCGTTGTCCAAACTGTCTGTTGTCGGATTTCGTCGTAACGGTGAATCAGGATATTGCGTAACCCAATGATTCTACGCCAACCAATCTCTGGATGAGCTTGTCGAAATTCGTCCGACAGTCTACGAGCGGCTTCCCCTAAGATTTCAAGCTGTCTTTCTACAGCACTTTGGATGAGCACACTGTCTAGATACGCCTCGTAAGTCAGATTTGTCGTAAAGTCCTGAATCCGGCGAATCGCGTTGACCATATCCCATAGAGACCCTGGATCACGGTTGCTTGCTGGCATAGATCACCTGATGAGTCCGTAAAATTTCGTGCCGTCGATAGGGATTTTTGAGTCCTTCCTTATCAGCAATATCGACCTTTCGCCCGAATAAGGCTTCCAATTCCTCTTTCATGTCTACCCAATCAAACAAACTCCAGCAAGAATCAGCGGCAAAGGTAACGAGAACATCAATATCGCTGTCAGGGCGAAAGTCATCACGCAGGACAGAGCCAAAGAGGGCAAATTCGATGATTTGCCAGCGTTGGCAGAACTCAGCAATCTGGACGGGGGATGCTTGGATGCGTTGGTTTATGGGGGGTTGCAGTTCAGTAATCATTGAAAACATTCGCGGTCATACAGTTCTTCCTGATCGAATTTATAGTCAGGCGGTAACTTGGCGGAATATTGTTGTGCCCACTCTAAAAATTTCCGTGTACGCTCTTGTTGCTCAAGCTCAGACTGAGAAGAGGATTCTGCTTCAACTAAAATCAGAGTGAGCTTTTTGCCCTCTAATGCCGCATCCAGTTTTTCATCTAATACTAATGCCATCGTGATAAGTTGCTCGTAAAACTTTGTTCATGGTTTGAATCTCCCAGTTGTACTAAAGCGATCCATTGGAGTTTCTATCATGCCTGAAAGTATTGGAGTTGTCTTGCCTTAGACTGATTGATAGGTCATGGGGCAATTCTGCTGGTGAATCAGCCATGCGACAAAGCGATCTCATACCGTTTTGAGTTGTGTAAGTCCTTCGGACTGGCTTTGCCAACGCGTAGCGTTGACCTAGGAGATATTTTGAGTTTTGAGTTGTAGAAGCTTGACTCAGCTACGGTTTCAAGCTCAGATCTGTCGCATACTCCGTTTAAACTGGTGTCACAATTCAAGTCTCATCTGAGCAATACTTCACCTATGGATTTTTTGGCTAGTCTGCTGATTTATGGTTTGGTGTTCTTTTGGGGAGCAGCGATCGGCAGTTTTCTAAGCGTCGTCATCCATCGGGTGCCTGCGGAGCAATCGATTTGGTTGCCGCCCTCCCATTGTCCTCAGTGTGGGCATCGGCTTAAGCCTTGGGAAAATCTGCCGATCGCAGGCTGGCTCAGCTTAAAAGGACGCTGTTCTCACTGTAAAACGCCGATTCCGGTTCGCTATCCTTTGCTAGAAGCGGTTTGCGGCATCGTTTTTTTACTGGTTTTTCTGGCGTTTGGAGTGACCTGGCAAACCCTGGGCTACTGGCTGTTTTTTAGCTGGCTGCTGGCGTTGGCGCTGATTGACATTGACACCATGACCCTGCCCAATCCCTTGACCCAATCTGGACTGATTGCCGGATTGGCGTTCCGCGCAGGGGTGGGCTTCTCCAGCGGAACGTTTGCGGGAGCTGCGCAAGCGCTGATGGAAGGAGTCGTGGGCGCAGTGTTGGGGCTGTGGCTGCTGGATTTGATTGCGATCGCGGGTTCCTATGCGCTGGGTCAAACCGCGATGGGCAGCGGCGATTCCAAGTTGGCTGCTCTAATGGGCGCTTGGCTGGGATGGCAAAATTTATTGCTGGGCGACTTTTTGGCGTGTTTGCTAGGCGCGATCGCCGGTGGCATCGGTATGGCTTTAGGCTTGCTCAACCGCCGACAGCCCTTCCCCTTCGGTCCTTTTCTGGCACTGGGTGGATTCATTGCGGCAATCTGGGGCAATGCGATCGTCTCGCTTTACCTACAACTCTTTTTGCCAACGCCATAAGAACTTGAAAATGGGTGACCTGGGACTCGAACCCAGAACCAACGGATTAAGAGTCCGATGCGCTACCATTGCGCTAGTCACCCAAACTGTCTATCTAAATCCTAGCAGTATTTCGTTTCATCGGCACCCAATGCTGTCAAAGTGATTTTTTGAGCCTCCGTTAAGCCGATCGTATCGGCAATCATCATGCCTTCATAGGGACGGGGGCACCGCAGCGTTTTGAGGCGAGTTCCAGCTTCAAGGCTCCAAGCCTGAATCGTTTCATCCTGACTCCCACTTAAAAGAATCCCATGATTTGGGCTGTGGACGAGTGACCAGACCCAATTTTGGTGTGACTGGAGAACTGCCGTACATCCCATTTCGATATTCCAGGTGCGGATAGTTTTGTCGGCACTGCTGCTGGTCAACGTTTTGCCATCGGCGCTAAACAAAAGTGAGAGAATGTGACTGGTGTGCCCTGTGAACGTGTGGATGCACTCCACGGTCGAAGTATCCCAAAATTTGATGGTGCCATCATCTCCGCCCGTTGCGAAGGAGTCACTATCCGGACTAAACGCCACTGCCCAAACGCGGTTTAGGTGGGCTTTTAGAGTGGTGAGACATTGCCCAGTTTTGAGATGCCACAGTTTAATCGTTTGGTCATAGCCGCCGCTCACTAACCACTGTCCATCGGGGCTGAAGGCGACGGATAGGACGCAACTGGTGTGGTCTTTGAGGGTGTTTAAGCAATCGCCCGTGTTCACGTCCCACAGTTTGATGGCGTGGTCATAGCTGGCACTGGCAAGCCGATCGCCATCGGGGTGAAACGCGATCGCCCAGACCCAACTGGTATGACCATGCAATGTTCGCAAACATTGACCCGTATGAGAATTCCAAAGTTTGATGGTGCGATCGGCACTAGCGCTGGCGAGAATCGAATCGGCTGAATGATTTGCATCGGGCTGGGGCGCAAAGGCGATCGAGAAGATGCGCCCGGTATGTCCTCGCAGCACCCGAAACGGCTGCGGGTTGGAGGTCGCGGTCAGGGTTTGAGCGTTAAAATCCCAGAGCTTAATCGTTTGGTCTTCGTGCCCACTGGCAAGCAGGCGATCGTTGGAACTCAGGGCGATCGCATAAATTGAGTTGCTATGCCCTTGAAAAGTTTTGGTGCATTGCCCGGTTCGCAGATCCCAGAGGCGCGTGGTGTAGTCTTCCCCGCCACTGGCAAGCAGCAGTTGAGTCGGATGGAACGCCACCGACCAAACAAAATTTGTGTGCTTCTGGAAGGTCTGAAGGCATTGCTGATCGGCGAGGCTCCAGAGTTTAACGGTTTGATCATAACTGCCGCTTGCCAACGTTTTGCCATCGGCGCTAAAAGCAACAGAGGTCACGGGTTTGTGGTGTCCGGTCAGGGTGGCTAAACAGGTGCCTGTCGCCACATCCCAAAGTTTAACGGTTTGATCGAAACTGCCGCTAGCGAGTTGCTGTCCATTGGGGAGAATGGCGATCGCCCTGACCCAGTGTTGATGTCCCGTCAAAGTTTGGATACACTGCCCGCTTTCCATATCCCAAACCCGAATCACGTTATCTTCACCCGCACTGAAAAGCACTTTGCCATTGGGATGAAACACCGCGCTCCACACACAAGCCGCATGACCCCGTAGCGTTTGTATACACTGCCCCGTGACAACGTTCCATAGGCAAATAGTTTGATCGCCGCTGGTGCTAGCAAGCTGTTGACCATCCGGGCTGAAGGCAACCGAGGTAACAATGCCCGTATGACCTTCCAGCAGTTTGAGACAGTGCCCCGTGTTGCTATCCCACAGCCTCACCTGATGATCTTGACCACAACTCGCCAGAATTGGCTGGGAGGGGCTATAGGTCACACTCCAAACCCAACTGTTGTGCCCGGTGCAAAGGGCTAGCTGTTTCCCCTCGGCAATGTTCCAAAGCTGAATACTGCCGTTCGTATCACTGGTTGCGAGTTGTCCCTCTGGGCTGAATGCAACTGACGTGACCCCGCCAAAGGTGGAAGCAAAGACACAGTGAACAAATTCCGCGGCTGTAAAATTAACCTGATGCAGATTGACATCTTGTAGATAGGCTTGTCGAATGCTCAGGTGGGAAAAATCGTAGCCAGTTAAGTCGCTTTCCAGTTGGCGAAACAGGTTCAGCAGGTTGCCTGCGCCGTAGTTGGCTGGATGAATACGGTTCGTTTGCAGGTGTGCCAGCAGGCGATTCAGCTTATGTTCCAGTTGTTTGGGTGAGCCGAGTTGAGTCATCAGGCGATCGCACAGCGGTTGCAAAATCACCCGAATCTGACTTTCACGAATGTAGTCTTTCACCTGCGCTTTGATCAGCGCATGGCTCAAAAATAGCTGCGGCTGTTCCGCCACAATCTCTTTTGCCATTTGCTCAATCAATGATTCCGTCACCGATTCCATCACCACGGGTTGCTGAGTAAAGCCGATCGCGCTACTTTCAATCAAACTCCGCCAGCGCAGGGATTCCATCACTTCCATTAGCTTAGGTTGAGGCAGTTTAATCACTAAATCTGCCTGAAGATCGGCGATCGTCACGGGTTCGCGGTTAATCGCCAGCCAGTTCATAATTGCTTGCTCTAGCGGGGAGAGGCGATCGCACTGCTGCTGAAGTAAGTTGCCAATGCTATTAAAGGCAACCGTGCCTTGCGCTAGAAATTGGGTAATGTCGCCTGCAAACAAATCCTGAATCGAAGTCGCCGCCATCTTCAGCGCCAATGGATTACCGCGATAGTGAGTAATCAATTGTTCTCGATCGTCCAATGCACCGTGCAAGCCTTTCGCATTCAAGATGTATTGCCCCGCTGCCACATCTAACCCACTCAGGGGCAAAGTCCGCACGGGGAAGCGATCGCCCTCCATCGTACCCACTTCTTGCGGTTTTTCTCGACTCGTCAAGACCAGACAACTCTGATGGGCAATTTCCCCGACGCGCTTCAGCAATTCGCCATACATCTCGTAGCCTTCGCGGTAGGTTCCCGCCCGTTTGCCGCCTTGCAGCACCGTCTCAAAGTTATCGAGAATGACCAAACAGCGCGATCGCTTCAGCAGTTCAATCAAGCGAGATAATTTGCCGCCGACACTATCTGGCAAGTCGATATCTTGATGTTCAGCGAGAAACTGAATCAACGTAATCAACAGTTCATCAATCGGCGGGGCATCTCTCAGCGATCGCCAGATGACAAATTGGAAGTTTTGAGTTTTGTTCGCGTAGCGTTCCCGCAGGGAATATTTTGAGTTTTGAGTTGATGAACTTAACTGAGAACTCATAACTGAGAACTCAAAACTCTCTACTATCGCCTCCGCCACTTTTATCGATAGCAACGTTTTGCCCATGCCGCCCATACCCAGCAGCGTCACCAAGCGACAGCGATCTTCAACAATCCAAGTTTGCAGTGTTGTGAATTCCTGGCTGCGTCCATAGAAAATGGACACATCGATCGCGTCTCCCCAGTCTTGGCGAGAAAAGGTGGAGGTCAGAATTTGACTCTCGTTTCTATCTTCTGCTCCCTGTGCCCTAGCCCCCAATTGTGTCGCTCGTTGCAGCACCCCTTTGAAGTTCTGCTTAGTCACTTTCTCGCCACACGCTTCTGAGAGCCGATGCCACAGCCGGTAGCCCGTATCTTTGATGTAGCCCGGATCATAACCGCTGATCTGAGCGATTTCCAAATAGGACAGCCCTTCCCAGCATTGCCGGAACACGATCTGCTCGGTTTTGCTCAGGCAACCGCGATCGCTCATCCGCTCAACCGTTGCCAACGCCTCCTCAACCTGCATTGCTGCTGTCCTTTCTATGCTGTTCTACAAACATACTCTGCATTTAGCAGTCCCTATCAGGAAAAAACTGACTTTTTCATGACTTTTTACCGACCGCCAAATCAGATACACGAAAGTTAGGTTTGATCCATACAAGTTCGGCTCAATGAGGGTAGCAACGTATCTGTCGCCATCCTCAACCTGCATCTCTACTCCGTTCTATTTTGGCAATCTAACCAATTCCGATGTTATCCACAACTGGCGCTCTTTGAGGCGATCGCTGCGATTGAGGTGAAGCAAGCGAATTGTTGTTCTTGCTCTGCTCGTTAAAGCGATCAATTCCGTGCTGTTGAGTTGAAAGTGTTCTTGCCAGCGATCGCGTCGTGGATGATAAAGTGGCGTAATTTCATTGGTTTCTGGGTCAATCGATGCAATATCACTGCCTTTGAAGGTGTTACAGATTTTACAAGCAAAAGCGAGATTGTCTGCTGTGGTTGTGCCGCCGTGTTTTTCAGCAATCACATGATCAATTTCATGAGGACTAAAGGAAAATATCTCAGGCTGTAGACAATATTCGCAGCATCCCTGAGCCTGTTCTAAGATTTTGCGCCGCAATTGAGCCGGAATGTAGGTTTTGCTCATGAAGCCTTAGCATTCAACTTTACATAGGCTTTTGCCTTAGCGATGCGGATAATATGCTCAAGATACTCATATTGCTGCCAAAGGTGCCGTTCGGCGGGGGTAAGATCTTGAGTTTGATATTTTTCGGATAGGCGATCGATTTGGTCTTGGAGGGCTGGCGATGGGCGCAGCGCCAGGATTTCTTCGGGTGTAGGCAGATTTGCCAAAAAGTCTAAAACTTCTGCAAAGCCTGTAAAACCGGGCTGTGGTCTAGCAACGAGTTCGTTCACGCCTAACTCTAAAACTTGTGAAACACTCTGATCAAGTAACCCCAACTTGGTGAAGAGTTCTTCAGGAATATCCAGGGTGATTTGCATAGTAATACCCGCGATCGCTCTTTACAGTACTCTCATTTTGCCACGCAGCGCGAGATTGGCGAGCTTTGAGATAGGGGCGATCGCTCATCTCAGCATTCTCGAAACGAGCAAAACCGAAATAAGATCGCTTCGGGTTTGCTCAGACAGGCGCGATCGCGCATCAACTATTCACTGTAACCAGAATGCGATCGCGCTTCTCCCACAAGTATTTTGCGTTCCTCAACTCAACACTCATGAAATTTAGCATGGGTGTTGTTTTTTATATCCACTCAACCAATACTTTTATAAAGTGGCAACTGGCGGAGTTACCGGGCAATCAGTAGGGCGATCGCCCCTGTTGACAAAACTCACCAAAAACCTGACTTTTTCCTGACCTTTTGCTGTCTTTTCAACCACATCAAATTTTGCTTGTAGAGCTAAGCTTATCTGAAGACAAACAGGTAGCCTCTTCATGAATGAACAAAGAGTTTTTCAGCAAGTTTTGGCGCGGGTTCATCAGCTTGATACTCAAATTCATCTGAAGATTCCTGCTGATCGCGCATCAATCCAGCAACAGATTAACCAAATTGAGACGGCTGAGCAGCACCTTAAAATCGTTAAAACTCAAGTGCTGCGCCGACTGGCAAAAGTTTCTAATGATTCACGTTCCAATGATCCACAACAGGGCAACTACCGTTCCTTAGTCCAGCGAATTGAAAAAGCGCTGCGGAATGCAGCGAATTTCAAGCATTTAGCAGAAGAGTTTTTTATCGATCCAGAAGGGGTCGTCTCTCTGCTGCGAGGAGTAAATCAAGAGGGTTCCCAAAAGAACGAGATCGGTCTATGAGCGTTATCTCACAGCCCTAGGGCGATCGCAGCACAATCTGACTTTTCTCTGACTTTTGATTGATCGCCTAATAACTCAAGGATTTAAACCCTTGGATAGATAGAAACGCGATCGCTTTGAGTTAAAAATGGAAAATCAGGGTGCCTCAAAAAATAATTTACTGACACATAGAAAAACCTTAAATGCTCTCTCCAATGAATTCATTAAGACTTCCCGACGGCATGACCTACAGCATCATTTCTAGCGGCACTGAAATTGTTCTCAGCATTTGGGAGCCTGCTCAGGTGACTGAATCCCGCATCCTGCCGTTTTTATTCAAAACAAACTATCGGTTGTCTTCAGAAGCAGAGGCGCATCGGATGTTGAGGAGCTATCAAATCAATTATTAATACCCTTTCACGAGTGGTTATTTATGCCGCGAAATTCTTTACCAACGCCAGAAAACCCGATCTTCTCGATTTATTGTACTCAAGATGCAATTCAGCTACGCCTTGGCTGTCAAGACTACGATATGGCTCGGCTGATTAGCGCACACAAATCCTATGAGAATGCTCATGCATTTGGTCAGATTTTAGTAGGAGAAACGGGACTGCCTTTCAAGGACTTGACAGCCGATTAGAACTCTTCTTCATCCGGAAAAACCTGAAGGCGCACGACGCGATCGCCCAGGTCATCTAGTGGCGTTTGAATCATCTCACTCGAAAGATTGCCCAAGCAGCTTAGTAAAGTGCGGAGATGGGGCGTACTTTGTCCACTATCGAGATACACCCGTTCCGAAAGGCTGTTCAGGCGTTTCCAAGTGAGGAACAGTTTGACGGCGGTTTGTTCGAGTTGCGAAGCTTGGCTGACCAGATCTGCCGTGGCGCTGAGGCAACCGACCCGCAGCGCTTCTTCGAGTGCCAGTTCTAAATCTAAGGACTCATTAGTTAGAGCCTGCACACGAGCGGCGGCTTCCAGATATTTTGCCAGGTAACGCGCTTCGGCGGTCACTTGCTTAATCGTGTCCACGTCGGGCGCTTCTGCCACCGTATCGCGCAAGGCGACTTGGTGCGTGATCGGCAGCTTTTCCATTTCCTTGACCAATGGAGCCAAGTAGCGCGTAGGCAGAGTGTGATCGGCGGCTTTTTCCTTTACTTGTTGGGGCAGCAAGTCGGAGGTGACGGCAGTCCAGTCATCGGATAGTTGGCGCACTTCGCGGCGAGTGATGCGATCGCCCCGGCGGGCGGCATCGCTGACCAACTGCTGCACTTCGGGAGCCGACTGAGCGGTTTCAACAAAGGCACGTTTGCTAAACTGGTTGACATCAACGGGTTCTAGAAAGCCGCCTTCTATCAACGTATCGGCGCTGGTCGCCACTTCTATCAGCGCATATGCCTGACTTTTGCTAATTTCTCGATCTTTCAGCCAGTTGAGAAAGCCGGTTCCCCGTCCATCGCTATTTCGTTTTTCGCGATCGCGCACGGTTCGCAAAATCCGCCCGCGCCAAATATCGGTTTGCAAATCAAAGCGATCGCACACTTGCCACGCTTGATCAATCTGCTGTTGAAACTCAAACTCTGGAATCTGATCATCTTCAGGATCGGGAAGCTCAAATTCGAGGCTAGCTCCAATTCCGACCATTTCAGGAGTTTCTTTAGCCACATCAGATACGTGCTCCATTCCTCACCCGCCCGACACACAGCCGAACTATTATCACACCAAATAGCCAACAATAAGGGGCACAGCAAAAACTGCCCCCCTGTCAATAATTTTGATTGAGATGACTATCGCTCACCGCTTAAAACAAATTAGCTCAAGACGTAGGCAGATCGAAGTGCCCAGACGATTAGAGCGCCAATGCCACCCAAAACCACGATCGCCGAGAGTGCGATCGCCGCTGGACTGTCTGCTCCATCGAACTTCATAATTCCACGGTTGAAATCCGACATAGTTGAGTTTCCTCTGGTCAGCTTAACACCGCCATAATTCTAGCGAATTAATCAGCCACTTCTTTCCCTCTTGAGGGATTCATCACAGAACTAGGTCGGTTGCTCCAAAGCTTCTATCTTCGGCTATCGTGGCTCAGTGTGGTCGGGGGATAGCGAAATGACTCAGGCAAATGTGTTGCAGCTTGCTCAATCTGGGAATGCCGATGCGATCGCGGCGCTGATGAATGCTAGTTTGCAAGCGATTGGAGTGTCGGCACGAGCCGTGTTTCGAGAGGGCAATCTGTATGTGCTGTTGGAATCGGAACGAACGTTAGCGCCGTCTCCCGCGATTGAGTTTGTTCGGCGTGGCATTGCCCGGTTGGGGTTGGGCTGGCTCTCTTCTGCGGTGGTTTATAGTCGGCTGGCAGGGCAAAGTTCGCCCGTTTGGGTACAGGAAGTTCGTTTTAGCAGCCCAGAAATAGCTGGCAATCCGTTTGCCCCCAACTCCCCCATTGGCGCAGAAACGGGCAGCAAAGATTGGGCGTTTCCAATTCCCCAATGGCAAGCCGTTAGCCCGTTTACCCTAGCGATGCTAGTGAGTTTGCCGCTGGTGTTTTTGCCCAGCAGTGTGATTTGGTTTCGCTATTTGGCAGTGAGTCCAACGACAAGCGTGACACAATCCCCGATCGCGCCCCGTTCTCAAGCTGCAAAGCCGACTTCGGATGCTCTTAATAAAGCGTTGAGTCAGGCAAACAAAGCGTATTTGATTGGCAAAACTGCCCAGTCTCGGCAAGAGTGGCAGAAAGCGGCGACTCACTGGAAAGCAGCGATCGCCCTGTTAAAAACCGTGCCCAAGTCTGATGCCCAAGCGGCGAACGACTTCGTCGCGCGGAGCGCTCTCGCCCAACAGAAGCTGGCTGAATATCAGCAGCAGTTGGGCTATGTGATCAAAGATAGGCTTACCTCTCAGGGAATGGCGCTAGTGAAAACCATTACCGGGGATATTTCGCCTAAATCAATTGTGCATTCGGGCAAGGGGCTATTTTTCGCCCAAAACATGATGTATCGCCACAGCGTCACGGTCTACGATCGCCAGTTCAAATT
>JBGSWI010000052.1:0-10199 GCA_041752515.1 Leptolyngbyaceae cyanobacterium | reverse complement strand
TGCCTGTCATCAGCAAGTGCATGCTACAACAAAAGCATCGTCTGAGTTGCAGGAGGCTTGAGCCGGATGAGAGGAAACTATCAAGTCCGGTTCTGCGGGGGGAGAGGGGCAGCGATGCTCTTCTCTCCTACCCAACAACATTACCTTGGCATCGGCGGGCGGCGTTACATTGGTTCACCCAAGCAACCCACCTTCACCGTTTGCACCTTGGTCGATGAGGAATATGAACTACAGCAGTTCCATAGCGGCGATCTCATTGCTTCTCCCACTTTCCCAGAATTGCAATTGACGGTTGACCAGATTTTTAATCCGAGGTGAGGCAAGTGGGCGATCACGCCTCTCTAGCTTGTTAAAGCGATCGCCTACAATAGAAACGATTCATTCTCTTCTCGACCAATGCAGATCAGCCTACCGCCTGAAATAGAAGCTTTGATTGAACGTCAACTTAGCAGTGGTAAATACAAAACGGCGATCGAGGTTCTCCTCGCTGGAATCCACCTCCTAGACGAACAAGAAACCCTCTATCAAGGGCGACTTTCAGAACTGCAAAATGCTGCACAAATTGGCTGGCAAGCTTCCCAACGCGGGGAAGTAGTGGATGGAGCTGTGGCGATGAACCAAATTTTGACTGACGTGCGATCGAGCCATCCTGCCGACCAGCGATGACTCCGCAGTTTCGCCTGACGCAACCCGCCATCCAAGATATTGAGGAAATTGCAGACTACATCGCCACCCGCTCCGGGTTAAATCGCTCTGAAAAATTTCTTGAAAAGCTCAATGCCAAATTTTTACAATTGACCCAGTTTCCAAATCTCGGACGACAACGTGACGAAATCTTCCCTGGTATCCGTAGTCTTTCGATGGAAACTTACCTCATCCTCTACCTGCCCATTGGACAAGACATCGAAATTTTTCGTGTTGTGAGCGGCTATCAAGATCTATCTGCCCTATTTACCGACTCTGATGATTAGCACCGATTCACCACACAGGACTCTTTTAAGGCACATAGCACCCATCTTCTGTTAACCTGTCACTAGTTATCGCGGCCAAACTGTATCAAGCAAAGCTAAGCTACAGCGATCGCAACTGTTAAAGCGTCTACTAGAGGAGCATTACCACCCCAAAAAAATAGAGAGTGAGTTAACTGAAGCTGAGAGTTGAAGCGCAGATTCGGGGATGGGGTAGAGGTGCGATCGTGAAGATGCAATGACCCCATTCACCAACTTCTTGAACATGCCGACCGACTCTACACGGTCGGTGTGCAAGGGGCTTGTTAAACCGTATTTCACCGAATCGCTTATGATGAATGCATCTCGTGTGTCTGGGAGCTTCAACCATGTCTCTCGCTGAGTTAATTCCTTTGGTCAACAATCTGAGCCAGCCAGACAAATTATCACTCTTCAAACTCCTAGTCGAACAAATCCCAGACGTTGAACTACAAGTCATCTTTTCTGCATCAGAGTATCCGGTTTGGTCGCCCTACGACGCAACGGAAGCCGCAAACATACTAATGCAGATGATTCAGGATGACCAACAGGCATCTACTCATGCCTAGTCCGGTCGAATTTCCCTTTTTTGCTGATGAAGCATTACCCACGATTCCCATAACTCTAAGTCATGCAGGCTATTCTGTTTCTGCGAATGCTCTGCTAGATAGTGGCTCTACGGTCAATCTATTACCTTATGACATCGGGCTGCAATTGGGTGC
Source organism: Leptolyngbyaceae cyanobacterium (assembly GCA_041752515.1). Classification (GTDB taxonomy): domain Bacteria; phylum Cyanobacteriota; class Cyanobacteriia; order Leptolyngbyales; family Leptolyngbyaceae; genus ULC077BIN1. Next base: position 8,491 of record JBGSWI010000052.1, on the reverse strand, counting down.
AATTTGGGAAGAACAAACTGTCCGCTTGCCATTAGCTGGAAATCTTGCAAGGTTCGAAGCACGGGGTTTATTTGTGCATGTTCAAATTGGTAATCTAGAGCCAGTTCGCCTAGCATTTGCTTGGGCAAAAGCTTCTCAAGTGCCCTTAATCCTTGGGCAAACAAACTTTTTTCGAGAATTTGATGTCTGTTTTCAGCGATCGCGGCGCATGATCGAAATTATCCGTTTCTAATAAATGTCGATGTCGATCGCCCCTTCACCTGTTGCCATTGTTCCTGCCGCAATCGCTAACAGCACTTCTGCTGCAAATACTTCAACAACAGGGTTTTGCCATCCCCCCCCCGCTCCATAAAAGAACAGGATCTTCTCCTGGGTTGGCTCATGCAAACATTCGGCAAACAGCCGGATAAACTCATGCCGGTCGATAAACAGATTGAGTGCGCGATCGCACCTGTTAAAGCGATCGCAGCCAAACTAGAGTGAGCAAAGCTAAGCTACAGTGAGCGTAGTCGAACCAACAGGATGAAGCGAGGATGGGCATGACCCAGGAGGAGTTGCGATTACTCATCGACCAGGCGGCAAATGAGGGCTGGACAGAGCTAGACCTGTCGGGCAAAAAATTGACGGAACTGCCCCCAGAAATTGGCAATCTGTCCAATCTCACTGAGCTTTCCCTCGCTATCAACCAAATCAGCATCATTCCAGAGTGGATCGGCAATCTGTCCAATCTCACCCGGCTTAACCTCTATAGAAACCAAATCAGCATCATTCCAGAGTGGATCGGCAATCTGTCCAATCTCACCGAGCTTTCCTTCGCTATCAACCAAATCAGCATCATTCCAGAGGTCATCGGCAATCTGTCCAATCTCACCGAGCTTGACCTCGATAGCAACCAAATCAGCGTCATTCCAGAGTGGATCGGCAATCTGTCCAATCTCATCGAGCTTGACCTCGATAGCAACCAAATCAGCGTCATTCCAGAGTGGATCGATAATCTGTCCAATCTTACCCGGCTTAAACTCGCTGGCAACCAAATCAGCGCCATCCCAGAGTGGATCGGCAATCTGTCCAATCTCACCACACTTGACCTCTCTAGCAATCAAATCAGCGTCATTCCAGAGAGCATCGGTAATCTGATTTGGTTGACGATACTTGACCTTGAGCAGAATCAGGTTACCCAGATCCCAGAGGCGCTGTCTCAGCTACCACTTCTAGAAAACCTTGATTTGCGCGGCAACCCCATTCGTATTCCCCCAGACATTCTCGCTGACAAGAAAGGTGAAGAATACCCGAATGCCCGTCCCATTTTGGATTATTACTTCCGTACCCAAGATCCCAACGTCACCACCCATTTTTACGAAGCCAAGATCCTCATCGTGGGTGAAGGTGGCTCTGGCAAAACCAGTCTTGCCCGTAAGTTGCTTGATCCTGATTACGAACTGCCCCCTGAAACTGCCGACACCTCCACTCAGGGCATCGACATTCTTCGCTGGGAGTTCACCGGGCGCAACCAGCAGCGCTATCGGGTCAACATCTGGGATTTTGGCGGACAGGAGATTTACCATCAAACCCACCAGTTTTTTCTTACCGATCGCGCCCTCTACCTGCTGGTTGCCGATAGCCGCAAAGAAGACACCGATCACTACTTTTGGCTGCAAATCATCCGTTTGCTCAGCGATGATAGCCCCGTGCTGCTCATCCAAAACGAAAAACAAAACCGCACCTGCAATCTGAATCTACGGGAACTCCGCGCTGAGTTTGATAACCTTAAACCTCCGCTAAAAACCAATCTGGCGGACAATCGCGGTCTGCTCGAAGCCCAAACCGCTATTCAACACAACCTGGAAGACCTGATGCCCCAAGGGATACCCTTTCCCAACTCTTGGCTCAACGTCCGCTATGCTCTGGAAAACGACGGACGCAACTACATTGACTGCGCCGACTATGAAGCTGCCTGTCGCTACTATGGCATTACCCAGCGCACGGAAATGTTTGACCTCAGCCGCTTCCTGCACAGCCTGGGCATTTGCCTCCACTTCCAAAAAGATCCCATTCTCCGCCATCGCCTCATCCTTAAACCCAACTGGGGTACTGCTGCTGTCTACAAAATCCTCGACAACCCCACGGTCAAACAAAACTTTGGGCACTTCAGCAATGCTGACCTTCACCAGATTTGGCAAGCCAACGAATATGCCGAGATGCACCATGAACTCTTGCAGCTCATGAAAGCGTTCAAGGTCTGCTATGAAATCCCTCAACGCCACGGCAACTACATCGCTCCCCATCTACTTTCATCCGATCAACCCGACTACGAGTGGGATGCCAGCCAAAACCTGACCCTGCGCTATCGCTACAAAGGCTTCATGCCTAAAGGCATCCTCACCCGCTTCATTGTGGAGATGCACAAGCTGATTGAAAACGTCTCCAGTCCAGATCAAGCCCTCGTTTGGAAAAACGGCGTGGTTCTTAAACAGGGTCGCGCCCGTGCCGAAATCATCGAACGCTACCACGATCGCGAAATTCGCATTCGGCTCAGCGGCATCAATCAACGCGACTTCCTCGTGATCCTTCACAACGAGTTCGAGCAAATCCTCACCAGCTACGAACGCTTAGAGTATGACACCCTCATCCCCTGCAACTGCTCCGCCTGCAAAGCCAATTCCAAGCCTTACAGCTATCCCCTAAATCGGCTGCGCCAGTTCATCGACCAGCGCCGTCCCACGATTCAATGCTATGAAAGTTCTGAAGATGTCAATGTTCGCCGCCTGCTCGACGACACGATCGAACCACCCCTCATCCCTGAGTTTTCCAACAACCCCTTACCCCCAGGTATCCGCCCCCTCTCTGGCGGTGTCCCCATCTCCCCAGGTATCCCTGAGGTGTATCGACCAGACTTTCTTGAACGACACGATCGCTCAAACCTCACTATTAATATCAATCAACACCAAGGAGCCAATCAACCCGTGACTGATCAATCATCCAAATCCAAAACAAACAACTTCAACGCTCCTGTATCGACAGGGGCGATCGGCGACGGCAACACCGTCAGCAACAACCAATTCAATCAAGTCAACAACGCCAGCACTGCCGAACTCTTAGAAATTATCGCCACCCTGCGCCAAACTGCTGTCCAATTCCCCAAAGAAATCCAAGATGACATCATCATCGACATTGATGACATCGAAGCCGAAGTCAAAAAACCAGAAGCCGAACGCAACCCCGGTCGCCTCAAAAAACGCCTACTCGCTCTAACAGCGGCTGTTGGAATGATTGCTACACCCGTCAAAGAAGTCACCGACTTTGCCACTAAAGTAGTCACTCTGGGCGAAAAGGTCGGCATAGAGATCCAGATTCCCCAAACTCCTCCCGCCCCATAACTCTCTATGACTCAGAATGGCGATCGCTCTGCTGAACCTGATGACGAAATGCTGCCAGCCTATACAGTCCATGAAAGATCCGGCGGGTTCGTCTTAACGCGGCTCAAGCTGATCATTATTTGCATCAGTCTAAGAATAGTTATCATTCTATATATGAACATATTCTCATACATTGCGAGAATTGCTTTAGAATGCGGATGATAGCAATTTCCTAACATTCATGGCTCAAATAGCTCCGCTTAAAACGCAACGGCTGCAAATCAGCGGCATGGATTGCACCAGTTGCAAAATGAAGATTGAAGGTCGGCTGGAGCGATTGCAAGGCGTTGCCGAAGCTTCTGTAACGGTTGCAACTGGACGGTTGATCGTTTCTTACGACCCGCAACAGATCAGCGAGATAGAGATTCAAGACCAGATAAAATCCTTGGGCTATCGGGTTGAAACGGAGCGATCGCCCGCAAGCCAAACGGCAACCGAATCTCATAGCCACGACCACGATAGTCATACTGGCAATGATCATCAGCATCATGGATCAGGCGAATTTAACCTGAGAGCAGAACTCCCGACCGTGCTAGCGGCGGTTGCGCTTCTGGCGATAGGAATGGTGTTTGAACCGCAATTGCACAATACGCCTTACCACATTGGCGAACTGGCTGTATTTATTCCTGCTTACCTGATCAGTGGCTGGACGGTGTTAAAAACGGCGGGACGCAACATTCTCAAGGGTCAGGTGTTGGATGAAAACTTTTTGATGACGCTCGCAACCTTAGGAGCCTTTGCAATTCACCAATTCCCCGAAGCGGTTGCCGTGATGCTGTTCTTTCGTGTGGGTGAATTATTTCAGGAATATTCCGTGGGGCGATCGCGGCGCTCCATCCAATCATTGCTAAAAATTCGCCCGGATACTGCCCATTTGAAAATCGATGGAATGGTAAAAGCAGTTTCGCCGGAAACGGTTAGGGTGGGCGATCAGATACTGGTCAAGCCAGGAGAAAAAATTCCGTTGGACGGGGAGATTTTAGAGGGAAAGTCTCAGGTTGATACCTCTGCGTTGACTGGAGAATCTGTTCCCCGCACGCTAAAAACTGGCGAAACAGTGCTAGCTGGCATGATTAACCAGACCGGAGTTTTGACGATTCAAGTGACTCAGTTATTTGGAGAATCGTCGATCGCCAAAATTCTCGATCTCGTTGAGAACGCGACCAGCAAGAAGGCAGAAACCGAAAAACTCATCACTCGCTTTGCTCACTACTACACCCCGGCAGTGGTCGTTCTATCGCTGCTGATTGCCTTCCTGCCACCCCTGTTGATTCCCGGTGCAACTCACGCTGAATGGGTCTATCGCGCCCTGGTTCTGCTGGTGATTTCTTGCCCCTGTGGATTGGTGATTAGTATTCCCTTGGGCTACTTTGGCGGGGTGGGCGGAGCTGCAAAACGGGGCATTTTGGTCAAAGGGTCAACCTATCTTGATACGCTGGCGGCTGTGAAAATAGTCGTGTTTGATAAAACTGGAACCTTGACGAAAGGGGTATTCAAAGTTACTCACATCGTTCCTAAAAATGGGTTTTCTGAATCAGAACTGTTGACGCTAGCTGCGAAAGTTGAAGCCCATTCCAACCATCCAGTGGCACAGTCTATTCGAGATGCCTATGGGCAAGATATTGATCAGAATGCGATCACAAAGTACGAGGAAATTGCTGGACATGGGATTCGCGCCCAAGTCGGCGATCGCACGGTTCTAGCAGGCAGCGATCGCCTATTACATCGAGAAAATATTGCCCACGATACCTGTGATGTCGCAGGCACGGTGGTGCATTTGGCGGTAGATGGACGCTATGCCGGATACCTGGTGATTGCCGACGAAATTAAAGATGATGCGATTCAAGCGATTCGAGAGTTGAAGAAAATCGGGGTTGAGCAAACCGTCATGCTAACCGGCGACAATCGCACGGTTGCCCAAAACGTGGCGGCTCAATTGGGCGTAAATGCCTATGTGGCGGAACTGCTGCCGGAAGACAAGGTGGCGGCGATCGAAAAACTGCTCGATCGCTCAGGCAAAAAGAAGCTGGCATTCGTAGGCGATGGAATTAATGATGCTCCGGTAATCGCCAGAGCCGATGTGGGCATGGCAATGGGCGGATTAGGGTCGGATGCGGCGATCGAAACAGCGGATGTGGTGTTGATGACGGATGCCCCTTCCAAAGTGGTAGAGGCAATTCAAATTGGCAAAAAAACTCATCGAATTGTCATGCAAAACATTGGGATGGCGCTAGCGATCAAAGCGGTGTTCATTGCGTTAGGGGCGATTGGCATTGCAACCCTGTGGGAAGCGGTATTTGCAGATGTGGGCGTGGCGCTGCTGGCAATTTTGAATGCAGGTCGGGTGTTAAATGGGGTTAAGCCGACACATTAAAGGCAAAGGATCAGCGTGGGGACTCGTTAGGAGAAGCGATCGCGCCACTCTAGTTGGTTAAAACGATTCCCTGAAAAGGCACGTTGAGATCGCCCGACGAAGCCCTTTGTAGCCAGTGAACCCTGCGGTTTCTTTGCCTATGGACGTGCTATTCCCCCCAGTTTTGTACTGGCGCTGGATTTTCGGCTGTTATTTCAGTCTTTAGACGGGGGGTTGTTGGGGCGATCGCTTTTAGACTTTAGGGTAAGCAAAAAGTGAGGAAACCGCACAGTGTCAGAATCACAAAAGTCGAAGCACGTCCCTGAAAATATCGATGACGAATGGGAACACGATTTGCATCCAGACTCAATGGCAGGACAAAATCATGGAATTGAAAGCGCGATCGCTGAACCAGAAGTGTCCACTGCCTTTGACCTAAAAGAGGTGCAGGAACATTTATTTGGTCTCACTAGCGACGAGTTGAAGCGCATTCCCATACTCCCCGCTGGAACTCGATTAAAGCAAGGTGCAACTTACCTCGATCTAAACGATCCAAATCGAGAGCAATTTAGCGCCATGGGCAACCAGGAAGCTAGTGCCGATAACTGGTATGTACCCAAATCTGAAGTGGATCATGAACTCTGGAATCTGCTAACGGGTGTGCAAGATCCGCATCGCCTTGATCAATCTAGCCACGCCTAGACTGAACCCCATTTTGACTGGGATCTCGAATCTTACAGACAAGAACGATCGCAGCAAACTGGATTGCCCGCTCCTCATTCCAACAGGGCGACGCTTGCCACCACTCCCAAAGCGGGCGACTCCCTTTACTTTGGTTGCAGCGTTGGCAAACGGCAGCCAAGTTCGATTTCACGTCTAATCCACCCTTTGATTTCGCCACAATATGATCTAAGGTCAAAAATCGGGGGGTGCATCCACAAAACGCACACGCTCCACCAAATCTCTGCTTAACAGCGCCTTTCAGCTTGTGCCTTTGCGGTTTGATCAGTTCTCTAAGAGGTGACTGTGCGCTCATCTAGTAGTCCTCTTCATCCACCTGCCTTTGGCTGAGTTTTTGATTGAAATCTTTCTGTTCTTGGGTGAGTTGTCCTCCGCCGTGTTTTTTGGATCGGCGTTGTCGTATATATCTCCAATGAATTCAAGCGTCTCCGGTAGCTCTGCTTGTGTCTCCTCTAAGAGTTTACTGTCATTGCGAGATCTGGGTTTTCCGATCGCCACATCGACAATATCAAGCCATTGGGTAGGCTAATCATCGGGTAACTCCGCCAACCCTGTCTCCAGTTCTGCCCGTTCCACGCTGTCACACTCTTGTCGTCAGTGCTCGATCAAACTCACAGGCGGTTTACTGCGAATATACGGCAGCATTTCGTGAAGGTAGTTCCATACTGTTGATTCGGCGCATCCAATGGCTTCAGCTAACGCTTGCATGATTCGATGGTGCCTCAAATACAGCAATGCCATCCGCAACCGACACCGCACTGCTGCCTCCTTTTTACGCCCACCCTCGGACTGTCGCTTACACCCTGGCTGTTCATGCCTTTCACCATGATCGTCACTTATCACTACTATGTTGATCGCATTATTTGGAAATTTAGCAGTCAGCCCGAACTGCGCCCCATGCGGGTGGCGGCTAAAACAACGACGGCAGAGAAAAGTTAGACAAAAATAATTGCATAGCACCGCCTAAAATGCCGATTAGCGCCTGACCAAAATTAGGCTTGCCTTTGTCTATTTTGTCTTCAGGGGTGGGCGTTTCAAATAGCAATGCAACTTTGGTGGCAACCTCTGCGTTTTTCGTGTCGCCCTTTGCTTTAAATAGGCGTTCGGCTTCACGACTATCCATAATCGCTCCTTTGCGATCGCCCGTCCGCATTCGAGCCGCGCCACGCCCCAAATAAGCAGGAGCAAAATCAGCTTGACGAGCAATGATCTGAGTGTAATTTTGAATCGCACTCACATAGTTTTGCCGCTGTTCGTCTTCCAAAGCCCAGCGATAAAAATCTTCCAGGGTGCCTACTGATGTGGCGAGTCCCACGGCTCCTTGCAAATAGGCTCCGTCGGTCGTCGCTCCTACGACCGATGCGCCAGTCCAATAGGATTTTCGCAAATCGGCTCCAGAAAGATTGGCTCCATTCAAGTTTGCGCCCGTTAAATTTGCGCCATTGAGTGACGCTCCAGCCAAGTTTGCCCCACGGAGGTCTGCCCCTTGAAGATTCGACTGACTCAAATTGGCTCCGACCAAATTAGCTTGGCTGAGATTGGCTCCTGCTAAATCCGCAAAAACTAATCCGGCTCGGCTCAGGTCACATTTAGGACACTGCTTTGTTGCGATGAGTTGGCGGCTGTGTTCTAAATTTTCGGCATAAGCTGGCAAGGAAGTGCCCAGCATAGACAACAGCGCCGCAGTGATCAAGGTGGAAGATTTCATAGGCGATCGCCAATTAGTAAACTTGATGCTATTTAAGCTCACATTGGAGATTTTGCAACACCCTGCTCTTAACCTTTACCAAAAAAAATGGGTCTAAAGCCCCGCTCGTTTAGGACGGCTTTGAGAATTGAACTATGCACTTCCTAAGAACCTCAGACATACCTATTCCTTGCTTTTCAGCCTCTTGTTTCAATTGCTGAATCTCATATTCAGACAGCCTAACTTTAATTGATTTTTCCCTAGCCATATACGAACGTTTGGAGGTACAATACG
>JBGSWI010000051.1:0-17808 GCA_041752515.1 Leptolyngbyaceae cyanobacterium | reverse complement strand
GAAGTTCTTCGAGATTATGTCAAGCAGTTGCCCAAAGCCTGATAACTCTGTGGCTGAAGCAGCCACGCGAAAGGGTTCGCTACATCCCACGCTTAAAAGACGTGGGCTTTGCTCCCCTCTCGAACTCTCCCGTTCTGTAAGCTGTTCATCAGTGTCTCAGATTCAACAGGTTCTGTGATGACTCTTCTCAAGATTAATTGGCTAACTTTTAGAACCAGTCAAACAGTACTATTTCCGGGTAAACGGTGGGCAGTGCTGGGATTTTTAATCACCTTAGTCAGTTGCGGGAATCAAGCTGCTTCTGAAAGTGCCCGTTCGGGTGGCATGGGTGAAATTGTCATACCAACAACGACCTCCATTCTAGAAGTGCAGAAAACGGCTGACCGAAATTCGGTGGTGACTGTGAAGGGCGTAGTGGGCGATCGCGTGCCGATTCTAGAGGGAACTGTTTACGAACTTCAGGACTCGACGGGCAAAATTTGGGTGCTTACTCAAAAACAACCTCCTGAGCCAGGGCAAGAACTCACCATTACAGGCAACCTCCGCTTCAAAAGCATCCCCCTAAATGGGCAAGAACAAGGATCAGTCTATGTGGAGCAATCGGGGGAATGACGTTCGCGTAGCGTTGACCTAGGAGATATGGCGAATAGCGAGGGGCAAGAGGTCAGCCGTTGCCCTTACCGGAAATCGGCGTAAAGCCCTGTGCGTTCACGCCAGGGATATAAGCCAGGGCTGTTGGAGCGGTGAGCGGAAACAGCCAATGATCTAGGAAGCTCACCGAAAATATCCTGAAACCCGGTGGAATTTTGTTGTAGGATGTAGAAGTTACGCCTAAAGGCTTGGAGTAAGAATGCTGGTTCTGGAGGCAAAAATGAAGGGTAAAAGTGAGCAATTCGAGGCTTTGGATGAAGCGATTCGGACGGCTACCTTTATCCGCAATTCTTGCCTTCGCTTTTGGATGGACAACCAAAAAGTCAGCCGTAATGATTTGTACAAATATTGCAAGACATTGGCAGATGATCCAGCCTTCCCTTGGGCTAACAAGCTCAACTCCCAAGCTCGTCAGGCTCACGCAGAACGGGCATGGTCTGCCATCGCTCGGTTCTACGACAACTGCAAAAAGCAGATTCCCGGTAAGAAAGGGTTTCCTAAGTTCAAGAAGTTCCAAACCCGTGCCAGCGTAGAATACAAGGTCACGGGCTGGAAGTTGTCGGAAGATAGGAAGTTCATCACGTTCTCCGACAAGTTTGGAGCAGGACGCTTCAAGATGATGGGGACTCGTGACTTGAACTTCTATCAGCTTGAACAAATCAATCGAGTGCGAGTCGTGCGGCGTTCAGATGGCTACTATGTTCAGTTTGTTCTGGACGTGGAACGCACTGAAGAACGAGAACCGACTAAGCGAACGGTTGGTTTGGATGTGGGGTTGAACCACTTCTATACCGACTCGGACGGCAATACCGTAGAGAATCCTCGCCACTTGAGGAAGGCTGAGAAACGCCTGAAAAGAGCGCAGCGCAAAGCGTCTAAGAAGGTGAAAGGGTCTAAGAACCGTCGCAAGGCGGTCAAACGGTTGGGTAGGGCGCATCTAAAAGTGCAACGCCAGCGTAAAGACTTTGCAGTGAAGACTGCAAGGTGCGTGGTGAAGTCTAATGACTTCGTGGTGTTGGAAGACTTGCAGATTCGCAATATGGTCAAGAATCATCACTTGGCTAAGTCGATTAGTGATGCAGCCTGGGGAGACTTTCGCCGCTGGATTGAATATTTCGGGAAAGTGTTTGGAGTGGCAACGGTTGCCGTAGCGCCTCAATACACCAGTCAGGATTGTTCTAGTTGCGGAGAGACAGTGAAGAAATCACTCTCGACTCGGACGCATCTTTGTCCGCATTGCGGTCATGTGCAAGACCGTGACCATAATGCGGCAATCAATATCCTGAAAAAAGGACTCAATACGGTAGGGCATACCGGAATCAAAGCTTGGGGAGAGAACGACCTCTATCTGAATCAAGTAATTGCTTCAGACAAGTTGGCTCGGTGAACCAAGAATCCTCGTGCTTTTAGGTCGAGGAGTGTCAAATCGACAAGGGACTCTCTTACGGTGCCCTGAAGGATTTTGACTCAGCGATCGCTCAGTTGACAAAAGCAATTCAAATTAACCCTAGCCGCGATCGCGGCTACTTTAGCCGAGGCTGTTTCTACGGTCAGCAAGAAAACTATCTAGCAGCCATTCAGGATTTTGATCACGCTTTACAACTCAATCCCCATTTGCCTGAAGCCTCCCTAGACCGAGCGATCGCTTATTACAATTTGGGCAACTTTAACCAAGCACTCACCGATTTACAACAAGCCGCCGAGGATTTTCAACAGCAAGGAAACGACCGTTCCTATCAGCGCGTTTTAAGCCTCATGGAACAGATTCGACAAGCCGCTTTATCATCTATTGTTTGATGTTCGACATCCCACTTCCAAACCCATCTAGGCAGCTTCACTTTTTGCCGCGATCGCTCGTTGTTTTCTCCGTTCAACGTGGCGCTCATATCGATTCATCAAAGGCGTTGCAGTGATTCCATGCAGAACAACTGAACCAATCACGGTGATGAAAACAATCCAAGCAATTTGTTCGCCAATGTCTCCCTTGAGACCTGATCCTAGAGCGTAGGCAAGATAATAAAGTGAACCGACTCCACGAATGCCAAACCAGCCAAACAGCAACCGCCGCAGCGGGCTATAGTTTTCGCCAATCGTGCTAACCCAGGCTCCCACAGGGCGGATTAAAAAGAGCAATGTCCCTGCAATTAAAAGCCCTTGGGGCAAAAACCGCATAATCGGTTCAATTCTCAACAAAGATCCCAATAGTAAAATCGTGGCAAGTTCTAATAGTTTTTCCAGAGTTTCGGTAAACTCAAGCTGGGAGAACCGTTTCTCTGGATCGCGATAGGTTTTTTGGGCAACTACACCTGCTACAAATACTGCCAAAAAACCATAGCCATTGACCAATTCGGTGAGCGAGTAAGTCAGCAAAATCATACTCAACGCCACAAAATCTTCCATCAAACTATCCACCTCAATTAACCGCTGAGTTTGTTTATCGAGCCACACCACCGTTCGGGCAACAATGACTCCCATGGCAAAACCCGCCGCGATCGCCCAAATTACATCCACTGCCACCCATTGACCAAACCAGTTTTGCCAATGGTCATCCTTCAGCCAGTGCAACCCAAAATAAACAAACGGAAACGCCAAGGCATCGTTTAAACCGCCTTCGGAAGTTAAACCAAATCGCAACTCATCCTTATCATCGGGATGAGAAATTTGGACTTCGGATGCCAAAACAGGGTCAGTTGGCGCAAGAATTGCCCCCAATAAAATCGCTGCTCCCCAGCCGAATCCTAGGGAAAAATGAGCGATCGCGGCAACCGCAAAAATTGTAATGGGCATCAATAAGCCAATCAACCGAATAGTTGAATTCCATGCCCAAGTCTTTAGGGGGCGATTCATCTTTAAACCGCAGCTAAATAGCGAAATCAAAACGACAAATTCAGTCAGCCGCTGCAAAAACTCTGCCTCAGGGCGCAACCGAACTAAATTCAAGCCATAGGGACTCAGAAAAATTCCGATTGATAAATAAATTAGAGCATAAGAAAGCGGTAAACGAGAGATTAAGCCAGAGCCTAAAGTAACAGATAACAGTAATATGCCAATTACCAATAGCTCAAGAATGTAAATATCCATTATCCCTAGACTAATAGGTATTAACTTATTTAGACATTCTGATTATCAATGATGAGCAAACAAATTTGAACACAGAAAAATATGCCTTAAGAGAGATTTGCGAGATAAAAAAGGTATAGATTTAAACTGGATAAGACTTATACTAAAAACTTCAAATATCTACGTAGTGAAACCTGATGAATCCTTTATGGAGTTCATTTGAGATATTTATTGAAATGCAATCAGATGATTGAAAAAGCCTGATTGAGCAGCCGTTCTGTATTTGAACCGCGACATCACTAGACAATGAAAATACTTTTACGGTACATTCAAGCGCCTGTAATTTGAGCCATGACAGGCGATCGCTTGTTTCTAGACCACCTTTGTTTCAAGCCTTGCCGACTCTCGCGACAATGCTCAAAATCGCGCCAGCAGGTGATAAAGTCACCGTTTTTTTGGACGAGGGGATCACCAGGCTCGAAAACGCTACCCCTTAACTTCCAACATCCCAAAGGTTAAGCCACACCATGTTGCTTGAACCACGCTTGCAGCCGCTTCCAGCCATCTTCTGCCTCTTTCGGGCGGTAACTGGGGCGATAATCTGCAAAGAAGGCATGAGGAGCTTCGGGATAAACAATGATTTCTGAGGGTGCCGAAAGCTCTTTGAATGCCGATCGCATTTGCTCGACGGTGGCAATGGGAATGCCCGTATCCTGTCCGCCGTAGAGTCCTAAAACGGGAGCTTTAATCAGAGATACCAGATCCAGCGGATATTGGGGCTGAAGCGGAGTGCGATCGCCCACCAACCGCCCATACCAAGCCACACCCGCTTTTACCTGCGGATTGTGAGCCGTGTAGAGCCAGGTTATCCGTCCACCCCAACAAAACCCAGTAATGCCCAACCGAGCCGTATCCCCTTTGCTCATTTGCTTTGCCCAGGCTACTGTGGCATCGAGGTCAGATAATACCTGAGTATCGGGAACTTTGGCAACGATGGGACGAATCTGATTGATGTCGCTCAGATTGGCAACATCGCCTTGGCGGACAAAGAGTTCAGGGGCGATCGCCAGGTAGCCCAGTTTAGCAAAGCGGCGGCACACATCCTGCATATGCTCATGCACACCAAAAATTTCTTGAATCACTAGAACAATCGGAAAAGAGCCGCCTTTTGCAGGCATAGCTCGATAAGCCGGAATAGTGCCGCTTGCAACTGGAATTTGCACCGCTCCGGCAATTAATCCCTCAGTAGGAGTCTGAATTGTTTTGGCGAAAATAGGCTGAACCGCAAGCGCAAAGCCAGAGGTAAGCGTTGCCGTAACGAGTTGTCTACGGGTTAAAGACAGCTTGAATCGGGAAAACAATGAACGATCGCTCATGATGGTGAAAGTATAAAGGGGTTGAGGCTAGCCACCAAATTGTAGAAGACGGCTGGCGATGTTCTAGTAAATCTTTCGGCGTTGCTGAATCAGTCTATGAATTCTGAAATACGCCCTCACCCTAGCCCTCTCCCAACGGGCGAGGGGATAAGATTTCTGGCTCCCTTCTCCTTAGGGAGAAGGGCTGGGGATGAGGGCAATTCATATCGCCATTCAGCAACGCCAATCTTTCCTTTATGCTAGACACTCATATTGCCTAGTCGCCCTTCAATTTCGGCTTCGGCTTCCAATGAGAGCGATCGCAACTGGTCTAGCATCGTTTGATCGACGTTTTCCCACAGTCCGCGTTGATGGGCTTCCAGCAGTCGTTCTGCCATGTCACGCAATGCCCACGGGTTTTTCTGCTGCACAAACGCTTGCACCTGGGGATCAAGTACATAGGCTTCTGCCACGCCTTCATACATATAGTCTGCAACGCATTCAGCCGTAGCATCGTAGGCAAACAAATAGTCGATCGTTGCCGCCATTTCAAAAGCTCCCTTGTAGCCGTGCCGCATTGCCCCGGCGATCCATTTTGGGTTGACGACTCGCGATCTATAAACCCGCGCAATCTCCTGTTGCAGCGATCGCACCTTGGGATTTTCGGGTAGGGAATGATCGCCAAAATAGACGGTTGGATTTTCTCCTTGGAGCGATCGCACTGCTGCCGTTAAGCCGCCCTGAAACTGGTAATAATCATCGGAATCGAGCAGATCATGTTCATGGTTATCCTGGTTTTGCAGGACGATTTGCAGATCTGTCAGGCGACGTTCAAAAGCTTCCGGTGCCGAGTAACCCACGCCCTGAGCGCTGTAGGCATAACTGCTCCAATTGAGGTAAGCACGGGCAAGATCCTCGGTAGTTTCCCAGTTTTGCGATTCGATCAATCCCTGCAATCCAGCGCCATAGGCACCGGGTTTGGAGCCAAACACTCGATATCGCGATCGCTGCTCTGCCTCTTCAACCGTCAAGCCTGTCTGCTGCCACTCCTGGGTTTCTTGCTGCACCTGTGCCGCTAAAGGATTTTGATCCGCCGATTCATCCAATGCCGCAACCGCCGTCACCGCTTGATCAAACAAATCAATCAAGTTAGGAAACGCATCCCGGAAAAAGCCCGATATCCGCAGGGTCACATCGACCCGTGGACGACCCAACAGCGACAGCGGCAACACCTCAAAATCAATCACCCGACGTGATGCCCCTTCCCAAACGGGCTGTACGCCCAACAGCGCCAACGCCTCCGCCAAATCGTCGCCCCCGGTTCGCATGGTGGAAGTGCCCCAAATCGAGAGCGCCAGCGTTTTAGGATACTCACCATGCTCTTGAGTGTAGGTTTCGACCAGCACTTCAGCCGCTTTCCGCCCCACATCCCAGGCGCTCTCAGTCGGCACTGCGCGAATATCCACGGAATAGAAATTTCGCCCGGTCGGCAACACATCCGGGCGACCCCGCGTGGGCGCACCCGATGGAGCCGCTGGCACATAGCCCCCCGCCAACCCATGCAGCAAGTAAGACATTTCTTGATCAGTGTGTTGTAGATCGGGCAGGAGGCGATCGCCAATCCAGTTCAACTCTGTTGATATCTCATCGTCATCTGACAAATCACTGCATCCATTCAGCAATTGCTCAACCTGTTCGGCGGCGTAGTTCTCGATGATGTCAATGGCATCGCCGATGGTGCGAGGATGAGAGTTTTGAGTTTTGAGCTTTGAGTTTTGTAAGTCCTTCGGACTGGCTTTGCCAACGCGTAGCATCTCCGTAGGAGATATTTTGGGTTTTGGATCAGATGGAGAAATATCAAAAGTCGTACCACTATTTTCATTGTCTATTGTTCCTTCCCCAACCAACTGTGCTGGATCTGCGGTTAATGGGTCGAAGTCGAGGTTCCAGGCTTGGGCGATCGCGCGGGTCAAGCCCAGCCGCCCTGGTGATGGATGACGAGCGATGGAGACAATCAAATCGCGCAATTGTCGTCCTGCGGGGCATTGTCCAAAGATGTGTAAGCCGTCGCGGATTTGAGATTCTTTCAGTTCACACAAGTAGCGATCGGCGTTAGTGATCAGTTCGGTTAGGGCGGCGGGTGTAAATTGATCAAGATCAACATTACCTGCCATGGCTTGAACTTCCTGACTGAGATTCTCTTGCTGAATTAGGGCTGTCATGCGATCGCGGATCACTGCTAAGCGCGACGGATCAAGCGTTTGAGCTTCATAGTATTCATCAATTAAGCCCTCAAGCTGCTGCAAGCCGCCATAGAGTTCGGCGCGGGTCATGGGCGGGGTCAGGTGATCGATGATCACAGCCTGCGATCGCCGTTTTGCCTGAGAACCTTCCCCCGGATCATTGACAATAAACGGATACAAGTGAGGAATCGCCCCAAAAGCAACTTCAGGATAGCAATCCTCAGACAGGGCAACGCTCTTGCCAGGAAGCCATTCTAAATTGCCATGCTTGCCCACATGAACGATCGCATGGGTGCCAAAATCTGATCGCAGCCAGTGATAAAACGCGAGATAGTCGTGAGTCGGTTCTAAATCGGGTGCGTGATAGTTGAGTGCAGGATCAGTGTCATACCCGCGTGAAGGTTGAATGCCCACGAAGATATTACCCAGTTGAATTCCGGCAATCGCAAACGAGTCTTGGGCATCTCCCCAGCGTTGGTCAACCTGAGTTTTTACGGCTTTCGGGAGGGTATTAAACCACGCTTGATAAGTTGCAATTTTAAGAGTTTGCCCCACCGGGTTCATCCCTTTTGTTTCTGGATCATTCGTGACTCCTGCCGTGAGTTGTCGAATCAGTTCGTCATCATTTTTTGGAATGTTCTCAACGTGATATCCCGCCTGTTGCAGTGCGTTGAGAATTGCCACACAGCTTGCTGGAGTATCCAGCCCCACGCCATTGGCAAGGCGACCATTGCGAGTCGGATAGTTGGCTAAAATCAGCGACACCTTGCGATCGCATACCTTCGCCTGCCGTAGTTTCGCCCAATTTGCCGCCAGATCTGCCACAAACTGAACGCGATCGTCCACAGGCTGATAGTTCAGCACTTCCGTTTCCAAGGCGGCATTCCAACCTTGCACCGCCTTAAACGAAACCGCACGGCTAATAATGCGTCCATCGACCTCTGGCAACGCCACATTCATCGCCACATCGCGGGGCGACAACCCGCGCCATTCCTGTTGCCATTGCGCCAATCCCCCCCCACTTAAAATCACTTGCAGCACGGGAACATCTAACCGTTGCCACAACTCTGGAAAGTCAGAAGCCAGTTCACCGCCGCGCTCTCGCTCTCCGAGTTGAGCTAGAGAAAAGCTGGTGGTGTTCAGCAGCACTTGGATGCCAGCTTCATCTTTAGGACGGAAATAGTGCAGCAATTCTGCCTGCACATCGGGATCTCGGAGCGACGAGACAAAGATAGGAATAGGACATATGTCGCGATCGCTCAATGCCTGACAGAGTGCATCGATTGGAGCCAAATTACCCGCCAAATAATGCGCTCGGTAGAACACGATCCCAACTTGAGGGGCATTCTGGAGTGCAGGTGGAATTGAGAAAGGATAGATTCCGGCAGACGGCACCGGTTGAGGCGATTCATAGTCATACTGACTGGATATGCCGTGATGTGCCAGCCAGCGTAGAGCGTTGACCATGTTCTCCACACCGCCCTCTAAAAAGTAGCGCCAGCACTGGTTCACTGAGGCGATCGCTAAAGTGGAATGGCTAATCAGCGTGGGATCAGGTTGGTTATCTCCCGGCAGCACAATCAGCGTTGCACCCGTTCGTTCGACTGTTTCGCGTACCACCTCCAAACCATAAGACCAGTAGGATCGTCCGCCCAGTAGCCGCAGCACAATCACTTGGGCGTGTTCTAAAACGGTTTCGGCGTAGGTGTCGATCGATAATTGCTGTTGAAGTTGCAATAGATTGACAACCCGCACAGCCGGGAAGTTACCAGAAATATAGGGCATCGCTTGAGCGATCGCGTTGATGTCGGTATCTGCGGCGGTAATCAACACGATCGGGGCGGGAGTCTGATCCACAAAAATTACGCCTTCTGTGTCAGGAGTCCAACCGCCCGGTGTTGCTGCCAGTCTATGCATGATTTTCTAGGGAGTGAGGGCACCCGCTGCGATCGCGGTATGGAGTGAGTGTATCGCATCTCCATCAAAAAATTCCCGTCCACCATTCCCGTCTCTGTTACTGCTCTAAAAATACGATCGCCCAAATTCCCCACTCTTACACCGCAATCGTCTCATCCCAAGTCGTCCTTGCGCCATCCCAACCCGAATGAGGCTGCAACGTTTTGCAGATTAGCGTAATCATGATTCATGGGTTTCATCGTCAGAATGCAGTGATTCCCATAGAACCCTTTCCTGCTCTGCTTTTACACACTTTTGTTCTGTAGTGATACCGTTTTGAATTTTGTAAGTCCTTCGGACTGGCTTTGCCAACGCGTAGCGTTGACCTAGGAGATATTTTGAATGGTAAAAGCTTTACTTGATCACGGTCTCAACTTTAGATCCATCGCATTCTTGATTTGAATTGGTATGAGATAAGAGCTATGCACTATTTGTTTTGTGCAACTGAATATTTTCCTGCTGCTTATCTGCTGTTTATTCCAGTCAACGAAAAAAGGGATAGCGAACTATCCCGGTTGTTGTTCTTACAGTTAGGAGAGAGAAAGTTAACCTAGCGATTCTAGATAATCGCGGACGCGGTTGCGGCGTTTGGGTTGGCGCAGTTTTTGCAGCGCTTTTGCCTCAATCTGGCGAACTCGTTCCCGTGATAACTCTAGCGCTCGCCCAATTTCAGCCAAGGAGTAGGGCTTTCCGTCGCCCAAGCCAAACCGCATTTGAATGACATCCCGTTCGCGGGTGGTCAGGTCGGCTAATAGCTGCTGCAAGTCACGGCGGAGAGATTCCCGCATTAGAGTATCTTCGGGCGTGATTTCATCTGTTTCCAATAGATCGCCCAGTTCCGTATCCTTTTCTTTGCCGACCTTAGTTTCCAAAGAAATGGAGCGAGGCACTCGCAGCAACACTTCCCGGACTTGAGGTGCGGTCATTTCTAGTTCAAGGGCAATGTCTTCAATGCTGGCAGTGCGCCCTTTCTCTTGAGAAATTTTGCGCTGAGCTTTTTTGATTTTGTTCAGCTTTTCGGTAATGTGAACCGGTAAGCGAATGGTGCGGCTTTGGGTCGCGATCGCGCGAGTAATGCCCTGACGAATCCACCAGTAGGCGTAGGTGCTAAAACGATAGCCCTTGGTGGGGTCAAATTTCTCGACGGCGCGCTCTAGACCCAGAGTCCCTTCCTGAATCAGGTCTAGCAGTTCCAAGCCGCGATTCTGATACTTTTTGGCAACGGAAACGACTAAGCGCAAGTTTGCCTTAATCATGTGTTCTTTGGCACGACTGCCTTCAGATTGGATGCGCTCCAATTCATCCACGGGCAGGTTGGCGATCGCTGCCCAATGGCGCTTTCCGGCTGCCAAACTAGGCTTGAGTTCGGTAATATCCACGCCGCCTTCTGTTGCCCAGCGCTCCAAGGAAGGGCGATGTCCGAGTTGAGAGGTCAGGCGATCGTGCGTTTCCACTAATTTGACATACTGCTGAATCGCTCCCGTTTCTTGTTCTACGGCTTTTGCACGCAACTCTAGTAAAGCCATATAACGCTGCACCCGCTGAGCTTCTGAGACTTCTTCATCTCGCCCCAGCAGGCGAACCCGCCCAATCTCTTGGAGATATAAGCGAACAAGATCGGTGGTGCGATGAGAGGCGGAGCGATAGAGACTGTTCGGGTCAACAGTATCCATCTCCAAATCTATTGCATCAACGGCATAGTCTTCAGGCTGGGGGCTACTCGGCTGAAAACGGGGCGAATAGACTTGTTGTTCGTCATAGTCTGCTTCAGCGTAGAAAGTTGTTGCTGGCATAGTCTCGTCTCGGTTGCTCCAGATAAGAATTAGCTTCAGTCAGAATTAAAAGTAGTGTTCCCTTCAGGGGGGACTGATGAACACAGCTTAGGGTTCCGTAATGATCCCTTTTTGAAGCTATCGATATAAAGGGTCAGAATTATGCGATCGCTCAGTTACAGAACCAGTCGTAGATTGCCGCACCTAACACTTAAAAAGACAGAGCTTGTCTAATGTCAAAAGATATTGACTTTTCCAACAGTCTCTGAGTTTTGGTTAGTATAGGAAGCCGTTGAACAAAAGGTCGTGACCTGAATCAAGGCATACGCTAACCTACATCACCCTCTTGCTTCTTTCCTGACTTTTAAAGCGTAATCCGGCATCTTCACCAATGCTTTGAATGATGGTTTGTTTAATTAGGAAACTGTGAAAGATCGGTAAAAACACTTGCATTCGGATAAGCAAAGATCTGCGGAGTTGGAAGAGTTGAGTTTTAAGCTTTCACCCGCCCTGGATGGTTTTAGCAATTTTCGGGTTTGCGATCGCGCACCATTAAAGCCTCAAGAGCAGCCTGGGGCGTAATCTCGCCGTGCAGCAGTTGATCAACCTGCTGAGAAATGGGCAGGGCGATCTGCTGCTGACTGGCGAGATGCACGAGAACTTGGGTCGTGTTGATGCCTTCAGCCGTGCCTTGCAGAGATTCTAGAACATCGGATAGGGATTTTCCCTGAGCCAAGCCATACCCCACCTGATAGTTACGGCTGAGGGCGCTATTACAGGTGGCAAGCAGGTCGCCGAGTCCTGATAGACCGTAAAAAGTTTCGGGTTTAGCCCCCCAATCCGTGCCGATGCGAATGATTTCCGCTAACCCGCGAGTGACCAAGGCGGCTTTGGCGTTGGTGCCCAGTTGCAAGCCGTCGCAGGCTCCTACCGCGATCGCGATCACATTTTTCAAAATGCCGCCCAACTCAACACCCAGCACATCGGCATTGGTGTAAACCCGAAAGCTGGTAGAAGAAATAGCCTGCTGTATTTGTTTCGCAGCGGTTTCATTGGCACTGGCAACCACCGTTGCGGCGGGCAATCCTTTTTGAATTTCTGCTGAAAGATTGGGTCCTGATAGAACGACTATGGGATGGGCGGGCAAGGCGTTTTGCCAGATTTGCGAGGGCAGGGCAGGCAATTTTGCTTCACTGCCCGACTCTGGGTCAAGCCCTTTGGTGGCAGAAACAAGAATGACATGGGGCGCGATTTGCAGCGATCGCACTTGCTCCGCCACTGCTCGCACCCCTTTCATCGATACCGCAGAAACGATGACCTGTGCATCCGCCAAAACAAATTCTAACGATTGCTCACTTTGCCGGGACCACAACCGCACGGTATGCCCTTGTTGCACTGCTAAAGTTGCCAGGGTGGTTCCCCACGCTCCAGCACCGAGGATGGCGATCGTCAAGGGCGACTGGGGAAACATCGGATCATTCATCATTCAAAACTTATCACTCAAAACTGGATTGCGGGGGTGGCGTTCCATCAAAGCGCGTACCTGTTCGGCGTGATAGGAACTGCGGGTGAGGGGAGAAGACACCACTTGCAGAAAGCCGATAGATTCGCCATAGTCACGCCATGCATCGAACTGTTCCGGCGTGATAAAGGCTTGAACTCCTAGATGCTTTTGGCTGGGCTGGAGATATTGCCCAATGGTGAGAATGTCACAATCTGCTTGCCGCAGGTCATGCATCACTTGTTTTACTTCGTCATCAGTTTCGCCCAAGCCTGCCATGATGCCGCTTTTAGTGTAAACCCAGGGAGCCAGTTCACGAGTGCGGCGCAATAGTTCCAGCGATCGCCCATAGTCTCCTTGGGGGCGAACCCGGCGATAGAGGCGCGCGATCGTTTCGGTGTTGTGGTTTAGCACGTCTGGCTTGGCGTTGAGGATAATTTCTAGGGCATTCCAGTTGGCGCATAGATCAGGAATCAGCACTTCGATTGTGGTGCCGGGGGATGCAGCGCGGATGGCGTGAATGCAGCGATCGAACTGGGAAGCGCCGCCATCGGGCAGATCATCTCGATTCACCGACGTTACTACCACATGATTCAGGTGCATTCGGCGAACCGCTTCCGCAAGGCGATCGGGTTCCGTGGGGTCGAGCGGCTGCGGCTTCTTTTCAAAGTCAATATCGCAATAGGGGCAAGCGCGAGTGCAAGCGGGTCCCATAATCAAAAAGGTGGCAGTGCCGTGATTAAAGCATTCGCCAATATTGGGGCAAGAGGCTTCCTCACAGACTGTATTCAGCCCCAAATCTCGCAGAATGTCTTTGACCGTTCCCACCCGTTCCCACTGCGGCGCTTTGACTCGTAACCATTCTGGCTTGACAACCACGTTTTAATCCTAGTGTTGTGTATGGTTTAGTGTATCAAGCAGAGGGGCTAGGTGTCAGGCGTTAGGGCTAACGTGCGGCTGATTTAGGCGGGGAAAAGAATGCGATCGCCCTCCAAAAGTCATTTCTAACCCTCGTTCTAAATTTTGCCTTCACACCGCTGATGCAGAGATGTTCAAGGGTGATACCGTTTTGAGTTTTGAGTTTTGAATGGTAGAAGCTTTACTCAGATACGGTTTCAAGCTCAGATCTGTCGCATCCTCCGTTTAAATTGGTATGCCATCAGATGGCATAAATTGATCGGCGCTCAAGGGAAAGAGATCCATCAGCGTTGCGCCCACGATCAGCCCCACCATTAGAGGCGAGGAGAAAAATGGCTTGCGCAATTCTCGCTGCCTTGTGGCAAGATCAACCTTGGTTAGATTGCATTCCTGTGAGCCAAGATTTCATGACATAATAGCGAGCTGATCGCACTTCGTATTGTTGGGGGCGGCGCAGTCCTTTACACTGCAAAAGATCCAATTTCATGAGTTAGCTTGACTATGACCCAGACGGAACAAAACTCCATGCAAGAATCGGCAACAATCAGAGCACAGGTTTTGAGTGAAGCGTTGCCTTATATTCAACAGTTTGCCGGAAAAACCATTGTGGTGAAATATGGCGGCGCGGCAATGAAAGACAGCACACTCAAAGATCAGGTGATTCGAGACGTGGTGTTTATGTCGTGCGTGGGGCTGCGTCCAGTGTTAGTGCATGGCGGCGGTCCCGAAATCAATATTTGGCTAGACCGATTAGGAATTGAGCCACAGTTTAAAAATGGGCTGCGGGTCACCGATGCCGCCACGATGGACGTAGTGGAAATGGTGCTGGTGGGTCGGGTGAATAAAGAAATTGTATCGTTGATTAATACGGCGGGCGGTTCGGCAGTAGGACTGTGTGGCAAAGATGCTAATTTAATCACTGCCCGTCCTGCCGACGCGGCAGGGGTGGGCTTTGTGGGTGAAGTGACCAATGTTGATACTCGCATTTTGGAAGTGATGGTCAAGGCGGGTCATATTCCGGTAGTGTCTAGCGTGGCAGCCGATGAGACGGGGCAGGCATTTAATATCAATGCGGATACGGTAGCGGGTGAAATTGCGGCGGCTTTGGGCGCAGAGAAACTGATTTTGTTGACGGATACGGCGGGAATTTTGCAAGATTACAAAGATCCGTCTACGCTAATTCCTCGATTAGATATTCAAGAGGCGAGAAATTTAATTGATCAAGGGGTTGTGTCAGGCGGCATGATTCCTAAAGTCACTTGCTGTGTGCGATCGCTGGCTCAGGGCGTGCGGGCTGCTCACATTTTGGATGGTCGCCTGCCCCATTCGTTGCTGCTAGAAATTTTCACCGATGCTGGAATTGGTTCAATGATTGCCTCCTCTGGGGTGAGGTAAGGGGTGACGCGCGATCGCTCCATTTCAGCGGTAGCGCTGGTGATTAACCCGGCAATGGCGCTCAACCCGCAGACTTAGTGAGTGGGGGTTCTTTGCAGAAATAGCCTGTGATACAGCAAACCTTGAAAGAATGCAGTACGCTCTTTAAGATGTCGAACGGCTGTAAGTGATGAAGATATTGGTGCTAAATGCTGGCTCTAGCAGTCAGAAAAGTTCCCTCTACGAGTTGTCGGATGAGATGACAGATCCGCCGGAGCCACTGTGGAAAGGGGCGATCGACTGGACGGTAGAGCCAGGAAAAGCAGCCATCAAAGTGGAAGCCAATGGAACCGTGCTGAAGGAATTAGTGCTTTCCTCATCCAAAGCTGAGGCAACCACGCATCTATTGCAAACCCTGTGGCAGGGTGAAACGCAAGTACTCAACACCCCCAGCGACATTGATGCAGTGGGGCATCGAGTCGTCCATGGGGGCGCGGAATACCGCGAGAGTGTGAGGGTCACGCAGGAGGTAAAAGCGGCGATCGCCCGTTTTGCCAACTTTGCGCCGATTCATAACCCCGTCAACCTAGAAGGAATTGAGACTATTGAGGAGATTTTGGGAAGTGAAATCCCGCAGGTTGCCGTATTCGATACCGCCTTTCACTCCAACCTACCGCCCGAAGTGTATGTCTATCCGGGTCCTTATGATTGGCTTGAAGCAGGAATTCGTCGCTATGGGTTTCACGGCACCAGCCACAAATATTGCTCCGAACGGGCGGCTCAACTGCTGGGGCGCGAGTTGACAGATCTCAGAATGATTACCTGTCATCTTGGCAATGGTTGCTCTCTCTCGGCGATTCGGGATGGCTACAGCGTCGATACGACTATGGGCTTTACGCCACTAGATGGCGTAATGATGGGCAGCCGGTCGGGTTCGCTTGACCCTGGCATTTTGATTTATTTGATGCGAAAAAGAGGGTACACTGCCGATGAATTGGATCATATCCTCAACAAAGAGTCGGGTTTGAAAGGCATTTCTGGGGTAGGGGCAGATATGCGTCAGATTTTGGCTGAAATGGAAAAAGGCAACGATCGCGCCAAGCTAGCCTTCGATATGTATATGCATCGTCTCAAGGCAGCGATCGGGTCTATGCTGGCAGATCTAGACCGGCTAGATGCGATTATATTTACAGCAGGCGTGGGTGAAAATACGCCTTTGGTTCGAGAGCTTGCCTGCCAAACCTTCGATTTTTTGGGAGTAAAGATTGACGCTCAAAAAAACAATAACCGCCCAGTCGATATCGATATCTCTACGTCAGCCTCAAAAGTGCGGGTGCTGGTTATTCATACTCAAGAAGATTGGGCGATCGCACAGGAATGCTGGCGGATTGTGGGAGGAAACTCACCCCCCTAAGCCGGAGCAAAAAATGACCGTGAATTAAGTTTTGACTCTGCTCAACTTACACCATCGAGAGGTGAGCAGAGTCCAATGCTGAAGTGAGGGTTGAGCATCACCGAAACGCGAAGTCCTTTAAACTCAAGCAAAAAAATGAACGACATCGCTGAAGCGGTTCATTAAAGCATTTACGGGAATTTTAATTAAATCAATGGCATGATATCGAGTTGAAATATCAATTCCGACGGCTGCCTTTAGCATATACAGCAGATAAAGGGAAAGCGCGATCGCGCAAGCTTGCTGAAAACGGTTCATAGCTATGCGGTTTGAATAGAACTGGTTAAAACTTCAATGGGAGTACGACACATTCCTTAAATTTGGCATTTGTTCCAAGTAAGGCTACACAATGACAATCAGGATAATATATAAGCGCCGCTTGAGGCATAAAAAAATACGATGAGTGAAGGGCGCAATGCTAGTGTGGTTTATGCATGGGGCTTCGGTACGGCGATCGGGCTATGCCGATCCGCTACGCGATCGTTTGATTGCAGATTTTTCCGATCGCGGGCTAGCTCTGCCGGAGTTTTATTCCAGCTATTGGGGTGAAGAGTTAGGTAGCCCGAATGAAATTTGGGATTATGTGCAGCAAGATTTGGAAGCTTTTAAATGGGATTATCCTCAAATTGATATCGATGATGTGTTTCACTATCGTCAGCGTCGAGAACAGTTGATTACCGGATTCTTTCAAGATATTTTCAAATATCTTAGCAGCCAGCAAGGGCGCGAGATCCGTCGCACGGTGGCAATGCAGTTCCTCAACTTCTTAACCGACAATCCCTATGACGAAGATTTGCACCTAGTAGCGCATTCTCTTAGCAGCGTCATCTTATGGGATTTACTATTTTCAGACTACGGTACATCAGATCCAGCTTACTACTTCCGCAGCGTGATTAGTGGGTTAGTAGACTCGCCCAATAAGCGCAAAGTGAAGCTCCGCAGCATCACGACGTTGGGTTGTCCATTACTCATCTTTAAGCAGATGATGAATGTGAATGAGCAACGGCTAAAAACATTTGCCAGCAGTTATTCTGGTGCAACTCTCCGGTGGATCAATGTCATCCACGCATCCGATATCTTTGCCTATCCGCTACGCTCTAGCCTAAATTTAGAGGATACTGATTTGTTCTTTCGCGATCGCTATTTGGGGGAACGCAATTTTCTGAAGAAAAGCATTGGAGACGTGGCAATGGCATTGGGTTTAATTGCCGATCACACCAGCTATTGGCGCAGTCTGCGGGTCAGCAAATTAGTGATGGCAAACTTAATTGGCGACTACGACGAACTTTCAGGCAACAGCCCAATCTTAGAATTTGGTGAATTTGATTAATTTGTGAAATCACACAAGAGTTGATGAATAGTTTCAACGGAATAACACCTGTTTTACCTGGCTGACTGACACATTTCCTCAAAGGAGGGGTCAAATCCACGTACTCTGGGGATTACCACATCACCAGACATCCCTATGGAAGAAACCCCTCGCTTATATGATGCGCTGCGGCAGTTACTCGGTCAACAGTGCCGC